>JAQUAK010000004.1 GCA_028687275.1 Patescibacteria group bacterium | reverse complement strand
CCCATTGAGGAAGATTCTTGACTGCAGCCTCCCGTAGGAGTCTGGGCAGTTCTCAGTCCCAGTGAGGCGGGTCACGCTCTCGCGCCCGCTACCCGTCATAGCCTTGGTAAGCTTTTACCTTACCAACTAGCTGATAGGACATAGGCCCCTCTCGAAGCGTCGGAGCTTTAATGGCAGAACTTGAGTTCTGACATACTATCGGGTATTATTCTCGCTTTCGCAAGGTTATCCCCGTCTTCGAGGTAGGTTACCAATGTGTTACTCTCCCGTTTGCCATGCCAGTATTGCTACTAGCATTCAACTTGCATGCCTTAGACACACCGCCAGCGTTCATCCTGAGCCAGGATCAAACTCTCTGTTTAGTATAGAGATCACTTTTCATAAATGAAAAGTGAATAGATTCTGGTTAACTTTTTTATCCGAATTGATGCCGATTAGCACCAAAATTTCTTTTTGTTTATTTTCACCAAGTTTTACGATGTTAATGTTCGTTTCTTGAAAAACATTTTCCTAGGACAGAAAAAAACAGAGATATATTAAATACCTTGTTTTGATTAAACTATTCTATTTTTATGTTTCAAGTATCCCTATCTTATATCATTTGTTAATAGCTGTCAAGGCTTAGACTAAGCCCCGTATTTATTGGCTGATTGCATTTTTTATAGCTTTGTCTTTTATCTGATTTTTTAGGCTTTATATTTTTATTTATATATTACAAACAGTAGCTAAATCAAAAAATATTATTGTTTTTAATTTACAGCAAAAACTTTTTTATTGATTCTTAATTTTTTGAGCTTAGGCCGTGTGAAGTTATTTATTTTAGCTTATATATAATTGTATGCTCTATTTAAAAAATTAAAAGCAGTAAAAATAGTCTATAAGTTTGTTTTTATGGAAAAAACGGTAGTTTTTAAGCTAGTGCTTGTCATCCTTGACATTATTTATTAAAAATGCTAAAGTTAAGGGAATTTCTCATCAGGTAGAAATTTAAATATTGAACATTGAAATCAAAATAAAAACTAACAATAAAAAAACCGCAAAGATGAAAACAATGAAAAGAATTGCAATGTTGGCACTGAGTGTGCTGCTGATTACTATATCTGCCCAAGCGCAGGTATACCTTACAAATACCTTTGATGCCGCACTAGAAGTTGGTGCGCAAGGCAAAAAAACAGTATTGAACCCAGGCCAAGAGGCCCTAATCCATTTTATTGATGCCGGCTCAACCGCAAAATTGTTTTGCCGGGTTGAACATGATGGTAAAATTAAATCCTTCAAAGTTGAGAAAAAAATTGAAGGCAATAAATTAGCCATCGGACCTTCTGACTTAACTGGCAATGATAAGCCACAGAGTGAAATTGCCAAAACTGTTAACGAGGAGTATGCCCCTTATGAGGCACAAGTTCCAACTGGACAAAAGCAGTTGGTCAACATTAAGAATACTTCTAAAAACAGATTTTCAGTTCAATCAAATGGCCCCTTTAAGGGAATCTCTTTAGCGTCTGGAGATGAATCAGCTAATATTGAATTGGCGCCTGGCTTGTATCAATTTACGGCCTTAGTTGATAGAGATAATGACTCTAGCTCTACTGGGAGAAACTTCTCTCAGGCTGTAATTAAATTTATCCTGGTACAAGATCAACATCAAGTTGTCATTACAGAAAATAATATTTCTGAAATTAGTGACGATATGGTAAAAATCAAAGTGAGATCTTCCTTCCCTCACAAGATAGTATTTGTGGGGACCACCCTGGGCGGAAGGGCCATTAAAGATAATTCATTTTTGAGGGGTAAAGCCGATTTAAAGATTGGCTTCAACTCCCTATCAATTCAATTCTTTCAGCAAGGTATAAAATACCAAGCTGATGTAGAATTTATTATTGCGGAGGGGGAGCGTGTTATCACTCTCGGTCGCAATAACTTAAGAAACATCATAAAAATAGAAGGCGGCTACAGTACCTTCTAAAATTATGTCTCACTGGCTCACACTAATATTTTCATTTATTTGAAAATAAAAGTGTGGGTCTTTTTTTATTCTCAAACACTTAAATTGACCGAAGGCTTGGGCTTTGATATAATAAAAACAAGGTTGGAGGACCTATTTTTATTGTTATTATCAATAATTATTTTTTTATTTTTTAGCCAAATTACTGGCTTTAATTAGATACTTACGCGTATGATACTTACTTGGCTAGGGCATTCCTGTTTTAAAATACAAGATAAAATTGGACCAGATGGTATAACTGTTATCACTGATCCTTACGGTAAAGACTTCGGTCTAAAAATGCCTAATTGTGAAGCTAATATTGTCACGGTTTCTCATCAACATGAAGATCATAATAATGTTGCCGCTTTGCGCGGGAATCCTTTTGTTATTGATTGTGCTGGTGAGTATGATGTAAAAAATATTTTAGTGGAAGGGATTGATTCTTTTCATGATACTGATGGCGGCAAGGAAAGGGGTAAAAATATTATTTTTCGTTTTGAAGTTGAAGATATTTCTATTGTGCATCTTGGTGATTTAGGCGAAACTTTAAACGACGCTCAGTTAGAAAAATTATCTGGTATTGATATATTATTAGTGCCGGTTGGGGGTAAATATACTTTAAATGCTAGTAAGGCGATAGAAGTAATTAATCAGATAGAGCCTCGAATCGTAGTGCCAATGCACTATCATACACCTGATCTAAAGATTGAGGGTCTAGATCCAGTTGATAAGTTTATTAAAGGATTAGGGCTTACTCCTTCTTATGAAGATAAATTAAAAATTAGCAAAAGAGATTTGCCTCAGGAAGACATGGAGTTAGTAATTTTAAAATATTAATTAATTTAAATAGTAAATAAACATTTATATGAATCACCCAAAGCAAGAAAGAACTTTCGTAATTCTTAAACCTGATGCCATTCAACGTGGTTTAATTGGCGAATCTATTAAGCGTTTTGAAAGTGCTGGTTTAAAATTAGTAGCTATGAAATTTGGGCTTGCCTCTGAAGATACTTTATGGAAGCACTATAATAAAGATGATGCTTGGTTTGAAAAGAAGGGCGCCTTAACCGTTCAGAATCGTACAGACATGGGCATGCCAGTTGAAAAAGAAGCAATTGAATATGGTAAAGATATTATTCGCGCTCTAGTTAATTTTATGAGCTGTTGCCCAGTTGTTTTTATGATTTGGGAGGGAAATCAGGCTGTTTCTGTTATTAAAAAAATAGTTGGTGGCACTGAACCTGCTACTTCCGATGTTGGCACCATTCGTGGAGACATGACTTTAGACTCATACGAATTAGCTAATCGTGATGAAAGGGCAGTCCGTAATTTAGTTCATTGTTCTGATGAAGTAAGCGAAGCAGAGAGAGAAATTTCTCTTTGGTTTAACAAAGAAGAAATTATGGGCTACCGTCTGGTGGCCGAGCAAATTCTTTACGATGTAAATCTAGATGGTATTAAAGAATAAAACATCTTATGTCTACGCCTGAGGATAAGACAATTGCGGCTGAAGAAAAAAAACGCTTTATTATGAAAGTTGGTGTGATTGTTTTATCTATTATTGTTTTTGTTTTGTGGATGCTGAGTTTAAGTTTTTCTTTTTCCTCAAAAAAAACAAATATAAATACAGAGGAAAATAATTCGTGGCGACAAGAAATACAAGAGACCATCGATACGGCGCGTCAGAATTTTAATATGCCAGCAACAAGCACGGAAGAAAAAGATTTCTTAGACGTTATGTTAGAAAATATTAATAATAAAGAGCTAGATGAATCAGTCGCTCCAGAAGATATGGGAACGTCTACTTCAACCGCCACTTCGACTGAATCACAAAAGTTTTTAAAAGAATTAGAAAATAAATTACCGCTAGGAGATGCTATAACAGCCGATTGCCCGCCTTACATTAATTGTATGCCAACCGTGGGACAGTCAAGGCCTTGTGTCATTCCGCCTGGTTGTGAAGCTATCACTCAAATTGCTTATTGATATAGATATGAATAAAAAACAAGATTTAGAAAAAAATGAAAAAATTGAGGAGGAAGAAGCTCCTTTACCTCCAGCAGCCAATAAGGATCGTCAAACTGAATTTGGTACAGTTAGAGATCAGCCTTTGGTTGATGAAATGCGCAATTCTTATTTAGAGTATGCGATGAGCGTGATTGTCTCTCGTGCTCTACCTGATGTGCGCGATGGCTTGAAGCCAGTTCATCGTCGTATTTTATATGCGATGTGGAGTATTGGCTTGCGTGCTAACGCTAAGTTCCGTAAATCAGCTACGGTTGTCGGTGAGGTTTTAGGTAAATATCATCCGCATGGCGATAGCGCGGTGTATGATTCAATGGTTCGTTTAGCTCAAGATTTTTCTATGCGCTATCCTTTAGTACGCGGGCAAGGAAACTATGGTTCAATGGACGGTGATCCAGCGGCCGCTATGCGTTATACGGAAGCTAAGTTAGCAGGGATAGCCGAGGAAATGTTATTTGATATTGAAAAAGACACGGTTAATTTTTCTCCTAATTACGACGGCTCACATGATGAGCCACAAGTATTGCCAGCTAAATTACCAAACCTCTTGCTCAACGGCACCATGGGCATCGCTGTGGGTATGTCGACTAATATTCCTCCTCATAACCTTGGCGAATTAACTCAAGCTATTTGCTATCTATTAGAAAAACCAGAGGCTGATACTGAAGAATTAATGAAGTTTGTTAAGGGTCCTGATTTTCCAACTGCTGGCATTATTTACAATCAAAAAGATATCATGGCTATTTATGCCACTGGTAAGGGAGGCATTGTTTTACGTGGAAAAGCAGAAATTGAAGAACAAAAAGGTGGCGCTTTCCATATTATTATTTCTGAAATTCCTTATCAGGTTAATAAAGCAACTTTAGTAGAAAAAATAGCTGATTTAGTTAAGGATAAGAAGCTGGACGGTATTAAAACTTTGCGTGATGAATCTGATAAAGATGGGGTTAGAATTGTAATTGAACTTAAAAAAGATTCTTATCCAAAAAAGATTCTTAATGCTTTGTATAAACACACCTCTTTGCAGACAACTTTTCATGTGAATATGTTGGCTCTTATTGATGGCATTCAGCCAAAAGTTTTAACTTTAAAAATAATTTTGGAAGAATATATTAAGCATCGCGAAACTGTTATTCGTCGTCGCACTCAATATGAATTAGACAAAGCTAAAGATAGAGCTCATATCTTAGAGGGGCTATTAATTGCTTTAAAGAATATTGATGAAGTAATTAAGACTATTAAAGCTTCAAAGGATAAAGATGTGGCGCGCGTTAGTTTAATCAAGAAGTTTAAGTTATCTGAGCGCCAAGCAGTGGCAATTTTAGAGATGAAGTTACAGAGTTTGGCTAATCTGGAAAGCTTAAAGATTGAACAAGAATGGAAGGACAAGCAGAAGATCATTAAAGAGTTAGAAGCAATTTTAGCTTCGGTATCTAGAATCAGGGCAATTATTAAAGAGGAGATTACTGTTATGTCAGATAAGTTTGATAATCCTAGACGCACTGCTGTTATGGTTCATGGCGTGAAGGAGTTTAGCTTAGAGGATTTAGTGCCAAATGAAGAAACAGTGGTCATGATGACTCGCGATGGCTATATTAAACGTCTAGAGCCAGACACCTTTAAGGTTCAGGCTCGAGGTGGTAAAGGGGTGATGGGGCTAACTACTAAAGAAGAGGATACAGTTGAATTCATGTTTAGCACCTTTACTCATAGCGATATGCTGTTCTTTACTACTCGTGGCCGTGTTTTCCAATTGAAAGCTCACGAAATTCCTCAGGCCTCTCGTATCGCTAAGGGAAATTCAATTGTGAACTTCTTGCAACTTACTGGTGGAGAGCAAGTAACTTCAGTTTTGCCTTTAGATAAGATTTTTGGTAGTCAGTATCTATTCTTTGCTACAGAAAAAGGCTTAGTTAAGAAGGTTAAGCTAGCTGCTTTTGATAATGTTCGTCGCAGCGGTTTAATTGCAATTAAAATAAGAGAAGATGATAAGTTGATTTGGGCAAAGCCGACCTCAGGTAGTGATCATATCAGTCTAGTAACTTCTAAGGGGCAAGCGATCCGCTTCAAAGAAACTGATGTTAGAGATATGGGTCGCAATGCCACTGGTGTCCATGGCATGCGCTTACATAAAGATGATACTATTGTTGGTATGGGCGTTGCTCAAACTGATAAGGCCCAGAAACGTAACTATCAGATATTAATTATCATGGCTAATGGCTACGGCAAGAGAACGGACCTGTCTGTTTATAAGGTGCAGGGCCGTGGTGGTAGCGGTATTAAGACGGCCAAAGTAACTGATAAGACCGGCGAAATTACCAATGCTTTTTTAGTTAATGCTGATTCAATGGATGGACGTGATTTAGTTATTATTTCTAATAATGGACAGGTTATTCGTATGCCTTTTAAATCAGTTAATACTTTAGGTCGCGATACTCAGGGTGTTCGCATTATGCGCTTTAAGGACCCAGAGGATAGAGTCGCTAGTGTGACTTGGGTGTAATTTATTTAAAGATTATAATTTTTATTTTAAAAAAGCCGTCTTTAATTAGATGGCTTTTTGTTAAAGAAAAAACCCGCTTACAATTGTAAGCGGGTCCTGCTTCCTAACATTTTTAAATGTGAATAATTTGATATAAAAGTCAAGCACTACACCAAAAAGGGAAAGTGGGCTATAATTAAAAGTATATGAATAATACAATCTTAATCTTAATATTTGCTTTAATATTAGCTGGTTTAATCTTTGTCATCTTATTATTACTAAAGAGAAAGAATCCGCTGGCTGATGCTCAAGCGGTGACAACTTTAGAGCGTTTAGCCCAACAGTCAGAGAAATTATCACAATTAGCCTTGCAAAATACAGAAATGCGCCAAGAATTAGACAGAAAATTGAGCGAAACTCATCGGGCTAGTCAAGGTCAATTTGCTCAAACAACCAAAGTAATCCAAGATATTAGTGGTCAGTCAGCCAAGCTAATTGCTGATGTAACGGAAAAATTAGCTAAGCTGGATGAAACTAATAAACAGGTAGTTAATTTCTCTTCTCAATTACAAAGCTTGCAGGATATTTTAAAGAACCCTAAACAAAGAGGAGTTTTGGGGGAATATTATCTAGAAGAAACTTTAAAAAATGTCTTACCGCCAAAATCATATGCTCTGCAATATTCAATGGGCAAGAATGAAAAGACGGGTAAAGAATTAATTGTTGATGCGGTTGTTTTTGTAAAAGATAAGATTATTCCGGTTGATGCTAAATTTTCTTTAGAAAATTATGAACGCTTATTAAATACTAGCGAGCCGGAAGCGCGTAAAAAAATTGAGGCTCAGTTTAAACAAGATTTAAAAAATCGTATTGATGAAACTTCCAAATATGTTCTACCAGAAAAGGGAACTTTAGAATTTGCTTTCATGTTTATTCCCTCAGAGGCAATCTATTATGACTTACTTGTTAACTCGGTCGGTAATGTCAAAGTGAATACGCGTGATTTAATTGAATACGCCTTTCGCGATAAGAAAGTTATTATTGTTTCACCAACTTCATTCTTAGCTTATTTACAAACCGTTTTGCAGGGACTAAAAGCTATGCAGATTGAAGAAAGCGCTAAGGAAATAAAAAAGAATATTGAAAAATTAGGCCGACACATGCTTAGTTATGATGATTTTTTAAAGAAATTGGGCGGCAGTCTTTCGACTTCAGTAAATCATTATAATAACGCTTATCATGAATTTAAAAAGATTGATAAAGATGTAATTAAAATTACTGGCGGTGAGAGTAAAATTGAAACATTAGAAATAGAGAGACCAAAATAAATTTTATGTCTGAAAACATCGATAATTTAAGTGAGTTGTCTGAGGCAATCATTAAAATTGTCGTTTTTTTTGATTTATTCTCCTACCCTTTAACTGCTTATGAGGCTTGGCGTTATTTAGGTATTGCGGCTGAGTTTGAGGAGATTCCACCAGAACTCAAAAAATTAGTAACGGATAAGTGCCTGGAAGAAAGACAGGGTTTCTATTTTTTACCAGGACAGGGAGAGCTACTTAATATCCGTAAGCAGCGTTATCATTTTACTAATCGTAAATTAAAGATTGCTCATAGGGCGGTGCGTTTATTTAGTCTTTTACCAACAGTCCGCTTAGTTGCTTTAAGTAATTTGATTGGGCATCATAACTTGCGTGACGGCAGTGATATTGATATTTTTATTATTGCTAAAGAAAATAGAATTTGGTTGACACGCTTATTTTGTGCGGGTTTAATGAAAATATTAAGACAGCGACCAACGCCGACTAAAAAAAGAGATAAAATCTGCTTAAGTTTCTATATAGACACAGAACATCTAAATTTACAAAGCATGACCATGGGGTCAGATGATCAATATTTTAATTTCTGGCTGGCCGGCCTGTATCCCTTATACGATCGTGGCGCTTATTATCATCAATTAATATCTGAAAATACATGGTTGAAAGATTATTTACCTAACGGTGATTTTATTTTGAGTAATCAATCTTATCGTGAGTCACCAGACGCTTGGTACAAGCCGCAGTTCGTGGTTAAATCATGGCGCATTTTTATAGATTTTTTAGAAAAAAAAGCTGAATCTCTACAGATGGCTATTATGCCTTTAGCTTTAAAACAAAAAGCCAATTTAGACTCTCGTGTTGTTATCAAACAGGGAATTTTAAAATTATATTTACTTGATCGACGAAAAGAATTCGCTCGTCGTTATCAAGAGCGTTTAAAGCGTTTATTTGATGGATAAAAATATTGGGCAACGCTTAGGTTTAGGCTGTTTGTATCTGACAGTTTTTACTTTACCGTGGCAAACTAAGTTAATATTAAGGTCAGCGGCAAATAACTATTGGGAAATATCATTATTTGCAGCCGTGTTTTTATTATGTTTAAGTTTATTTTTATTGATTCCCAGCGGTTTACTAAGTTTTAATTTTTGGAAAAAGTTAGGAAAATTATCAAAAGTTTTAATTTCTGGTTTAGTAATTTTTTCTTTACTTTCAACTTTTATATCTGAAGATCATTACCTTTCTTTATATCGTTTTCTGCTTTTGTTAACGGCCCTCATTTTTTATTTTATTATTAGTCAGCTTTCTCCAATAATTCGTCGACGCTTACTTTTAATTTTTCTTATTAGTCTGGGTTTACAGGCGCTTATCGGCTTAGGTCAATTCTTAACTCAAATTTCTTTTGCTAGTAAATATTTAGGTATGGCCTATCATCAGGCTAGTGATTTGGGTGCAATCGTGATTGAAACAGGCTCCGGGCGTTGGTTGCGAGCTTACGGCGCTAGTGATCATCCTAATATCTTTGGTGGGTTAATGTCTTTAGCCGCTCTTGTTAGTGCTTATTTATTTTTTGATGAACAAAAATTAAAAATGCGCGCTTATTTTTTAGGCGCTTATGTTTTATTTTTTTTGGCAACCTTAGTTTCGTTTTCACGAGCCGCAATTTTAGCCTTAGCCGTTGGTTTAATCTATGTTGTTATAAAAAACTGGCGTTTACGTTTCGATAAACTTCGCCCTGCACCTGCTCTATTTTTTCTTTCAGCCTTGATGGTTGCTTTATTTTTTGGGCTATATGGAAATTTAATCTTAGCCCGCACAAACACGCAAAGTCGTTTGGAAAATATCTCTTTAAGTGAACGGCAAACTTATAATCAACGGGCTTGGAAAGATTTTGTTAGATCTCCTTTTTTAGGTGTCGGTTTAGGTAGTTCAACTGGGTCTGATTATCGTTACGATTTGCAGCGAGGTCAGGGGCAAGCCATTTGGTATTATCAGCCAGCACACAATTATTGGTTATTAGCGGCGACTGAAAGCGGTATATTTTTTCTTTTTGCTTTAGTCGGTCTATGGTATTTAATGTACAAAAAAAGTCGGAAACACCGACTTCTAGGAATATTTATAGCTTTATTTATATTAACCTTATTTGATCATTGGCTCTTTAGTCTACCTTTGGCGAGTTTGTGGCTAGCTTTCTGTTTTGCTTTAATTTGATAATCTTTTTGTAGTAAAATTAAATCCTGTTCTAAATTTTTGAAAGCTTTATTAACCAGCGCCCTGTCTTTAGCGGGTGCTTTTTTTATCTGTTCCGCTAACTGTTCATGCATAAGATGAATTAGAGTAGCAGCTGTGCCAAAATAATCATTATTATCCACGTGAAATTTAACGCTGCTAGCATCCTTTAAAACCTTAACAGAGCTTTTAATTTTGTATTGTTTATTAACAGTTACCATTAAATTATGCTTAAAAATTTATTTTTACCAATAATAAGATGATCTAGTAGCTCAATGCCTAAAATGTTGCCAGCTGCCAATAGATTGTCAGTTATTTCGGTGTCAGCCCGACTGGCTTTAGTTAGCCCGGAAGGGTGGTTGTGAGCGATAATTATAGCGGTGGCACCGTATTCAAGTGCTGGTCGGAAAACTTCACGGGCATGTACTAGCGAGGAGTCAATAGTGCCCATAGAAATAACTTCATCATGAACAAGTTGATAGTGATTATTTAAATATAGTCCTCTAAATTGTTCTTTTTTTAAATTTTCCATTTCTTTTAGATAGCTGTAAGCCTGTTTTGCGTTGCGGATTGTGATCAATCCTCCTGGTTTTTTCTGAAATAAGCGTCGCCCTAGTTCAAAGCAGGCAACTATTTGGCAGGCCTTGGTTTCTGGTATGTTGAGATCTTTAGCAATTATTGATGGATTCTTCTGCGTGGCGATTGCTTTTTCTCCATATTCTCGTAAAAGTCTGGAGGCCATTGAGAAGACCTCTTCTTTTTTTGTGCCTACTCCCAAAACAACAGATAATAATTCGGCTAAACTTAATGAGCCGGCCCCATCAAGAATCATCTTCTCACGAGGCTTTTCACCTTCAGCCATGTCACGCACCTTTTTTATTTTATAAACTTGGCCATGTTCTAAAAAGGAGTTCGTATCTTTTTGTTTGTAGGGCATATTGTTTAAGTAAATTAAGCTATTTATCTTCGCTTTCCATTATAACAGAGATATGTTAAATTTAGAACATAACTATTAAAATATGTATAAATATAAAAAATTAAGTTTAGCTAACAAAATTCCTTTAATATTAGTGCCAATGTCGGGCGTAAAGACGGCCACTGCTTTGATTATGGTTAAAACCGGCTCTAAATATGAAAACCGACCTGAAAGTGGCCTTTCTCATTTTTTAGAACACATGTTTTTTAAAGGAACGAAGCGCCGTCCTGATACTTTAACTTTATCGGCTGAACTTGATGTTTTAGGGGGTGAATATAATGCTTTCACCTCCAAAGAGTACACCGGTTATTACGTAAAAGTAGCTGAGGGTAAATTATCTCAAGCTTTAGATATTTTGGGTGATATGTTGACTGCTTCTAAGTTTGAGTCTGAAGAAATTGAGCGAGAAAAAGGTGTGATTATTGAGGAGTTAAATATGTACGAAGATAATCCTTTAATGCACGTTGAAGACGTGCTTGAATTTTGTCTATATGGTGATACTCCTGCTGGCTGGGATACAATTGGAACCAAGAAAAACATTCAAGCCTTTAAGCGTAGTGATTTTATTCGCTATTTCAAGCGTCAGTATGGAGCTAAGAGTATCACCGTTATTTTAAGTGGAGCTATTAAAGAGAGTGATAGTCGGCAGGCCAGAAAAATATTTGGTCAGATTCCTATTAATAACTGGAAGAACAAATTAGCGGTTAAAGAAAGGCAGGTAAAGCCGAATGCTAAAAGTGTTTTTAAGGCCACTGATCAGATTAATTTATCTTTAGCGGTTAGAACTTTCCCGGTTGGAGATAGGCAAGAGTTAGCTTTAAAAATGTTGAGCGTAATTTTAGGCGGATCAATGAGCTCTCGTCTATTTATTTCTTTGCGTGAACGTTCCGGTTTGGCTTATTATGTTAAAAGTTCGGCCGAGTTATATTCTGATTCTGGCTATTTAGCGACTCAGGCTGGAGTTCCTAAAGATAAAGCTAAAGAGGCAGTGAGCATAATTTTAGAGGAGTATCGACGTATTGCTAATGAGGATGTGAGCTTGGAAGAATTATCTCGAGCCAAAGATTTGATGTCTGGACGATTATTAATGCAGCTTGAAACAAGTGATGATGTGGCGAGTTGGTATGGTCGACAGGCGATATTACGCCATAAGTTTATTGAGCCGGCAGAATTAGACAAACAGTTACGCACTATTACCGTGGCCGATATCCGCCAAGTTGCTCAAAGAATTATGAAAAATAAAAACTTAAATTTAGCTATTATCGGTCCAGTTAAAGAGCATAATCTTTCTAGCCTGCTTAAAATGCTCAAGCTTTAAAGGAAATAAATCTTTCTATGCAGCCAAGAATCACTAAACTTAATAATAAGCAACTAATGGCCGTTAATCATCGGCAGGGTCCTTTATTAGTGGTAGCTGGCGCCGGCACTGGTAAAACTAGCGTGCTAGTAAATCGTTTGGCTCAGATTTTAGAGCAAGAAAAAATTCAGAGCGACCGCGTTTTACTTTTAACTTTTACTGAAAAAGCAGCTCAAGAAATGGAAGAAAGGGCCGACCGCTTGCTTCCTTATGGATACCTAGATCTTTGGATTAATACTTTTCATAGTTTCTGTGAGCGTTTATTACGTGAACATGCTTTAGATATTGGCTTGCCGGCCGATTTTCGCTTGCTGACTTCGACTGAACAGTGGATGGTGATTAAGAAAAATTTTGATCGCTTCAATCTAAATTATTATCGACCTTTAGGTAACCCCACTAAGTTTATTTCTGAATTATTAAAACACTTTTCTCGTCTTAAAGATGAAAATATTTCGTCTGCAGAATATTTAGCTTATGCGAAGAATGTAAAAAATGAGACCATTATTACTGACGATAAGAAAGTTGATGCTGACAATGAAGATGATTCCGATGGTAATATTTTAGAGAGTGATCGCTTACAAGAATTAGCCGGTGCTTATGCGACTTATAATGAGTTGTTGTTAGAAAATAGTTGGCTTGATTTTGGTGATTTGATTTTATATGCTCTCAAACTTCTGCGCGAACGCCCTAATATCTTGAAGTATTATCGAGAAAAGTTTATGTATGTGATGGTCGATGAATTCCAGGATACCAATTGGGCTCAGTATGAGTTAGTTAAATTATTAGCGGCTCCCAACAATAATTTAATGGTAGTTGGCGATGATGATCAGGCAATTTATCGTTTTCGTGGCGCTTCTTTGGCTAATATCATGCAGTTTAAAGATGATTTTCCAGACGCCATTGAAATCATTTTAACTGATAACTATCGTTCTCGTCAGGATATCTTAGACACAGCTCATAAATTTATTAGTCACAACAATCCTAATCGTTTAGAAAGTAAATTACATATAGATAAAACCTTAATTGCTAAAGGTGAGAGCTCTGAGCGAGGCCAAGCTCCTGTGTTCTTATTATTGGAGAGACAGGATGACGAGCTGTCTCTAGTGGCTGATAAAATATTAACTATTTATAAACGCGATCAAGCGGAAGGTAAAGATACAGATTGGTCTGATTTTGCTATTTTAGCGCGATCAAATGATACTGCCTCACAATTTGTTAAAGAGTTAACTCGCCATGGCATTCCTAATCAATTTGTATCTCTGCGCGGCCTTTATTATAAATCAATTATTTTGGATTGCTTAGCTTACTTACGCTTATTAGATAATTATCATGAATCCTCAGCTCTGTTTAGAGTTTTAAATTTAAGCCCTTTTAGGGTTAGTCATAGTGATGTTATTAGTTTAAATAGGTTTGCTCGCAGAAAAGCCTGGTCTTTATTTGAAACTTTGCAAAGAGCGGAATTAGTTAATGATTTAAGCCCAGAGGCCTTGCCGGCTATTCGTCGTTTGCTGGCCTTAATTGAAAAACATTCGAAGCTAGTGGCCAATACTTTGCCTAGTCGTTTATATTTTAAGTTTGTTGAAGAGTCAGGCTTATTAAAAGATCTTGATATTGATGCTGACCAGGAATCATTTTCCTATCTCAATCAATTTTATCAAAAAGTTAAGCGATTAGAAGAGGGTGCTCCTGATACTAGATTAAAAGATTTAATGGAAATGATGAATTTAGAATTAGAGGCCGGTGAAACTGGCTCTTTACGATTAGATTTTGTTGATCAAGACAGTGTTAAGGTGATGACAGTTCATGCCGCTAAAGGTTTAGAGTTTTCTTACGTTTTTTTGGTTAATCTGGCAGATAAAAAATTCCCTACCATTAATAGAAGTGAAAAAATTCCTTTACCGGAAGGCTTAGTTAAGGAAGTTTTAGTTGATTCCAAAGATGCTCATATTGAAGAAGAGCGTAGACTATTTTATGTCGCCCTAACTAGAGCTAAAGAAGAATTATATATTACTAGCGCTAAAGATTATGGTGGCGCTCGTGAGAAAAAAGCTTCTCGTTTTATTGAAGAGGCAGGATTACAAAGTGATGTCTTCAATAGTGGGTCTATTAATAATGAATTGCTGCGTGATTTAGCAAATGAAGGAGCTGACTTTTTACAGGCCGAACTGTCGACCGATCAATTACCAAAAAAATTCTCCTTTTCCCAATTAGCAGCTTATGACAATTGTCCTCTACAATACAAGTTTGCCTTTATTTTAAAAATTCCAGCGCCTGAAGATAAACCAAGTTTAATTTTTGGTCGAGTGATGCATAATATTTTTTATGATTTCTTAAAACCAGCTATAAGTGGCCCTCAGGCTAGCCTGTTTAGTAGTGAGGAGGATAAAAATTTATTTAGTTTGAAGCGTTTAGAGAGCCTTTTGGCGACGCATTGGGTCGGCGATGGTTATGAAAGCAGTGAACAACGGAATGATTATTATAAGCGTGCTCAAACAGCTTTGAAAAATTTTATTTCTGCCTTTAATCTTAAAGAGGGGGCTCATCCAAAAATATTATTTTTAGAGAAAAATTTTTCTTTTAAAATTGGAGGTGAAACACTGAAAGGCGCTATTGATAGGGTTGATTCTCTTGAGGGTGGTGTTGAGGTTATTGATTACAAGACTGGTCGCCCTAAAGATAAATTACTCTGGAAAGATCGCCGACAGCTTATCCTTTATCAGTTATTTTTAGAAGAAGTTTTACAAATTAAAGTTTTGTCTTTAAAATATTACTATGTTGAAGATGGGACGTTTTTAGCCTTTACCCCGAAAGAGACAGAAAAAGAAAAACTAAAATTGGAAATAAATAAACAAATTCAAGCAATAAAGTCTAAAGATTTTACTCCCAAACCGTCACAAATGTGTAAATTTTGTGACTTCAATCGTATTTGTGAATTTAATCAATCTTAATTCTTATTTTTAATTAATTCATTACTTTCTTATGTTGGGTAGATATATTAAAATTCGTTGGCTAGTTTATTTTTTAATATTTGCTCTTTGGTCTTTGTGGCTCATTCAGCAAAGAGTAGCTTCTTATGATAATTTTATAGTAGAAAATTGTATTGCTGATATTAAGGGGCAGCGACCAGCTGTATTAGTTCTTGGCGCCAAGGTATATAGCAAAGAACAAGTTAGCCCTGTCTTTGCCGATCGCTTAGACACCGCTGTTGATTTGTATCAGGCTGGTTTGGTTAAAAAAATATTAGTTAGTGGCGATCATGGTAGTGCTTTTTATGATGAGGTTAATGCCGGTAAAGACTACCTCTTGGATAAAAATGTGGCCCCAGAAGACATATTTTTAGATCATGCTGGTTTTGATACTTTTGATAGCATTTATAGAGCTAAGAATATATTTCTTTTAAATTCATTGTTGATTGCCACTCAAGATTTTCATCTATCCAGAGCGCTTTATATTTCTCAGCATTTAGATATTGACGCTTGGGGCTGTCATGCTGATAAACGTTATTATGCAAATATCGATTATATGAAACGACGTGAGTGGCTGGCTTCAATTAAGGCTTGGTTAGATATTAATTTAGGCTCGAAGCCAAAGTTTCTAGGATTAATTATTGATATTGAAGGCGACGGTCATCAAACTTGGGATTAATAATAATAATTTATGTCAGACGAAAAACGCTTGCTTGATCCGCAAGAAACAATTGAAGAAGAAGTTCTGGAGATGACTCTACGTCCTCGTTTTTTAAGTGAGTATGTCGGACAGAAAGATATTAAGGCTAACTTAGAGATAGCAATTTCCGCCGCTAAACAAAGAAAAGAATCAATTGAGCATGTTTTATTGTATGGAGCTCCCGGCCTAGGTAAGACCACCTTAGCCCACGTAATTGCTAATGAAATGGGGGCTAATATAAGAGTCACTTCAGGACCGGCCATTGAAAAAAGTGGTGATTTAGCCGCTATTTTAAGCAATCTTGAAGAAGGAGATATTCTTTTTATCGACGAGATTCATCGCTTACCTAAGACAGTTGAGGAAATATTATATCCCGCCATGGAAGACTATGCTTTAGATATTGTTATGGGTAAAGGGCCTAGCGCTAGAACCTTGCGCTTAGATTTGCCGCATTTTACTATTATTGGCGCTACCACTTTAGCAAGTTTATTGTCGGCTCCTTTGCGTGATCGTTTTGGACTCTCTCATCACTTAGAATTTTATCAAGCTGATGAAATGGAAAAAATTATCACTCGTAGTGCTAATATATTTAAAATAGATTTACCAATAGAGGCAGCTAAAGCTATTTCTGGTCGTTCGCGACGAACGCCGCGTATAGCTAATCGTTTATTAAAACGCGTACGAGACTACTGTCAGGTTAAAAATGCTGGGCAGATTAGTCAGGCCGCCTGTGCCGATGCTTTTTCTTTATTAGGCATTGATCAACTGGGACTTGACGCAGTTGATCGCAAAATCCTCAATACATTAATTGATAAATTTCAAGGCGGACCAGTTGGTTTAAATACTTTAGCCGCCGCTACTGGCGAAGAAATCGATACTTTAGAAAATATTTATGAACCATATTTATTACAGTTAGGCTTTTTAGACAGGTCTCCACGAGGACGCTTAGCTACGGCCGCCGCCTATACTCATCTTAGTAAAAGTAGAGATATAGCTTAAGTTTTTTTATTTATGCTGTCTTTAAAAGATTTTGATTACTCATTGCCTCAAGAGTTAATTGCTCAAGAGCCAGCTAAGCCGCGCGACCATGCCCGGCTTTTATGTTTGGATAAAAATAATGGCGGGATAATTCATCGTCGTTTTGATGATTTGTCAAAGATTTTAAAAAAGGGAGATATTTTAGTTATTAATGATTCTAAGGTTTTCCCGGCGAGATTATTAGGTCATAAAAAAGAAACAGGTGGTCGCGTCGAAGTTTTTTTACATAAGCATAAGCAAGCTTTTATTTGGGAGTGTTTAATCGGAGGCAAGGTAAAAGCTGGCGCTATAATTGTGCTTGGACTTGGCTTAGAAGGCAGATTGCTTGCAGATCAAGGTGATGGCACTTGGTTGGTTTCTTTCAATTTTGAAAAAGAAAAATTTTGGAAAATTTTAGAAAGAATTGGACGTATGCCCCTGCCGCCCTATATCACTCCAAATGAGAAGCAACATTTAGACAGAGTGCGCTATCAAACTGTTTATGCTGCTAAGAAAAATATCGGCTCAGTGGCGGCACCAACCGCTGGCTTACATTTTACTAAGCGTTTGTTAAAGCAATTGTCTGCGCTTGGAGTGTTATTAGTGCCAGTAACTTTACATGTTGGGCTAGGTACTTTTGCTTCGGTTAAAGAAGATAATATTATTGATCATAAAATGCATTCCGAATATGTTTCTATTACTAAAAAATCAGCTCAACTACTTGCTCGGGCTAAAAAAAATCGTCAGCGCATTATTGGCGTAGGTACAACCAGTTGCCGTGTTTTAGAATCTTATGGCCAAGCCATTAAACAGGGCAAACTCTCTTTAGGGGAGTCTTATAATGAATGGACGGAGATATTTATTTATCCTGGTTATAAATTTGAACTTTTAGACTCCTTAATAACTAATTTTCATTTGCCTAAATCTAGCTTGTTAATGCTGGTTTCAGCTCTAGCTGGTGAAAGAGAAATTAAGGAGGCTTATAAGCAGGCTATAGCAAGTAATTATCGTTTTTACAGTTACGGCGATGCGATGTTTATTGGCTAATATTAGAATTTTTTCTGTCTTGCTTTTTTAATATTTTTATGATATACTCATTTAACATTACGAGTAGACTGCTGTAATGCAGTGGTTTTTAGTTGCTAAAATAAACAAAATTAGAAGATTTAGATATGTATAAGAAATTTTTGATTTTAATGTGGGAGACAGTTAAAGTGGTAGCCATTTCTTTAGCTATTATTATCCCAGTACGCTATTTTTTGATACAGCCTTTCTACGTTAAAGGTGCTTCGATGGAGTCTAATTTTCATGATCACGAGTATTTGATTATTGATGAAATTAGTTACCGGTTTAGGGCAATTGAAAGAGGCGAGGTAATTGTTTTTCGCTATCCTTTAAATCCGCAGGAGTATTTTATTAAAAGAATTATTGCTTTGCCTGGCGAAGGAGTTCAAGTAAAAGATGGAAAAGTAATTATTTATAACGATGATAACCCAGGGGGCTTGATTTTAGTGGAAAATTATTTGGATAAAAACACGCCGAGTTACTCTAATTTGGATGATAAGATTACTTTAGCCGCTGATGAATATTTTGTGATGGGAGATAATCGTACCGCCTCTAAGGACTCACGTAGTTTTGGTCCAGTGAATCGTAGTTTTATTACTGGAAGAGTTTTCTTGCGTGGCTGGCCTTTTAATCGGGCTGCTATTTTTAACGATCCAGTTGACTATTCATCTAATATCGAATAATATAAATTTCTTTAAGATGTTATGCCTAAACAAAAAATAAATCCAAGAAATTCTTCTGGTAAAGTGAAGTCAGTGGAAAGAAAAAGTCTCAAAGCTGTAGACCGTCTTATGGGTATGAAAGATACTTTGCCGGCTGAATTTAGATATTTAAGTAGCGTGACGGATAAGGCTGCTTCTTTAGCTGAGGTTTATAGTTTTAATGCTATTAAAACCCCAGTTATTGAGAATCTTGATTTGTTTAAGCAGTCAATGCGTAATAGTGGCGATAAGGAAATCTACGGAGTTGATTGTGATAAAGGAGAAAAAGCAGTTTTACGACCAGAGTTAACTCAGGGAATATTGCGTGCTTATATTGAAAATAACTTTGTCGAATTGCCTCAGCCAGTCAGACTTTATTCTATTGGTCCTGTTTTTCGTCATGAGAAAATGCAAAATGGACGTTTTCGTGAATCCAATCAATTTAATATGGAGGTTATTGGCGAAGACAAGCCTATGGCTGAAGCTTTATTGATAGTAGCCGCTTATAATTTTTTTCTTGATCTTGAGGCTAATTTTCAAATTCAAATTAATAGTCTTGGTAAGGCCGATTGCCGCAAGGAGTATAATACTAAGTTAACTAATTTCTATAAAGAACGTGGTCGTCGGGTAAAATTATGTAATAACTGTAAGAAAAATTTACTCAAGAATCCAATCGCTCTACTTGACTGTAAGGAAGACGCTTGTCAGCAATTATTAAATGAGGCTCCACAAATCGCTGATTGTTTGTCCGATGAAAGTCGTGAACATTTTGCTAAGGTGCTTGAATATCTAGATGAGTTGAATATTCCTTATAATTTTAATCCTTATTTGGTTCGTGGTTTGAGTTATTATAATGATACTGTTTTTGAATTTTGGCCTATAAATGATGAGGGCGTTTTACAGAGCAAGTTAGCTTTAGCTGGTGGTGGTCGCTATGATAATTTAGTAGAAAGTTTGGGCGGTCGCCCGACCCCCTCTGTTGGCATTGCCATTGGTTTAGAAAGGACGGTTTCTAAGATTAAAGATAAGTTAGTGTTACCAAATTTGAAAGAAGAGCTGGTCTTTTTAGCTCAGTTAGGCGAACAGGCAAAAATAAAATCTTATATTTTATTTGAAGAATTACGTCGAGCTGGTTTTAATGTGCGTCAATCATTTTCTACTGATAGTTTGAAAAGCCAGATGGAAGAAGCTAGTCGTTTAAATGCAAAAATAAGTTTGATTTTAGGAAAAAAGGAAGTAATGGATGAAACGATATTACTCAGGGACATGGAGTCAGGCGTTCAAGAAACAGTTGCCTTTAAGAAAGTAAAGGATAAGTTGGAGAAAAAAGTAAATAGAAAGGAGGGTGTAATTTATGGCTGATTTTAATCGTAAACCTGGTGAAAGTTTTGAAAGTTTCTTACGTAAATTTAAGAAGGGCTTAAAGAATAGTAAGCGTCTTGAGAAAGCACGCTCTAAACAACATTTAGCGCCCAAAAAGACCAAGCGTCAGCAAAAAATCTATGCTTTAACTAGTATGGAAATGCGACACAAAAAAGAAATTTTACGCAAAACCGGTAAGCTAGAAGAAACTCAAAATCGTTAATCATTTGAGTATATAAAAACCCCACGTTTTTCGTGGGGTTTTTTGTATTTATAAAAATTATTTTTTAGGTTTGATGCCTGGTAAAAAGCGTTTGATATTTTCAAGTGGGCTCTTGCGAGCGAACTGTTTAATACGATCGCGAGCACGCTTAGTTTTTACAAATTTAAGCCAGTCGCGATTAGGGTATTGTCTACCTTTATCAGTAATAATTTCTACCAGATCGCCATTTTTTAACTCCTGATCAAGTTTGCCTAAGCGATCATTAATAATGGCGCCGGTCGCCTGATTGCCAACATTAGTGTGAATGGCGTAGGCAAAATCAATTGGGGTTGAGTGTTCGGTTAGCTCAAAGGCATCCCCCTTAGGAGAGAAGACGAAAATACGATCATTAAAGATATTTAATTTAATGTCTTTAATTAACTCATTAGTATCTAAAACTTCTTTTTGAATATCAATAATTTCTTTTACCCATAGTGGTTGCTGTCCGTTTTGATTTTTGGATTTGTAATACCAATGGGCGGCTAAACCATAGAGGGATTCGTCATTCATTTCTTGTGTTCTGATTTGGAACTCAACTGCTTTTCCTTCAGGACCAAAGATAGTGGTGTGTAATGATCTGTAGCCGTTAGGTTTAGGCACGGCAATATAATCTTTAAAGCGGTTTGGCTTAGGCTTCCAAAGAGCATGAATAATGCCTAGAACTTTATAGCAACTGTTAACATCAGCCACAATAATTCTTAAGGCAAACACGTCATAAATTTCATCAAATTTTCTATCTTTACGCTGCATCTTTTGGAAGATGCTGTATAAATGTTTAAAGCGTACTTCAATATCGTATTTTAAATTAATTTCTTCTAATCTAGGAATGATTTCAGTCTTAATCTTTTGAAAATATTGGTTGCGTTCAGCCTTTTTTTCAACTTCATATTCTTGTTCAAGTTCTTGAAATTTATCCGGATAAAGATATTTAAAACACAAATCTTCCAGCTGCCATTTTAAACGCCAAATCCCTAACATGCCGGCAATGGGAGCATAAATTTCTAAAGTTTCCTGGGCGATTCTTTTTTGTTTAGCTGGAGGCAAGCCTTCGAGAGTGCGTAAATTATGAAGACGATCACAAAATTTAATAAAAATAACCCTGATGTCGGTAGTCATAGCGAGAAACATCTTTCTAAGATTTTCACGATAGCGCTCGATACCTCGATATTTAATTTTCCCCAATTTAGTAATACCAGCCACTAGGCTAGCAACTTCTTCGCCAAAGTTTTTTTGCACGTCCTCGACTGTCCGATCAGTATCTTCAGGTACATCATGAATCAAGCCAGCTATGATTGTTGGCAAATCAGCTTTAATTTCTGCTAGGATAAAAGCAGTGTGAAGAGGGTGCTGAATATAGGGTTCTCCAGTTTTTCTTAATTGGCCAGCATGGGCTTCATTAGCAAAATCATAAGCCAGATACAACATAGTTGCGTCTTCATCGGGATGGCTTTCTTTAAATTTTTTTACGATGCGGTCTATGTTCATTTTGTTTTTATGTTTTTACTGTTTATGCTATAATAATCATAACTGCTGAGCTTTTAAATTATACCACGCTTTGCGGTTCAATTAAAATAAAATGCGTCGAAAATTTACACTTTTTTTAATTCCTATAATTGTAGTTATAGGTCTCAGTATAGCTAGCTTTACCTTTGCTCAGAATATTGACGTGGGAGTCAATGAAATTAATGCTGGTTTCAATGGAGAGGGATTATCTAACACCGATCCGCGTATTATAATTGCTCGGATTATTAATATTGTCCTGTTATTTTTGGGTGTGATTGCGGTTGGTCTGATAATTTATGCGGGCTTTGTATGGATGACTAGCGCTGGTAACGATGAAAAAGTTGAAGAGGCTAAAAAAATATTAAAGAATGCTATTATTGGTTTGGTTATTATTTTATCATCTTGGGGTATTGCCACTTTCATTTTAAATCGTTTGTTGCAG
Organism: Patescibacteria group bacterium; assembly: GCA_028687275.1. Lineage (GTDB taxonomy): Bacteria > Patescibacteriota > Patescibacteriia > Patescibacteriales > UBA12465. The sequence continues at coordinate 46,831 of JAQUAK010000004.1, read as the reverse complement.
GCAACCGGCTCTGGCAGCTCCATTTTTACTGGCAACTCTGGCGGTTCCTCCTTGGTGGGTACAGGCGCTATTGGGGCTTGTACTATTGAGAGAGTATATCCTGAAAATGGACAAAACAATATTGCTCGCAATACGGCTATTATTGTTAGCTTTAAAGAAGCTTTAAGATTAGATAGTGTTTGTCAAAATGCCGCTGGTATTAGTTGTGCTTGTGATGATGCTAGTTGCAAATATATTAATCCTGATAACATTAGAATTTTTCGAACTGATTTGGGTGATAATTGTGGAACTGATACCTGTCCCGCTGATAATACGAACGTTTCAGAGGCTGTGATTAAAGCTTCTAGTGATAGGAAGACTTTTATTATCGCGCCTTCAGCTTTATTGGGTGTGCCAGAGGGGAATACAGAATATGAAGTTAAACTAACTAGTGGTTTATTAAAAGATAATGATGATTCTATTTTTAAGACTTGTAATACTGACTATTTCAGGTGGAATTTTGAAGTTAGTAATAATTTAGATTTAACCCCTCCGCAGGTAGTTCGAGGTGGTATTTTTCCTTTGCCAGATAATGAGGGAGATATTATGAATCAGACTGAAGCAGCGGTGGCAGCTCAAGCTTCAATTCAGGTTCAGGCTTGCCCTAATATTTATCAGCCAGCAGTTGTGACTAATGTCACCCCTATTGCTGGCGGTCAATCGGCCACAGCCTTGATTGATAGCAATTATCATTCTAGTATCAGTGCTTTTTCTGTTTTATCTCTTAGCGATAACACCCAGGCACAATTATTTAATGGTCAAAATCTAATGGGAGTTGCTAACTGGAATAATAATCAAGTTACTTTCCCAGGATTCTTTTCTTTAACAGTTGCCGCTCATGAGGCTGGTAATTCTTGGGCTGTTGCAATTAATCCTGAGGTATTGGCCGACCAGCTGACGGTTGGTGGTGATATTTATAGTTTTGCTAATAATAGTTTAGGTAATAATATTTTATTAAATATTATTAATAATGATTGTAATTACGATGATCTTGCATCTTCTATATATTATAAGTTAAGTGGGAGTTCTCAAATTTTGGTTAATTTATCTGGCCCTAAGGTTACATTAACAGCAAAAGTAGCTGGTGCAGGCGGTAATAATATCCCCTTAAGTACCAGTAATCAGGCAGCCCTAGCCTTGCAGGCTTTTAATGGTGGGAAGGATTTAGTAAAAATAAATGAACGACGTGATCGTGTTGATCGACCGATGAATTCTGTTGTTCAGTTGAATTTTAATGAAGCTATGAATCCATTGCTTCTATCTGGAACTGCCGATGAGGTTAGTGATTATATTCGAATTATTAACTCCGATAATTCTGTATTAGCTGGGGGTAGTTGTGAACAAGCTAGCGACTGTCAATCTTATCAATGTGAAAATAGTGTTTGCGTTGGCAATCACTTGTCTGGCAAATTCATGGTGTCTAATGCCTATAAAACGGTTGAATTTATTTCTAATGAAGAGTGTGGGCAGAATGCTTGTGGGGAGACTATTTATTGTTTACCCGCCAACAGTCACTTAATGGTTGAATTAGTATCGGCCAATCTAAAGACTTGTAATAGTAGTTTAGATTGCGTTGATTTTACTCCATTTTCAACTTGTGCTCCATATTTAAATTATCAAACTTGTCAGGATTTCAACGGAAAAAACTATCCGGTGGCTGATTTATCTCTTCTAGATGGGCTTGTTGACGCTGCTTCTAATTCCTTGGACGGAAATAGAGATATTTTTGCAGATGGTCCTCTGTCTTTTTATAATGAAAATAATAGCATTGATTTATCTTTGAAAGATAAATATAAGTGGTCTTTTTATATTAATGATCAAATCATGCTTGATCCACCAGCTATTACTTATATAAATCCAGACAATAGCAGTGTTGGCATTGATACCAATCTGCCCGTGCAGATAAACTTTAATACCTTGATGATGAACGATAGCTTGCGTACAGGCAGTACTTTGATTGATAATGGACAAACTGTCGTCGAACATCGCTTATTAAATATCTTTAGTGGCGTGCCTACCCCAATGGGTTATTGGGTGACTGCTGAAAATAAAGATATTGCTCCACTTGATGGCGAACCGGACACAACGTATGCTTTTATTAATCATAACAGCATGTTATCTTCGGCCAGTTATAAGAGTCAAGTGGGTTCTGGGGTGAAAGATATTTATCAAAATTGTTTTAAGCCTAGTGCTGGGCCGGCTTGTGCGGCAAATGAAGTTAACCCTTCTTGTTGTTATGGCACTATCACTAACATTTTGGGTAGTGATGGTAATTGTCAATAAATAATTCATTTAAGGTTAAGATTTTAACTTAACCATTTATTTTGAAATCTGTGTTGAAAAACAAAAAAAATATTTTCAAATTTTTAGTACTGGCTTTAGCTATTAGTTCTTTGCTTGGATTGGCACAAATAGCTTCAGCCCAAATTGACGTTGGTACTAACGAAATTAGTAATACTATTGATTTGGGGTCGACTGACCCACGTACTGTAGCGGCTAGGGTTATAAACGTTGCTTTGTTAGTTTTAGGTATTATCGCTGTGGTCATTATTATCTGGGGAGGTTTTGTCTGGATGACTTCCAATGGCGAGGAGGATAAAGTTTCCCAAGCTAAGAAAATATTAAAAAATGGAGTGATTGGTCTGATTATTATTCTATCAGCTTGGGGTATTGCTAGTTTTATTTTGAGTCGTTTAATTGGTGCTACCGGTAATAGTTCTGGTGGTAGTGCTTGTACAACTGGACAATCATTGTCTTGTGGTTGTGGTGGCTCTATGACTTGTACTGATTCAACTTGGGGCCCTTGTTTAGGTTCTGATTGCGGTGGTGGTACTGGGCCAATTAGTTGTGATAGTAGTCCCTTAAATGGTTGTCAGGCAAGTGATCAAATATGCGCTGAAACTAGTTATTGCAACGCTGACACCTGTTCTTGTTTACCCAAAGGAGAGCTTGGTGATTCTTGTGATTTGAATCCAGAGACGGCTAGTTGTGAAATAAATAATAATTATTGTGCCGAATATCTCATTTGTAGCCCCGATTCTTGTACCTGTGAAGGCTCGCCCGTTATCACCGCTATTAGTCCAGAGGGAGGTTTTTGTGAAGAAAATCAAGATAGAAGCTGTGTTTCTGATGACGATTGTGTTTTAACTTGCAACACCTCTACCCCCAATGGAGCAATTGATAATCTTGTAACCATTAGTGGTAGTAATTTTGGTGCCTATGACCCTCTAAATAGTAAGGTTGTATTTGAGGGGGATGCAGTTGGCGTGATGCCTAGTGAGGTTAATTCGGATTGTATAAATTCTTGGACTAATAATCAGATTATTGTAGTTTTACCAGCTGGCATTCAGTCTGGTCCAGTTCAAGTGATTAGTGCGGATAATAAATTTGATTTCACTAATGACGACTACGGTCCAATTGTTCCTGATTTCATGGTTAATGAAATTACTCGACCTGGTTTATGTTTATTAACACCTGATGCCGGGTTACTAAGTCAGCAGGTTAATTATTATGGGATTAATCTCTATTCTGGTGAAGCCTTTTTTGGTGATTATAATAAAAATGTAGCTGGCCTTAATTCTGTTTTTGTTAATCCGGCGGGTATTAGTGGCATGACCACGGTACCGAATTTGAAAGAAGGTAAAATGAGTAGTTTTGTGTTGGCCCCTATCGCTGGCAATGAAGAAAAAAGTAATTATGTAAAATTTGTTAAGCAAGAAGAGGCTGAGGCGGGCCCTTATATTAGTTATTTTGAACCAATTATTGGTCGGGCCGGGCAGTATGTAACCATCCATGGCGGTGGTTTCGGTGGCGCTCAAGGCTTCTCTAAAGTGTTCTTCGGCGAGGTTGAGGCTGATTATAATTTTCCAGATGTTTGCGCTAATTCAGTTTGGCGTGATCAGCAAATTATTGTAAAGGTGCCAGCGGAAGTTACTGATGGTGCTGTTGAAATAAGAATTGAGCTTAATGGCGAAGAAATAAATTCTCAAGATTCAAACCCTAATGTTTTTAATGTGAGTGAGGATGAATCTTTAAAAACAAGTATTTGTAAAATTTCTCCTAGTAGAGGCCAAATTGGCACCCCAGTTAGTATTTGGGGGGAATATTTCGGTGAAACAGGCGGTAACGCTTTAGTTAATTTTACTTTTAATAAAACTGCTAGCGTAGTTATTGCGAACGATCAAAATGATCAATTAGCCCAATTATTAGAGCCTAATGTCCCTGATAATTCCGTTACTGGTCCGGTTAAAGTAATAAAAAATAATGAATGGGGAAATGATGTTAATTTTGAAATAGGTAGCTGTGTAGTTGATAGCGACTGTGGCACTGAAGTATGTTGCCCTGCTGGTACTTATAAGCAGGGACGCTGTGAGCCCGCCCTCGCTTCTTGCTATGTTAATGTGCCTAACTCCGTTTTTGAATGGGGTTTTGCTACTGGATATGGCAATAGTAGCAGCACTCCTGTTTATGATAGCTGTCAAGGAATGGCGCAGGCTTTAGGCGCTTGTCAGATTGGTTCTTTTTGCCCTAACTCACCTGGTTTATGTTCGCCCTTTGCTGGAGGTACTTTGAATTTAGGCTCATGCGATTCTACCTGTGCTAATACTATTGCTTGTGTCGGACAAGTTGCGGGCTGTACTTTTAACAGCAATCTTGATGCTTGTGTTTTAAATAATGCTACTTGTTCGCCTGATTCGGTGTTTACTTATAATTTAAATAACTTAGAGATTAAAACTAATAGGGTTTGTAAAACATTCTCTCAATTTGGTAATCAGGCTCATTTTGAAATTACAACCTCTTCCTCTTGCCCACAGGGCTGGACTCGACTTAATGGTGGTCGTTGCGTAGATAGTGTTAGCCCAGTGACATCAAGCTGTTCGCTGTGTGCTGATAATTTTAACTGTTATGCTGAAAATGATAGTGAAGCTGGTATTTGTGTCAGCCAGGAACTTTGTAGCGGTGCTTCAAAATGCCAAGGGCAGACTTGTGTCAGCACTGAATCAGCTCGTTGTGATTGTTGTTGTGAAATTGGAGAAGATGCTCGTGATTGTTGTGCACCTTTAACCTGTAGCGGCTCTTGTGGTAGCGATACTGTTGATGATAACGCCGGTCTAGGGCAGTGTTCTGGTTGTAGTATTATTAATAATGGAGTGATTGATCAGGCTCAGTCAGATCAAGCCTGTAATTGTAGTAATCATTCCGGCAAATATTGCGACACATCTATTCCTACGGGAGCTTGTTTGGATTGTAGTTTATTATCAGCTGAGTCTTGTCTTGATCACAGCCAATCATGCTGCTTAGATTCTAAGGGGACAAGTAGCCCCGATGATGATATTTGCGTTGGTGGTAATGGGCAGGCGATAACTAGTGATGATACTAGCCCAGATTTTGGCTATTGTGCTCGCTATGATTGTGAGACCAGCATAGATAATAATAAATCTTGTGCGGTTGACACTCCTTTTAAGCTAGGATTTTTTAAGAATGTAGATACTTGTGTGGATGTTTGTAAAAACGGTGGTAACGATTCTATTTGTGGGCAACATGATGGTAATTTAAGTGCTTGTAGTGCTAATAGCGATTGTTGCTTTAATTTTTCGGACCAGAAATGTGAATCCGGAGATAAGACGGATGATGGTTATTGTACTTATTATGATTGTCAGGCTGCTCCTAATGAAGATCAATGTAACCTGAATGCTAGTGCTACTGGTACTTATAGTACAATTTTAGCTTGTGACACTGCCTGTTCTCAGCCTCCTCTTGGTGGTTTGGGTAAGGATTGTCGCTCTATTAATACTACTTCTACTACTGATTGTAACCAGTCTTTCTGTAGCTCTCCTTTTGCTTGTTTGAACGATTCTGGCAATGCCGGCTTGCCTGGTGATTGTGGTTCTTGTTGTTGTCAGGTTGGAAATCCCCTGTCTTGTGCTGGTATTGGTAATGGCAATTTAGTTTGTCAGCCAAACCAAACTCCTTGCTCCGGTGATGACAGAGGTTTATGCTGTGGTTGTTCTCAGGATAATGATTGTGGCAACGCAGAAACTTTAGGCTGTGACTCTGGAACTTGTTGTCGCGCTCGTCCTCTGGTTGTAACTGATCAATTAAATCCAGCCCATGGCGATAGCGACGTCTGTCGTAATGTCACTCTACAAATCCCCTTTGATCAATATATGGACGTAGCCAGTCTATCTAATAATATATTGTTGTTAGAAGAAATTAGTTATGGCACAGGGGTTTGTCCTTCTGGCACTTTTGTTGCCTCAGCCAGTGGCTTCAAATATCATCCTCAAAGTTGGCTTATTAGAACGGTGGCAAAATTAAAGTCTAATTTTAATGTTTTGTTAAATGCAGTCGGCTTAGCTTCTGACACAGCTCTAGCTGGTTTACCTGACCCATCAAAACTATATTGTTCTGTCCCTGGTTCTATTTCTTTGCGACAGAATGGCAACGGAAGTAAAGTTGAATTTATTCCCAAGACATTGCTTTCAGCTGGGGCTAATTATTATTTAGTTATTAAGGGTGATGAGGCTCTGGATAGCAATGTCGGTGTATTAAGTCAGTGGGGACTTGGTTTTAATGGCGATGGTTACCTTAATTTAGGTTCTGGTATATACACTGAAGGTATTAATTTATCTTTTAATAATTTAAACTTTGGCAATTCTTATATTGCTAATTTTACTACTCTATCAGAACAGGGAGCTAACGCTGGTATTTGCGCGGTTGATTATGTCTCCAGTGAGCCTGTCTCCTATCTTTTCCAAACAACTGATAATGATGTTAATGAAAATGACTCTGATATTTCAGCTAGTAGTTTTGATACCGCATCCGATAGAGATAAATTATTTACTGCCGATGCTTATAGCAGTGATGGGCAAATACTTCACCCCACCTCCGCTTATTACTGGGACTGGGATTGGAATATTGCTAAGCCAAGCTTAGCTAGTATGCTTTCCGTTGGAGGCTTAGCTGTTAATCAGGTTTTAGTAGCAGCGAATGAAGGGGTGACTGATGACTCTAGTATTTTGTCAGCTCAAATTAATATGGATCGTTTTTCAGCTCCAAGTTGTAATGAGGCATCAAGCTGTGTTTGTGCTGAACCTGGCTGCTTTAATAATTGTTGTAATCTTTATTATGATGGTGATGACGCTAAGGTCGATGTGCCTTTATTTGTCTTCTTATGTAAAAATCCTTGGCCATCAGTAAATCCAGCTAATTTAAGCTGGTCCCCTTGGTACGACACCTGTGTTGGTGCCAGTAGTCCTAATTGCAGTAATTATAATTATAAATTCTATTATTGTCGTGATGCCGGAACTGATTTATTAAGTGATGATTTACCAGCAATGATTAATCCGGCGGTGATTAAGGGAACGAGTGATGTTCTAACTTGTAGTGAAGGACAGACCCCCTGCTCGATTATGAACCAGGCTTGTGGACCGGATAATAATTTTGATGGTCAGGGTGACGGTTTCTGTATGTGGAGCGTGCTCAAGGAGTCTTATTTCTTCAAGCAAGAGATACCAACCATAGGCTCAATCTCTGCTGCTGTTGATTTAGAGGTGGGTGACTCTATCCGTTTGGAGTGGTATGGAGACTCTAGTTTAATCTATAATGCTGATCCTAATAAGCTCGGTAAGTATCGAATTTATTACACACCTAAAGTCTCTGGTAATACTGCTTTTGTTGATGTTATGCCAAATAGCATCTATCAAGATAGCGCTACTACTACCTGTATGCCGACCAATCCTATTGATGGGCAAAATTATTCCTGTAAATATGTTTTAACTGGTTTAGACGTAGATACAATTTATCGATTTAGAGTTTCTGCCATTTCTTTCACTCGAGTAGAAAGTGCTTTGTCTGGTGAAAAACTAGGAACGCCTACTGATACCTTGGCCCCTAATCGACCACTTGGCTTTGATGGCTCAATTGCTACTGATCAGCGCTTACATTTTAGCTGGTTGGCTAATAACGATGATACGATATTTTATCGTCTTTATCATGGCATTACTTCAGGGCAATATGGAGAATCTTTTGATTCGGACAATGGTGCCGTATCTTTAGATTTAGATATCCGACAGTTTAACCCCGGCACTCATTATTTCGCCTTATCTGCTCTAGATAATTCTAATAATGAAAGTCTAAAATCAACAGAAATTTCTATTGTTGTTCCCGTCCAATAATGTTTTAAACATTTATATATGAAAACAAAAATAAATTTTAAATTAACAGCCGTCTTGGTATTAGTTTTTTCACTGCTGGTTTTGCAGGCAGTGTTTACAAAAGCAGACGCGCTTAGTAATCAGCCCCCAGCCGCTAGTAATTCGGGTATGATACTAGGTGGGGATAGTGATGCTATTGCGGTTAGAGTTTTGCCGAACCCAAATCATTACAGTGCTGCCCGTTGGTATCAAAGTCAAGGGTTTTCCGGCTCACCTCAGTCTCTATTAGTTGACTCATATGATGCCGTTCGTGATGGACGTAGCGTGTATGTTAATGCTGCTAATGTAGACTTAGTTAATAAAACAATCTATACCAACATATATTTAATTTCTTATAACCAAGATCCAAATGTAACTACTGTTGATGTTTTAGGTCAGATTGTTGACCACTGGCAATTTAACAGTAATCTTAATGATGTCGGAGCTTGTAGTATTTCTACACTTAATTGTAATGGTGACAGCGATTGTGGTCAGGGTATGACTTGTTTAAGTTCAGCTAACGCTCCTGGCCGCTGTCAGTTAGTGGAAAATAACGCTTGTTATACTGATAATGACTGTAGCCAGGGCCTCTATTGTGATAGCCTGAGGTCAAGGGTGGCTCGTGATGTTCGTCGTTTGGGCATGCTTGGTAATTTACGTGAATCTTTATCCTCTTTTAGACAAGTTAACAATAAATATCCAGTTCTAGATTCTGGTACATATTTACCTCTAAATTCAATTTCTGTATGGCCGAGTTGGCAATCATTATTATTGCCGCAGCTAGGCGTTGGGCAATTAGTCCTTGATCCAATAAATAGTTTAGGCGTCTGTGGTGGCTTTGATTCTGTTACTTGTTGGAATAAAGAGAATCAATCATTTGCAGATCCTCAGCCTGGTAATAATAGTTTAGAGCTGCCAGCGCAAAGTTATGTTTTCTCTTATTCTAGTGATAGCAATGGCTCTAACTATAGCCTGTGTTCGGCCATGGAAACAAAAAGCCTTGGTTATAATACAGCTGAAGGTCAATTGTCCGAATTAGGCTGCATCGCTAGTGGTTCCGGTTACACTGGCTCCGGTAATAATTTGCCCCCAGTATTAGTTGATACTAATTTATATGGTGAGCAGAACCAAGCTTTTAGCGGTTTTATTAAAGTGATTGACCCAGAAAATAATCCTCTCTCTTGGTCGATAGATACAAGTAATGCTAATTGGTCTGGATGGAGTGCAGCTCCTGTCTTGCAAGATACCTATAACCCCAATCAAAAGAAGATATATGCAGCTAAAGCCGGTGCTATTGGTACTTATAACCTTACTTTAAATGTAACTGATGTGGAGGGCTCAGTTATGTCTACCAATACTCCTATTGTTATTAGCAATGATGCTCCTTTAATTCAATCAGAAGATGTGGATTACTACCCTAGCACGGTTATCCCCTTAACTATTAATTTTAGTGTTAGTGATAAAGATTATCCTTTAAGTTATACAATTGTTAAATCCTTATATAATTCTGGCCCTTATGATTTGTTAGCACCCAATAGAGCCACTTTTTTAAGTGGGACTTCACGTCGTTCCGGTAATACAACTTATTATACTTTAAAATATAATTTACTAACTTCAAATAAATTTTTGCAAGACACCACTTTTACTTATTTGATTACGGCGAAAGATAATTATAATGTAGTTTCTACCCGCCAGGTCAGAATAAATATTAAAGTTGATTTACCAATTCTAGATTTTAATTGCACTAAAGCCATACGTCTCGGGTCTTCTTATTATTGCGGTTTGGGTTGGCAGAAGCAAGGTGATCACACTATTAATTATACGGCCGTTGGTATTTTGCCGGCGGGGCTGCAAATTACTAATACTGCCAATGCTAGCAATCCAAGCGATGGGACTTTAATTAATCGAAAGCCTTGGCAAAAAATTCTAGCCAGGCTAGGTCTTAGTGGGAAGAATTTATTCCAGCGAGCTGAAGCCGCTCCGATAGCTTCATATTATTCAATTCAGGGTAAGCCACTAGTAGCTTCTATTAATAATTTAATTAAGATTAAGGCTGAAAATGAGTTTGGGGCAGTTTCACAAAGAGAATTTAACTTGGCTGTTAATAATTATTGTGGCGATGGCATTAAGCAGCAACCTAATTTAGAGGGTCGAGGAGGTTTTTATAATGACGGGCAAGAAGATTGTGATGGCAATAGTGGCATCGTTTTAAGTCGTGATAGAATCGCTAGTAGCACCTCGGCTTTCCAATATGCTTGTACCACCAAGCTTGGCGATATCACTCCTTATCCAATTATGAATAATCAGTTTTTCTGTACTTTTTCTGACGATGAAATAAATGGTGGTTTTTGTGGGGATGGCTTTTGTCAACTTAGGATAGAAAGAAATGGGGAAAGTATAAACTGGGAGAATGGTGCTAATTGTTATCAGGATTGCGCTAGTTGTGGTGAAAATTCATCTTATAATGGATCTGTCTGTGTTTGTAATAGCGGTTGGTTTGATTGCTATATTACTCCTGGTTGCGACAGTCAGATAGCTTGTGAGGATATTGCTAAGGGCACAGGCGACGATCAAGGTGATACAGGCGATCAAGGTGATACGGGCGATAAAGGTGACACTGGTGACACTGGTGATAAAGGTAACACTGGTGTAAATAATTGCCCCCCTAATCAGTATGAGTGTGGAGGTGCTTGTTATGTTTCCTCACCTTTATCGACTGCGTCTTGTGCTAGCAATATTAGTAAATGCTCTTATTCACAGTCAAGCACTTGTAACATTTTCTGTAATGAGGGTTATTATAATTGTGATGGTATAAATGGGTGCGAGTCTTTAGGCAGTTGCAATTGTGCTAATGGCACTGTTTGGAATAACTTGGCTTGGCCAAATGGCCGGTGCGTGTCTGTTTCAGAATCCAAGCTCTAAGTCGTAATAATTTTTTATTCAGTGTATTAATTAATATATAAATATGACAATATCACGAAAAAAATTAATTAGCTTGGCCTTGGCACTTATTTTACTACTTGTTATTACGATTGTGGCGGTGCAATTATTGTCCAAGCGGTCTAATCCTGTAGTTCAAAACACTATTTCTGAAACCAAGCCAGCCCCAGCCGCTATGACCACTGATGAGCGTCAGAAATTGGGCATTGGTGATGATGTGCAATTGGAAGTTATTAATCGAAACAGTGATGGTGAAATTACTACTTATAAATTAATTAAATAGTCGTTTAACTTTTATATATTTTTTAGCAAAGAGTGTAATTATCTCTATAATCCGCTATAATATAATTAATTATTAATAATCATTTTAAATCTATGTTCGATAAATTAAATACGCCAACACCTAATGCTAATACAGATAAAGCTGTTGATGACATTTTTGCGGAAACAGAGGCTCCAAGTATTAATAATATGTCTAATTCTGGGAATAATATTGAAACTCAGCCTGCTGGGTTGGCGTCCAGGCAATATGCTGAGGATGATAATAGTCAGGGGTCTGGTGGAGGCTTTAAAGTTAAAAAGCTTATAATTATTTTTTTAGCTTTACTTATTATTGCCGCTTTAGCTTATTTGGTTTATGCTAAATTTTTAAATGTACCATCAACGATTGATGAGACCCAAATGATTAATAATGGCGTAGTAACTGATAATGTTTCTGATCTCAAAGAGACTCCGCCGGTTAATAATGGCGATTTTATTGAGCCAAATACTGATAACACAAATATAGTATCACCAAATAACATGACAGACGGAGTGGTTAATCCTGGTGATGTAGTTGCGCCGGTGGAACCAATCGAGCCCGTTGTTCCAGTTGTAGTGGCGCCAGTGGACTCTGATGCTGATAGCTTAACTGACCCAGAAGAGATTGCCCTAGGCACTAATATCAATCTAATTGACTCTGACTTTGACGGGTTATCTGACTATGAAGAGGTTCGAGTTTATGGCACTAATCCTTTAAATCCTGATACAGATGGTGATGGTTATAAAGATGGTGAAGAGGTTAAGGGCGGCTATAATCCTAATGGTGAAGGTATTTTGCAATAATATATTATATGACTTTAGATTACGGGAAAAATAAGGATCAGGATAATGATCTAAAGAAAAAAGGCGTGCGCTTGTATTTAAAAGTACATGTAATGCCTAAATTAAATACGCCTTTAAAAGGGAAGGCTTGGTATTGGATTGTGCCAATAGTTGCTATTGCCTTGGGTGTTTTTGCCTTTTTTTATTTTTTTGCTAATTGATTATGAAACTTGAATTAAATAAAGATTTAAATACTAAAAAACCAGATGAAGGTTTGCAAAAACGCCTGCAAGAAGACTTTGTAGTGAAGAATATGCCAGCTTTTACCAGTTTAAGTGCTACTAGCTATACTGATGAGACTGAGACACAAGGTAATCGTGGACAACAGACAGCTAAATCATCAGAAGGTGAAAAAAAAGTCTCTCCAAAATCCATGGGAATAATTATCATGGCTTCCGGTGTTGTTGTCATCGCTCTAATTATTTATTTGGCTTATCGCTTCTTAATTGCCCCAGCTATGTTAAGCCCTGTTAATGATGTGTCTATTGATGATGTACCTCAAAATAATACATCATCAGCTGAGCAGTCTGGTGTTTCTGTTGAGCCAGTAGAAGAGGAAGATGATTTAAATGCTTCCAGTAATACGGATATTAATCAAGTTGACAATACAACCGTTGAGCCAGTAGAGGCGGAAGATGATTTAGTGTTGCCCATAGTGGTAGACAGTGATGGCGACGGTTTAAGTGACGCAGCTGAAATTTTCTTGGGAACAAATGCACAAATAGCCGATACTGATAATGATGGTTACTCTGATTTTGAAGAAGTGACTAGCGGTTATAATCCTAATGGTGCTGGTAAATTGGAAGAAAATAGTAATTTAGCTCTTTTCTCTAGTGTAAATTCAGGTTTCGCCTTAATTTACCCTCGTGATTGGTCAGTTAATATAGTGTCGACTGATTCTACTTTGTTCTCAGCACCTGATGCTTCTTTTATACAGGTGTCCAGAGAAGATAGTGGACAAATTAATAGTGATATTATATCTTGGTATCAGGAAAAGTTTATGGATGTTGACATCTTAACTAAGGATCGTTTTATTGATAGCACTTTTGGGCCCGGAATCGTTAGCGCCGATCAACAAATTGCTTATTTTTTAGCCGCAGATAAAAGAACCATTTATGTAGTTTCTTATATTAAATCTGGTGAATCTGCTGCTTATCTGGAAATATTTAAAATGATGGTTAGTACTTTAATGCCTTTATAGCGAATATTTTTATAGACAAATAAAAAACTCGCACGGCAAAGGGCGAGTTTTTTGTATGCCTTATAAAGTGTTCTTTATTCTTTACTGATAATTTTATCGATTAAACCATACTTTTTAGCTTCCTCTGCGCTCATAAAATTATCTCGATCGCTATCTTTTTCAACGTCGGTCATTTTTTTTCCGCTATGTTGGGCTAGAATTTTGTTCAACTTATCTTTAATTTTTAAAATGTGTTCGGCTCTAATTTTAATATCAGAAGCTTGACCCTCGGCGCCACCCATTACTTGGTGAATCATTATTTCACTGTTTGGTAGGGCGAGACGTTTTCCGGGCTCACCAGCAGCAAGTAGAACGGAAGCCATGGAGGCGGCCATGCCGATACAAATAGTTGAAACTGGGCATTTTATATATTGCATGGTATCATAAATAGCTAATCCTGCTGACACTGATCCGCCCGGAGAGTTAATATAGAATTTAATATCTTTTTCTTTATCTTCAGCCGCCAGAAAAAGCATCTGGGCAATAACAATATTAGCGACATGATCATCGATTGCTTCTCCTAAAAAAATGATACGATCCTTCAGCAGTCGTGAATATATATCATAAGCTCTTTCAACTTGTCCTTCTTTTTCGATTACAGTTGGTATTAATGGCATATAGTTATTTGATTATTTTTTAGCTATTATTAAGAATTATATGGCAATTTTGATTATTTGTAAAGGCTTGTCTTGATTTTTTAGCATTTTTAGTCTAAGATTTTAAAAGTTTCTAATCCTTGCGAATAATTTATAAAATTTATGTCAAAATCACAGAAGTTCTCGAATTTATTTAAACATCATCGTCAGCGATGGCTATTCACTTTGGTGCTTATTTTTGCTGTTTTAGGCTTTGTCTTGGCGGGCAGTAATTATTATAATCAGGGCGTTCAATCTTTAGCCAGGGCAACAAATAATATTATTGTTTTGCCAACTATAAATCATAGTTCTTTTGTTCTCGGACTTGATTTGCAGGGAGGCACTCAATTAGTTTATGAAGCTGATGTTAGCAGTGTTCCTGAAGCAGATCGCTTAAGCTCTTTAGAGGGCGTGCGCGATATCATTGAACGTCGCGTTAATTCGGCGGGCGTGAGTGAGCCCGTTGTTCAAATCAATCGTACCATCAATGGCGATTATCGTATTATTGCAGAGCTAGCTGGCATTAAAGATGTGAATGAGGCGATTAGAATGATTGGCGAGACGCCTTTGTTAGAATTTAAAGAGCAGAGTGATGAAATTCAAGAATCTGATATTAGCCCTAATACTGAGGCAATCGCTTTTAATAAACAGGTAATGGAGAAAGCACAATCAGCCTTAAAAGAAACTGCTAGTGTAGATTGGCAAATTTTAGCTGATAAGTATCAGGCAGATTTAACCACTGAAGATAATATTACCGCAGATGGTCAACCAGAATTGTTTGTCGCTTTGAAGGATTTAAATACTGGAGAGATAGTAAATAAACCAATCCAAACTAGCGACGCCATTGTGATCGCTAAAATATTAAATAAGAGTGAACAGGCTAATCCTTTTAAAGATCAAGAGGGACAGCCCGCTACTATTACTTCTTATCAAACACAGTTATTAAGCTTTGTCGCCCAGGATGAATCCCCTGTTTTAAATATAGGTGATAATTGGAAAAGTACAGAGCTATCTGGTAAGAATTTAAAACGAGCTACTTTACAATTTAATCCTCAAGACTCTACTCCTGAAGTTTCTTTAGAATTCGATAACGAAGGATCGTCTATGTTTGCTGATATTACTGAGCGTAATATTGGCAAGCCAGTAGCTATTTTTCTCGATGGTTACGCTATTAGTGTGCCAACAGTTAATGAAAGAATTCCAGATGGAAGAGCGGTTATTTCTGGTCAATTTAATGTGCAGGAGGCAAAATTATTAGTTCAGCGTTTAAATACCGGCGCCTTACCAGTGCCAATTAATTTGGTGAGTCAGCAAACTGTAGGTGCTAGTTTAGGCCAAAAATCTATTAATAATAGCATTACTGCTGGCCTGCTCGGTTTCTTGTTGGTAGCAATTTTCATGATTTTGTTTTACCGCTTGCCTGGAGTAATGTCAGTTTTGTCTCTGGGTGTTTATGCTTTAACGGTTTTAACTATTTTTAAGACTTCACCTGTTTGGTTGGCTTTAATTTTCTTAGCGATTTTGGTGGTTTTATTTATAACCGTGTTTAATTACCTAAAAATATTTGATGGCATCTTCTCGGCCGGCTTATTTGCTGTTATTCTAATTTTCTTAGTCTATTATGCTAATCAGCCTGTAACTTTAACTTTGGCTGGGATTGCTGGTTTTATTTTATCAGTTGGTATGGCCGTTGATGCTAACGTCTTAATTTTTGAGCGCATGAAAGAAGAATTGCGTTCAGGCAAGCCTTTAGCAGCCGCTTTAGATGAGGGCTTTAAGAGAGCTTGGCCTTCTATTCGTGACGGCAATATCACCACCATCCTAACCTGCTTCGTCTTAATGGGCTTTGGTACTGGTCTGGTTAAAGGCTTTGGCGCTACTTTATTTATTGGTGTTTCCATTTCCATGTTTAGCAGCATTGTTATCACTTATATTTTATTAAAAGTGTTTAATGGTAATTGGTTGGATCGTCATCGTTGGTTATTAGGTGCTCGTCGAATTAATAAATAAATTAGGGACTGAATTAATAATTCATCTAAAAGGTATATGATTAATCTACAAGTAATTAAAAGAAGAAAACTCTGGTTGGCACTGTCTAGTGTTTTGGTTACAGCCTCAATTGTTTTCTTATTTCTTTGGGGTTTAAAATTTGGACTTGATTTTACTGGTGGCAGCTTAATGGAAGTCAGTTTTAATGGTGGAAATCCTTCGATTGCCTCTATTCAAGCAGAGTTATCTAATTTAAATATTAGCAACGTTATTATTCAGCCAACAGATGAGGCTATGATTTTGCGTTTTCAGGAAAGCACCGAGGAGGCTCATCAATTAGTGCTTAGCGCTTTAAAGCAATTACCTGAAGCCCAGGCTGGTTTAGAAGAATCAAGGTTTGAAGCTATTGGCCCGTCAATTGGGCAGGAATTAAGAAGCAAGGCCTTTTGGTTGGTAATGATGGTGTTATTAGTTATTATTGTTTATGTTGGTTTTGCTTTTCAACGTGTTTCTAAGCCAGTTGCTTCATGGAAATACGGTTTAATTGCAATTGTAGCTTTGTTTCATGATGTTTTTATTACTTTAGGAATTTTTTCTTTGCTAGGACATTTTTATGGCGTTGAAATCAATACCGCCTTTGTCGTCGCTATTTTGACTGTCCTCGGTTATAGCGTTAATGATACAATTGTAGTTTTTGATCGCACGCGTGAAAATTTACCTAAGAGCGCTACTAGTTTCGCTGAAACGGTTGACACTAGCATTAATCAAACTTTTGTTCGCTCTATTAATACGGTGATTACTACTTTATTAGCTTTAGTGGCCGTACTTTTATTTGGTGGAGCCTCTATTAGAGAGTTTGTTCTGGCCTTAATTATTGGTATTTTCTTTGGCGCTTATAGTTCGGTTTTTTTAGCCAGTCCGTTATTAGTTGTATTCGAGAAATGGCAGCGTCGTCGTCATGCTTAATTTATAATTTTCAACTCTAAAACTCCAAATCTTTAATGGTTTGGAGTTTTTTTATATGGTATAATTAATTAAACTTACTTTATTTATGAATAAAATTAATTGGAATTCGATATTTAGCTTAATTCAAAAATTAGCCTTCTGGTCTTCTTTGCTGATCATCCCTTTAAGCATGTCCTTTTTCTTTCCAATTTTTAGTCCTTTTACTTTGATTAAATTTTTTTGGTTGCAATTTTTAGCAGCAATTATTTTATTATCCAGTTTAGCTATCTATGGGAAAAAAAATATCAATTTTTTAGATTATAGACGCTTCATTTTAAGTATACTTCCGGTGCTAGTGTTTTTGTTAGCCTGGTCCTTACTGTCATTTTTTTCAGTTAATTCTTTGCAGACTTGGCTTGGTTCTTATGACCGTAAGATGGGTTTAGTTTTTTATTATTTTTTAACTATTTATTTTTCTTATATAGTCTACAGTTTTTCTGGCTTTGATTTTAAAGAAAAAATTAAAAAGACAATTAATTGGCAAGAGGCAGTCAAAGCCTTAGCTCAGTTAATTACTCTAGCTGGTAGCTTGGTTGCTATTTATGCTGTTCTACAATTTTTCGGTTTTGATTTTGCCGTTTGGCAAGAACAGCAGTTGCTTGGCCGTACTATTTCTACCCTTGGTCAACCAAATTTCCTGGCTTCATTTTTATTGTTTACTCTACCATTAACTATTTTTTTATTATCTATACAAAGTAAGTTTAAATTTAAAATATTAATTTCATTGGCACTCATTTTACAATTGGCCGCCTTATTAACTACTGGCTCACGAGCAGCTTGGTTGGCTTTAATCATCGCCGTATCTTTGACTGCAATTATTTATAGTTGGCGTCGTCGTTCTTATCGCAGTCTATTGTTCTTACCCGTATTTGTTCTATTTTTAGTGGGGGCGATTTATTTATTAACACCTACGCGCTTGCAGACATTAGTTAATTTTAATGAAGGCAGCATTGCTCTGCGTCGTTCTTTTTATGCCTCAGCTTTAGAAATAATTCCTATGCATCCT
This sequence comes from Patescibacteria group bacterium, assembly GCA_028687275.1. Lineage (GTDB taxonomy): Bacteria > Patescibacteriota > Patescibacteriia > Patescibacteriales > UBA12465. The sequence continues at coordinate 28,639 of JAQUAK010000004.1, read as the reverse complement.
TGGGTTGGCGTTGGCTTAGAAAATGGCGGCGAGATAATAGTTAGTCAGTATCAACCGGAATGGGGAATATTTATGAAGATTGATGGTTATACGGATAAGGTTCATAATAGCGTGCTTGATGTTATTATCCAGACGGGTTTTATTGGTTTAATATTTTGGCTAGCTTTGTATATTTTTTGGGCCTGGCAGTGCTGGCGTTTATGGTTAAAGCCAGAGGGCCAAGTCTTCGCTTTGGCCGCTGGGACCGCTATGTTTGCCTACAGTTTTTCTCTTCTGTTTGGCCTGTCGGATATTACTGGCGTTTTCTATTTTTGGATTTTAGCCGCTTTTGTGACTGCTGGTAATTTAAGCTTGGGTGAGAATGATAGAAAATATCTTCTTTTTTGGCAGAGAATAAATTTTGCTCAAATTATTTCAGTTAAAATGGGGGCGCATACAAAAACTTTAGTGGCAAGAGTATCGGCAGTATCTTTAATTTTTCTAGCGCTGACTCAAGTTTATATCAGTATTGGGTCTTTACAGGCTGATTATTATTTTTTGCAAATCAATCGCTTATTGGCAGCGCAGAAATATTTTAATATTAATGAATTAACGTCTTATATTCAGGGAAGTAAAAGCAACCGTGTGGACCTTCATTATTATGAAAACTCAATCGCCTCTTTTGCCCTTGTCGATTTTAAAGATTTACCAGACTTATCAAGTAAACAGATGGTGCAGATATTAATTAATAGTATAGATAGGGATTTACCCGCCAACAGTTATGAAAATAAAATAACTAAAGCTAGGCTCTCTTGTTTTTTAAGAGGTGTCGAGAGCGCTCGTGCTGATTTTGATGAAATTATTTTAATGAGCCCTAAGCGGCCGGCCCCTTATCGTTACTTGGCTGATTGTTTACAAGCCTCATCGCTTTCTGAGCAGGCTTTAGTTGCCTATAATGATAGTTTTAGTTTATTGCCAGACATTAATGATTCCCGTTTGAATTTTGAACATCGTGATTATTTAGCCTTTTACATGTCCCAGTTAAAATATAAACAAGGAGAGGTTTATCAAGACATACAAGCTTATGATCAGGCTGCTATTGCTTATCAAGATGCGTTCCGATATTTTCCTCAGGATTTATCCTTACTTAAAAAGAGTGCTGACATGTATTATGTTGATCAGAATTTAGAAGCAAGCGCTAAAGCTTTACAGCAAATTTTGCAGTCTTACCCAAGTAATATTCAAATATTGCTTAATTTAGCCAAGGTGTACAGCCAGCTAAATCAAGCCGATAGAGCGCAAGACTATTTACAGCAAGTACTTAATATTATTCCTGATCAGGCTTTGCCAAAGGCTTCGGAATTAATATATAATTAATTATATGATGTTAATTCTAACCGCTATCATTATTTTACTTGGTCTAGCTCTGGGAAGTTTTTCTAATTGTTTAATTTGGCGCTTGTATAAACAGGAAAGTATTATTGGTCGCTCTTATTGCCCTTTGTGTCAAAAAAAATTAAGTTGGTATCATAATATTCCTGTGCTTAGTTTTTTATTTTTGAAAGGCCGGTGTCATTTTTGTAAACAAAAAATTTCTTGGCAATACCCGCTGGTTGAATTAGCTGTTACTGGCTTATTTTTATTCTTCTGGCTAGCTGCTTTAAAATTTCAGTATCTAGATAGCGAGTCTCTATTTTTATTATTACAGAGACCTAATTTTTATTTGTATCTTCTAAAAGATTTAGTGGCTGCTTGGGTGATGATTGTAATTTTTGTATTTGATTTACGTTATTATTTAGTATCGAATTTAGTGGTATGGCCGGCAACCCTATTTTTTATTATAATAAATCTATATTTGGGTGTGATCTGGTGGCATATTTTATTAGCAATGGCTTTGGCTGCTTTATTTTTTGGGACGCAATACTTATTAACACGCGGACGCGGTTTGGGTGAAGGCGATATTTGGCTAGGGTTATTGTTGGGGGCCTTATTGCCTAATTTAAATTCCTTAATTATAGCTATTTTGTCTGCTTATGTTGTCGGATCTTTTGTGGGTATTGCCTTAATTGCAAGCGGGCATAAATCTTGGGGCTCTAAATTACCCTTAGGCGTATTTTTGGCCCTTGGGGCTTTAGGCGCCTTAATATGGGGGGAAAATATCTTACAATATTATTGGCGACTCTTTTAGTTGTTAATATTCCAAAAATTTATTATAATAGAATAAGTATGGCTCCAAGTGCTTAGACTTTGTTTTAATATGAAGGCTCTTGCAGCTATTTTAATTATTTTATGAAAGATGACATTATTGCTGGTCTAGATATCGGCTCAACGGCAGTTCGTCTAGTTATCGGCCAAAAAATTTCCGGCCTAGCAGGAGAAGAGTTACAGATTATTGGTGCGGTGTCTTCGCCAACAGCTGGAGTTAGCAAGGGGGTGGTAAATAGTATTGAGGAAACAACCTCATCTATTTCGGCTTGTCTTGAAAAGGCAGAGAGAATTGTTGGCGTGCCTATTACTAGTGTTTGGGTTGGCATTAATGATCCTAATGTAAAATGTGAGCGTAGTCGTGGCGTGGTAGCCGTTAGTAAAAGTGATGGCGAAATTAGTGAAGCTGATGTTAATCGTGCTATTGAGGCCGCCCGGGCTTTAGCTGTCCCAGTTAACTATGAGATTCTTCATGTCATGCCGATTAAATTCAGTGTGGATAATCAGACTGATATTAAAGATCCAATTGGAATGAGCGGTATTCGTCTAGAAGTGGAAGCTTTAATTATTCAAGGTTTAACTACTCAAACTAAAAATCTAACCAAAGCTATTTTTCGGACTGGTTTAGAAATTGAAGACCTAGTTATTTCTCCTTTAGCAGCTGCTGAGGCAGTCTTAACCCCCAAGCAAAAAGAGTTAGGAGTCGCTTTAGTTAATATTGGTTCGTCTACCACCTCTTTGGCTGTGTATGAAGAACGTAATTTATTACACGCAGCCGTTTTACCGATTGGCTCCGAATATATTACTAATGATATTGCCCTAGGTTTGCGATGTCCTATAAATTTAGCGGAAAGAATAAAATTAGAATACGGCAATACTAACCCAGAAAATTTTGATAAGGATGAGGATGTCGATGTTACTCAACTAGTTAAAGAAGAAGAGGTTAATGATGATATTAGCTTAGTTTCACGCAAGTATATTGCAGAAATTATTGAAGCTCGAGTTGAAGAAATTTTTGATAAGGTTGATAAGGAGTTGAAGAAAATAGATCGCTCTGGTATGTTACCAGCAGGCATTGTTTTTACTGGTGCCGGAGCTCAATTAGAAGGCTTAATTGACGCCGCTAAACGCAAGTTAAGATTACCAGCTGCCATGGGCCAGTCTAAAAATGTGAGTGTAGTGATTGATAAGGTTCGTACACCAGAATTCTTGCCCGCTTTAGGTTTAGTTATTTGGGGGGCGCATGAATACCCTAATCAAGATGGCGGTGGATTTCAAAAAAACATTGGCAATATTTTCGGAAAAGCCAAAAATATGTTTCAAAAAATTATTCCGAGATAAAATAAGATAAATTAAATGAAGAGTGGTCGTTTTCTTAATAAGTAAACGGCAATTCAGCCAGAACTATGGCGGAAGTAAAACCAGAAATTGAGACTTTTGCAAAAATTAAAGTAGTTGGTGTTGGCGGTGGTGGCGGTAGCGCCATTAACCGTATGATTGAAAACGGCATTAGAGGCGTTGATTTTGTAGCGATTAATACCGATATTCAAGCTTTGCATTATAATAAAGCCAGCGAAAAGATACATATTGGCAAATCAGTTACTCGTGGTTTAGGTGCCGGTATGAATCCTGATTTAGGAAAAGGGGCGGCTGAAGAATCGCAAAATGAAATAAGAGAAGCTCTAAAAGGTTGCGATATGGTTTTTGTTACTTGCGGTCTCGGTGGCGGTACCGGTTCCGGGGCCTCGCCCATCGTTGCTCAGGTCGCTAGAGATTTAGGGGCTTTAACAGTAGCTGTTGTTACTAAGCCTTTTATTTTTGAAGGAGGTCAACGTAAAAATATTGCTGATCGAGCTTATGCCGATTTAGCAGATAAGGTTGACACTATTATCACTATTTCTAACGATAAGCTATTGCAAGTGATAGATAAACGTACTTCTTTATTAGAAGCCTTTGCTATTGCTGATGATGTTTTAAGGCAGGGTGTGCAAGGAATTGCTGAAATTATTACCGTGCCTGGTGTTATTAATGCTGACTTTGCCGATGTTAAAGCTGTTATGGCTAATGCAGGATCTGCTTTAATGGGCATTGGACAAGCTAGTGGTGAAAATAAAGCTATCGAGGCTGCTAAAGCGGCTATTAATTCTAATTTATTAGATATGTCAATTGATGGTGCTCGTGGCATCGTCTTTACCATTACTGGTGGGCCTGATTTAAGTATGAATGAAGTTAGTGACGCCGCTAAGGTTATTACCTCTGCTGCCGATGAAGATGCTAAAATTATTTTTGGTGCTGTTATTGATGAAAAAATGAAAGACCAGATTAAGATCACGGTCGTTGCAACTGGTTTCGATGGCAAGAGTAAGGGTGGCACTAAGACTGAACTTAAGAGCTATACTCCCAATCCTTTTATCGAAAGTGAGAATGAAAAAGAGGGTAGTATTGGTTCCACCGTATGGGGAGACAAGAAGGCAAAAGTGTCTACCATTAAAAATATCCCTTTAAAACCATTAGTTGAGAAAAAAATCGAAATATCTGATAACAAGGAAGATGATAATAACGAGGAAGATGATTTAAGTGTACCGGCCTTTATTCGCAAGAAGATGGGCAATTAATTTTTAATCTAGTATTTTTTAAAACGAGGCCAATTAGGCCTCGTTTTTTATAGGCTTAGTCTTTTTATACTATTTTTCTATCAATGATGTGATATAATTCTAAGGTAAGTAATAAATGGGTATGAAAATTGATATTTGTTTGCCGGTTTATAATGAAGGTTTAATTTTTAATGATAACGCTTCCAAGTTGTTAGCCTTTTTACGTAAAGGTAATTTTGGGGATGACTGGCGCGCCGTCTTTATTGTTAATGGCTCTAATATTGAATTTCAGCAGCTGGTTCAGAAATTTGTTAATCAAAATGGGGATGACTCCTCTATTTTCTTAATAGAACGGGCAGGCAAGGGGAGAGCTATTAAAACTTATTTTAATTCCAGTGAGGCTGATATTTTAGCTTATATGGACATCGATTTAGCGGTTGACTTAAATAATCTTCCCTCTCTCTTAGCCCCTATTTTGAGCGGAGAGGCAGATTTATGTCTGGGGTCAAGAATGTTAGCTTCATCAAGGGTAAAACGCTCCTATCTGCGAGAAATTGGCTCTCAGGCATACATATTTGTCTCTCGCCTCCTCTTAAAACACCGTGTGAGTGATTTGCAATGTGGTTTTAAGGCTATTAGCGCTAAATCTTGGCGGCAACTTGCTTCTAGAATTCAAAATAATAATTTTTTCTTTGATACAGAATTAATTTATTTTGCCAGAAAAGACGGGTTAAGAATTAAAGAGGTGGCAGTTGACTGGTCAGAAAATCGTTATCATCTTCGTCGCAGTAAAACGAATCCTTGGCGCGATCCGGCTTTATTTATGTGGGAGGTCTGGAGACTATGGCGGCGAAAGTAGTAGTGCATATATTTTTTTAATTAAATTTCTAAGTTAGTCTAAAAATAGTCACCTAGGGGGGCTATTTTATTTTTATTTATCCACAGGCTAGGCCGATCAGAAGCTTAAATTCTAATTTTTATCTGAATATTAGATGATTTTGACCCTAGTTTTTAATTCTGCTATAATAAAATTAATTACAAGATTTAGTGGTTAATCTTTATAAACAGCCACAAAATATAGCTTTTATCTTTTTTTATGAAATGTCCAGTTTGTTATCACAATGATACTAAGGTAGTTGATTCTCGTGTTGCCCCAGATGGCCTTTCTATTAGGCGTAGACGTGAGTGCTTAAAGTGCGCTTTTCGTTTTTCTACATATGAAGAAATTGAAATATTGGATTTGATGATTGTTAAAAGAGATGGTCGTCGAGAGTCTTACAGCCGAGAGAAGTTGGTTAGCGGTTTACGTAAGTCTTTAGAAAAAAGACCGGTTACTGAGGAAAGCTTTAAGCAAATTATTCATGGGATTGAGAGGGATTTACAAAAGTTGCGAAAAAATGAAATTACTTCTTTGCAGGTTGGGCAAATTGTAATGAAGCATCTGAAGAAAGCCGATCCAGTTGCCTATATTCGTTATGCTTCTGTTTATGAATCATTTAAAGATGCTAATGAATTTCGGCGTGAGCTCAATAAATTAATCAAAGATAAGAAAAAATAAATTAATATAGCGGTGATAATTTTATTCAGAATCTAGAAAATGGGAGGGTCTAAAATTCTAATATTATTACTCACTTTGAAACTCATGTCTGAAATTATTACTCAACTTCGGAAACGCTCCGGAGACATCGTCGAATTTAGTCAAAAGAAAATTAAGGAGGCTATTTATAAGGCAGCTTTGTCGGTTGAAATTGATGATAAGTCTTTAGCTCAAGAATTAAGCGATGAAGTCGTAGCTCGTATTGCCAAAAAGTTTCATAAAAATAGCATCCCTGCGGTTGAGGAAATTCAGGATGTGGTCGAAGAAATATTAATTGAACACAAACAGATTAAGACCGCCAAGGCTTATATTCTTTATCGCGATCAGCACCGACAGTTGCGTGAATTAAATAAGGCCACTTCCGATGAGAAATTAATGGAAGATTATTTAGGTAGGGCTGATTGGCGCTTAAAAGAGAATAGCAACATGAGTTTTTCAGTTCAGGGTCTAAACAATTATATTGCCTCTGCTATCTCTGCTCGTTATTGGTTAGATAAGTTATACCCACAAAATATTAGGCAGGCTCATATTGATGGCGATCTTCACATTCATGATTTAGGCCTCTTGGCTCCGTATTGTTGTGGTTGGGACTTAAAAGATCTCCTAATTAAAGGTTTTGGTGGTGTGCCTGAAAAAATTCAGAGTAAGGCTCCAAAACATTTTCGTAGCGCCCTTGGTCAAGTAGTTAATTTTTTCTATACTATGCAGGGTGAGGCGGCTGGGGCTCAGGCTTTTGCTAATTTTGATACTTATTTAGCGCCTTTTATCCGTTACGATAAATTGAGTTATAAAGAGGTTAAACAGGGTTTGCAGGAGTTTATGTTTAATATTAATGTACCTACTCGTGTTGGCTTTCAAACTCCTTTTACCAACATTACTTTAGACGTCACTCCTTCAAAATTAGTAGGAGAAGAAAATGTAATTATTGGCGGACAAATCATGTCAGAAAAATATAGTGAATTTCAAGCAGAAATGGATATGTTTAATCAGGCCTTCGCCGAGGTGATGATTGAAGGCGATTCCACTGGACGTGTTTTTGGCTTTCCAATCCCTACTTATACAGTTGATAAAAAGTTTGACTGGGACAGAGAGTGCCTTAAGCCAATGTGGGAGATGACTGCTAAATACGGTATTCCTTATTTTTCTAACTTTGTAAACTCTGATATGGATCGTGATGATGCACGTTCAATGTGTTGTCGTTTACGTTTAGATAATCGTGAGCTAAGAAAGCGTGGTGGCGGTCTATTTGGAGCCAATCCTTTAACTGGTAGCTTGGGCGTTGTTACTCTTAATTTAGCTCGTATCGGCTATTTGTCTAAGACCAAGGAAGAATTCATTGAGAGGATTTATAAGTTAATGGATGTGGCTAAAGAGAGTTTAGAAATAAAACGTAAAGTGATTGAAAAATTTTCTGAAGATGGGCTCTATCCTTATTCCAAACATTATTTAACTGATATAAAGGCTCGTTTTAATACTTATTGGCAAAATCATTTCAATACTATTGGTATTAATGGCATGAATGAAGCTCTGTTGAATTTATTAGGTAAAGATATTACCACTCCAGAGGGGCACACCTTCGCTTTAGAGGTCATGGATGCCATGCGCGAACGTTTAATGGATTATCAGAATGAAACTAATAATCTTTATAACCTTGAGGCTACTCCAGGTGAGGGCTGTACTTATCGCTTTGCTAAAAAAGATTTAGAAAAATATCCAGATATCATTTCTGCTAATCCTGATGCGGTGAAAAAAGGACTACCTCCTTATTATACTAATTCTACTCATTTACCAGTTGGTTTCTCCGATGATATTTTTGGTGCCTTAGATTTACAGGATGATTTACAGATTAAATATACGGGAGGCACAGTTTTACATGGTTATTTGGGTGAACGTTTGCCTGATGGTAATGCCGCTAAGAAGTTGGCTAAGCGTATTATTGAAAATTATCGTTTGCCTTACTTTACTATTACTCCAACCTTTTCAATTTGTCCTAAGCACGGGTATTTATCCGGTGAGCATAAATTCTGTCCGAAATGTGATGAAGAAATGGGGTATAGCAGTGATGATATGAAGGCTGAGCGCTGTTCTACTTGCTAGTTTGTTTTATTTAATATTTTAATTTATAATATACTCAGAGCTGGTTATGTGGATATTGATTAAATGTCCTCTAATTAAGCCGAATTCATACATATGAGTCCAATCACTACTCAACGTCAAGAGTGCATTGTTTACAGCCGTGTTGTTGGCTGGTTAACACCAGTTAAGAATTACAATCCGGGTAAAACTTCTGAGTATAACGACCGCAAGACTTTTAAAGTAGCTTGTTCTGAATAATTAATTAATTTGAGGAGGGGCGGGGAGAAGGGTCGTTGATAAATCCCGGCGACTTCTCAAAGCACGCTTCTATGATAATTGGTGGTTTAGAAAAGTTAACCCTTTTAGATTTTCCAGATAATTTGGCAGCTATCGTTTTCACTAAAGGTTGCAATTTCCGTTGTCATTATTGCTATAATCCCATGCTTGTCTGGCCCCATCGCCCTGAAGCTCTGGCGTTAGACGAAAAAGATATTGAAAAAGGTTATCCCCTTATTAAGGAGGAAGACCTTTTTCTTTTTTTAAAAGAAAGGCAAGGAAAGATAGATGGCGTAGTTATAACCGGTGGCGAGCCAACCTTGCATGCAGATTTACCTGATTTTATTCGTCGTATTAGATCTTTTGGTTATTTAATAAAATTGGACACTAATGGCACTAACCCAGAAATGCTTCAGTCTTTAATTAATGATAAATTGATAGATTATATTGCTATGGACATTAAGGCTTCTTGGGAGAAATACGGGTCGGTAGTTGATATCCCTGTAAATTTAGATAATTTGCAAAAAAGTGTTAAAATAATAATGTCTAGCTCGCTGCCATATGAATTTAGGACAACTTTAGTGCCGGACCTCCATCAGGCTGAAGATATTGAATTGATGGGCCAGGCAATTAAGGGCGCAAATCGCTGGTATTTGCAAAAATTTAAGCCTGATACTGGCTTACTCGATCCTAGCTACGAGCATAAATCAACTTTTACGGATCAAGAGCTGAAAGAACTGGCTCTAATTGGTAATAAATTTGTAAAAAAGTGTGAAGCACGTATTTAAATTTATGAATAGTCAAGAAAAAAATGAAGATGAATTGCCTGAGGCGTTGTCGCCTGAGGTAAATAAAAATGTTAACCTGCAGTCCTTATTGGAAGAAAATTTAGCTATGACTAAGGAAATTAGAGCAATGGTACGCCATATTAATGTTTATGTGGCTTGGCAGCGTATATTTGGCTGGGCTAAATTATTTCTAATCGTTATCCCGGTGATTATTGGTATTATTTACTTGCCGCCGATAGTGTCTGATGCTTATAGAAGCTTTATGAAACTAATAGCGGGAAGTATAACAATGGGCAATTAAAATAATTAATTTTTATGAGTAATGAAATAGCCGTCTTTGCTGAAACTACTTTTCGCAATGAATATAAGAAGTTTGGTATAAAAACGGACGACCGTCGTCGTCATATGTATTTGATTGGGAAAACTGGCATGGGTAAGTCCACTATTTTGGAAAATATGATTGTGGGCGACATTCGGGCTGGACACGGCGTGGCTATAGTTGATCCTCATGGAGATTTAGCTGAAAAAATAATTGAGTTTATTCCAGAAGAAAGAATCAAAGATGTTATCTATTTTAATCCAGCCGACATGGATTTTCCGATTGCTTTTAATGTCCTAGAGCAAGTTGAGCCACATCTGCGTCATCTGGTAGCCTCAGGTTTGTTAGGAGTTTTTCAGAAATTATGGGCTGATTCTTGGGGCCCTCGTTTAGAATATATTTTACGTAATACCATTTTAGCTATTTTAGATTTTCCTGGCTCTACCATTTTGGGCGTGGTGCGCATGTTATCTGATAAAACTTATCGCAAGAAGGTGGTTGCTAATATTAAAGACCCTGTGGTTAAAGCCTTTTGGGAAAAAGAGTTTGCTTCTTACGCTGATAAGTTTGCCTCCGAAGCTGTATCCCCTATTCAAAATAAAGTTGGACAATTTCTTTCTAGCTCCTTAATGCGTAATATTATTGGTCAGGTAGACTCAGCTATTAATATTCGTGAGATTATGGATAGTGGCAAGATATTAATTATGAATCTTAGTAAGGGAAGGATTGGTGAGGATAACTCTGCTTTATTAGGAGCGATGATGATTACAAAAATTCAGTTATCAGCCATGAGTAGGGTCGATATGCCCGAGAAAGAACGTAAGGATTTTTATCTTTATATTGATGAATTTCAAAATTTTTCTACTGATAGTTTTGCTAACATTTTATCTGAAGCTAGAAAATATCATTTAAATTTAATTTTAGCCCATCAATATATCGAACAGTTGAGCGAAAAGGTTAAGCCAGCTGTTTTCGGTAACGTAGGCACTATGGTTTCCTTCCGGGTAGGGTCAGTTGATGCTGAGGAATTAGCTAAAGAATTTGCGCCGGTCTTTACCGAAGAGGATTTAGTTAATTTGCCTAAATATGAAATGTACTTAAAACTAATGATTGACGGAGTAGCTTCTTCGCCCTTTTCGGCCAAAGGCTTACCGCCTTTAACTGATGCCGAAATAACTAACAACACGGAAAAAGTCATTCAATATTCTCGAGAGAAGTATGCCAGTAGTCGTGAAGACGTGGAAGAGAAGATTTTACGTTGGCATTCAGCTGAAGAAGATGCCCCTAAAAATTCAGTTAAAACAAATAATGTTTCAAATGGACAAAATAGGCCTCATGCGACTAATACTTCATCTTCGCCGAGCACCCCGGCGGCAAGCCTTAGTAGGCCTGCTCCGATTATTAATAATGAGCGTTTAAATCCAAGAAAGGAGGCTGTTGCCAACACCGTTCCTAAAAAAGACTTAGAAGTGGAAGCAAGAATAGAGCCGGTAAAAAATACGACCAGAGAAGATAATGTTACTAGAAATCAAGGTGCTTTATCTGGGCGGGAAAAAGTCAATTCTAGCCACCCAGGCTTAGTTCGAGATAAGCGCCCTCAGTTTAAGGCAATTTGTGCTCGTTGCGGCATAGAAACAGCCACTGTTTTTGAGCCAGATGGAATTCGTCCAGTATTTTGTAAGGAATGTCTAAGTATTAAAAGACAAGAGAAAAAATCAGACCTTGAGAATAGACAGCAACAAAAAGCAGAGGAATTAAAAAAAATTGATTCTGTCCCTTCTATTTCTTTATCATCTTTAAGTCGTGTTCAGCCGGTCGACTTCCGTGGTCGTCCAGAAAAAAAACACGAAGATCGCTTATCTAATGTTAACAACACTATTTTTAACAAAGATAAACAAGAAATAGAAATAGACGAAGATGAGGTGATAGATTTTTCTCGTCGCGCTGAATAAATTTATGTATTTATTTTTTGACACTGAGACAACAGGCTTGCCTAAAAATTTTAAAGCACCAGTTAGTGATATTGATAACTGGCCGCGCTTAGTTCAACTTTCTTGGGCTTGGTTTGATAATGAGGGTAAAGCCTGGGATCGTTATGATTATATTATTAAACCAGAGGGGTTTGTTATTCCTGAGGAGTCAACTAAGATACATCGTATCAGTCATCAGCAGGCTTTAGCTGAGGGCAAGGATTTACAATTAGTTTTAAACGAGTTTGCCGAGCATATTGCTCGAGCAGACGCTTTAGTGGGACATAATATAGATTTTGATGATAAAATAATTGGTTCAGAATTTTATCGTAATAAAATTGATAATAATTTAGTGATGGTTAAGAAAATTTGTACGATGAAATCTAGTGTGGATATTTGTCGCATTAGTAATGGTCGCGGTGGCTATAAATGGCCTAATTTAGCTGAGCTACATCAGTATTTATTTAAGAAAAATTTTGAAGATGCTCATAATGCAATGGTTGATGTTCTGGCTTGCGCTCGTTGCTTTTATGAAATTCGCCGTCAAGGCTATAATATTTAGTATGGATTATTTAAAGGTGGGTAAGGCAACCGACTTAAAAGGTAAAGATCGCCGTCTTTACCGTTTTTTTGAAATTCTTCCCGGCTTCTTATCGTATGCTACTTTTATTGCTTTAATCTTTTTTTCCTATTTTCAACCGGTTTGGGTGGCCTTTTTTATTATCGCCTTTGATGTTTATTGGTTGCTTTTGGTTATATATCTAGCTCTGTATTTAGTAGTTGCCTATCGTAAAATGAAAAAAAATTCTGCAATTAACTGGCGTGCTCGTTGTGAAGAGCTAAGTCGGGAGAACTTTGTTGATCCAAAAATTGCCATTGATTCTTTAGCGCGTGGCGGTAAAAAATGGACGGACTTAATACAACTAGTAGTTTTACCAACCTATAATGAAAATGAAGAAATAATTGCTAGCGCCTTAGACGCTTTACTTAAAGATGGTTTTCCTCCAGAACAAATGTTAGTTGTTTTAGCTATAGAAGAAAGAGCCGGTGAGGAGGGGCGGCAAAGGGCGATAAATATTAAGAAGTCTTTTCAAGACAAATTTGCTCATTTAGTTATTACTTTTCATCCGGATGGCATGGTTGGTGAAATTAAAGGCAAGGGAGCTAATCAGTCCTGGGCAATTAAGCAGGTTAAAAAAGAATTACTAGATCCAGAGAATTTTAATTTTGATAATATCTTAGTTAGCGTGTTTGATATCGATACAATGGTTAGGCCTGGTTATTTTTTTGCTCTTTCTTACAAGTTTTTAACTGTTTCTGACCCTTATCGTGCTAGCTATCAGCCAATTCCGATTTATCAGAATAATCTATGGGAGGCGCCATTTTTTTCTCGAGTAGCTGCATCCTCAAATACTTTTTGGCAAATGATGATGCAAATTAGAGAAGAGCAGTTAGTAACTTACTCTTCACATTCGATGACTTTGCGAGCCCTAGTTGATATTGGTTTCTGGTCAACTAATATGGTTAGCGAAGATTCTCGTATTTTTTGGCACTGTCTGCTTTATTATGGTGGCGATTACCGAGTTGAGCCTCTTTATTTTCCTGTTTCTATGGACATTACTTTCGATCGTAATTTTATTCAGACTGCTAAGAGTTTATATAAACAGCAGCGTCGTTGGGCTTGGGGAGCTGAGAACGTACCCTATTTAATGTTTAATACAGTTAAACATTGGCACAACATTGATCGTAAAAAAATTATTAGCCATATTTTTACACAGATTTATGGTTTTCATTCTTGGGCGACCAACGCTTTAATTATCGCTGTGGTTGGTTGGATGCCAATGTTGATTGGGGGCGATCGTTTTAACACTACCGTTCTTTCTGGTAATTTACCTTCTATCACTCAATCTTTAATGAATATTGCTATGATAGGATTAGTACTCTCAGCAATCATTTCTACTTTATTACTACCAAAAAGACCGGCTAAATATACTTTCTTTAAGAACGTGCGTATGGTTTTAGAGTGGGTATTTGTGCCCTTTACAATTATATTTTTTGGATCTATTCCTTGTTTAGATGCGCAATGGCGCTTACTCAGAGGGAAATATATGGGTTTTTGGGTGACACCTAAGTCAAGGTCATAATAAATGTATGATTAATTATTACACTTTACAAACTGAAGAATGTCTGGCTCGTCTAAAAACTTCAGAGAAAGGATTGGGACAGAATAGTATTAGCAAGCGTCAATTAAAGCATGGTTCAAATCGGCTAAGCCTAGAAAGTCAGGAAGGGGCTTTTACAATTTTATGGCGTCAAATTACTAGCCCACTGATGGTTATTTTATTGATAGCGGGGGTGGCTTCTTTTCTGGTGGGGAGCTCTATTGATGCGGGTGTTATTTTAGGAGCAGTTTTTTTAAATGTTGCTATTGGCTTTTTTCAAGAGAAAAAGGCTGATGATGCCTTACGCAAGTTAAAAGAAGTGATCAAGCCCCTGGCCTTAGTGTTAAGAGATGGCCGTAAAATTACTATTGATAGTCGTGAGCTTGTGCCTGGTGATATTATGATTTTAAGAGCTGGTAGTTATGTGCCGGCTGATGGGCGCCTGCTTCGCATTTATGAATTAGAATTAAATGAGGCTAATTTAACTGGTGAGTCTTCTTCGGTTAATAAATCACTATCAGCCTTAGATATTGGCACCGCTTTGGCTGATCGGGTAAATATGGTTTATGCTGGATCAGCAATTGTTGGTGGTAGCGGTTTAGCGATAGTGACCGCAATTGGTCACAAAACAGAATTAGGAAAAATATCTTTGCTTGTTGCTGATGCTAATGTGTCTGCGACTCCTTTACAAAAGCGTTTGGGTAAGCTGTCTAAGTTTTTAGCCGTTATGATGGTTAGCGTGGCTACGCTAGTTGTTTTAATTGGTCTTTGGCAGGGCAGGCCTTTTTGGGAGATGTTTATTGTCGGCATCTCTTTAGCAGTGGCTGCTATTCCCGAAGGCTTAGGCGTGGCTGTAACTGTTGTTTTAATAACGGGTATGCAGCAAATTTTAAAACGCAAAGCTCTGGTTAGAAAATTATTAGCCGCCGAAACCCTTGGTACTACTACCGTTATTTGTTCAGATAAAACGGGAACTTTAACTAAGGGTGAAATGAGCGTTAAATCAATTTGGACAGAGGGCCGATGGCAGGAGTTAGAGAATATTAATAAAAAACAAGCACTTACACAAGAAACTTTAAAGAATTTATTATTAAGTAGTGTCCTTTGTAATAAAGCGAGTATTGAAAATCCAGAAGCGGAGCCAAGCAAGTGGAGAGCAATGGGCTCCTCTACTGAAACGGCACTTCTTTTAGCCGCCATGCCCTTAGGCTATGATCCAGAAAAATTAAAAAACGATTATCATAAGTTAGCTGAAAAAACTTTTAATAGTAGTGATAAGTTTATGGCCTCTCTTTATGCTTATAAAGATAGGCTTATTTTATTTGAAAAAGGGGCGCCAGAAGTAGTTTTGGCTAAGTGCACTCATATTAATAAAGGACAAGGAGTTGAGAAATGGAGTGAGGATGATAAAAAGGAAGTTTTAGCGGAGGCTGATAATTTTACAAAAAAAGGGCTGCGTTTAATCGCTGTTGCTCTAAGGGATAATATTAAGCCTCTAAAAAATTCTGAAAAACCAGATTGTGAATCTTTGGATGAGGGTTTATGTTTTGTTGGCTTTGTTGCCTTAAGTGATCCCTTGCGCCCGGATGCTCGTGAAACAATCAAATCGTGTCGGGCAGCGGGGTTAAGAGTATTACTTATTACCGGCGACCATCCTCTAACTGCCCTTAGTATCGCCAAAGAGGCTGGTTTAGAAAATAATGAACTTATTATTACTGGCCCAGAATTAAATAATATTTCTGATGAAGAGTTGAGATCAGTGGTGACTAAATATAATGTGTATGCTCGGGTTAGCCCTGAACATAAATTGAGGATTGTGGCTGCATTGCAGTTTAACGGTGAGGTCGTTGCTATGACGGGCGATGGTTTAAATGATTCTCCTGCCTTAAAAACTGCTGATATTGGGGTTTGTTTAGGATCAGGGACAGAGATTGCTAAAGAAACCGCTGATTTAGTCCTATTAAAAAATAACTTAAAGGTTATTGTTGATGCGATTGCTCAGGGTAGAATTATTTTTACAAACATCCGTCGGATTGTGATATATCTTCTGTCTGATTGTTTTTCGGAAGTAATTTTGATTGCGGGCTCGATAATTTTAGGAATGCCCTTGGCTTTGCTGCCGGCACAAATTCTTTGGATTAATATTATTAATGACGGCTTGCCTGGCTTTACTCCTGCCTTTGAAAAATCGCGCGATAAGAAAATTAGCTCACGTCCGATTAGCCGACATGAACCAATTTTAAATTTGCAGTCAAATGCTATTATCTATGGCTTGGGTATTTTTCGTGATTTAATTTTATTATTTATTTTTGTTTGGCTTTATCGTCAAGGTGAGGATATTGTTTATTTACGAACATTATTTTTTGTTATTCTTGCTTTAAAGTCGTTATTTTCATTGTTTGCTTTACGTAGCTTAAAGGAGCCATTCTGGAAGATTCCATTAGCAAATAACCCATATTTGATTATGTCTTTTTCGGCAAGTCTGCTATTATTAATAATAGCAATTTATTGGTCTCCCTTGCAGGGATTATTGCAGACTATGCATTTAGGAATCAATGCTTGGTTGATAGCAGTGGGGGTTGCTCTGGTTAATTTATTCTTGATTGAAGCCGTTAAAAAGATTTTTGCTCCCAGTAAACAGTATGAATAAGAGAAAAAATATTTCAAATTTTAGACAAAGCAGAAAATCTTCGACTAGTTCTTTAAGTCGTTATTTGGCTGGTCCAAAAGTTTTTGCCATCATCGCTTTAATTTTTTTGTTGTTAATCTTAGTTCCTTTGGCGAAAGATTATAGTCGTAAGCGAATTATTGAAAATGAAATTATAGATATTCAAAATCAAATCTCAGATTTTGAGGACAAGAATAAGGACTTAAAAGAAATGATTGATTATTTTCAGTCTGATGCCTCCTTAGAAGAGCAGGCACGCTTGAATCTAGGCTTAAAACGCCCTGGAGAGACAGTAGTAGTTGTGACTGATGAGGAAGCTAATTTTTTTGTAGATCAGCCAGTGGCGGCTCCACCAATAGCTAATTGGCGTAAATGGTTGCAATATTTTATTAATTAAAAAATAAAAAAACCGACACAAGCCGGTTTAATTATTTGTTGGAGCCGAGAATGGGAATTGAACCCACAACCTACGGTTTACGATACCGTTGCTCTACCAGTTGAGCTATCTCGGCTTTATCTGAGCGGGTGAGCGGAATCGGACCGCCGTCTCAAGCTTGGGAAGCTTGCATAATAACCATTATACGACACCCGCGTTTATCTTACTTATTATAAACAGAAGAAGATGTCTAAGTCAATCAATAAAAATATGATGAAAAAAAATATAGCCTTGGTTTTTCTACCCCTTGCTTTAGTTGTTTTTATTGCATCTGCTAGCCAAACGGTTAAAGCTGAGACAGTTTTAAATCAGTTACCACAAACCGTTAGTGCTAATTGGGCAAAGGGCTCAGACCAATCCCTATCTTTAGGTATTTTTAAAGTTAAAGTCGAATCAACCGCTATTAAAGCTAATACGGGAATGAAGCTTGATCAACTGGGTTCAGATTTCGTTTGGCCTTGGAATTATACGCCCTTAAGTGATGTTTATCAATTCGATTTTAGTGATCGTGGTCAAGCTTATAATAATGCCAAGCCTGTTCGTTTAGAGCTTGCTTATCAGGGCGATAATAAATACTATAAACAGATTTTTTTCTATGATGGCACTCAAAAAATTTGGCGCCCATTGCCATCAGTTGACGATCCTGTTAGACATGTAGTTAGCGCTTATATTCATTTGCCTTATGCACGCGTCGCTATCTTATCAAGTGATGAAGTGATGACTGTTGGTCAAGCTAGTTGGTATCGTTTCAAGGGTGGTCTATTTGCCGCTTCACCTGATTTTAAAGCAGGGACAATTTTAAAAGTTACAAATTTAGATAATGGTAAAACAGTGGATGTGACTGTTAACGATTATGGGCCTAATCGTAGTTTATTTCCTAATCGAGTAATTGATTTAGACGCAGTTGCTTTTAATAAAATAGCTTCTACTAGAGATGGTATTATTAATGTAAAAATTGAAACCAAAAAACTTATTGCCGCTGAAGATATAGATAAGTTACGACCAGCTAGTGGCGTGCCAGAAATCAATTCCAGAGCAGCAATTGTTATGAGAGAAGGTGATGGTGAAATTTTATTTTCTAAAAACGCTAGTTCAAGTGCGCCCTTAGCTAGTTTAACTAAATTAATTGCGGCCCAAGTATTTTTAGACACTAAGCCAAGTTTAGATAAAGTTGTTTCATATTCTGTGCAGGATGAAAAGTATAATTACGAATATTGTAAGCCTTGGGAGTCAGCTAAACTTACAGTTAAAGATGGGGAAACAATGACAATTGAAAACTTGCTCTACGCTGCTTTAGTCGGATCTGCTAATAATGCGGTCGAGAGCTTGGTGAGAGTAAGTGGTTTAAGTCGAACTGTTTTTATAGAAAAAATGAATCTTCAGGCAAAAGCTTGGGGAGCAACAAAGACTAATTTTATAGAGCCCACTGGTTTATCACCAGATAATGTGAGTTCTCCCCTCGATTATGCTATAATGACAAAAGAGATTTTTAAAAATCCTTTATTGCAAAAATTAAGCACAACTCCGCGTTATTCTTTTACGACGATAAACAGTGGCATTAAACATAATCTAAAAAACACTAATACCTTACTGTTTGGTGGCAAATATCAGATTTCTGGCTCAAAGACGGGTTATTTAGATGAAGCTGGTTATTGTTTAATGACTCGAGTGGACACACCTGCCGGTAAATTGATTGTGATTAATTTTGGTGCGGACAGTAAAAATAATAATTTTAAGGACAACGAAACTCTTCTGAATTATTCACTTAAGCAGATTAGTCAATAAAACTTATGATTACCCTGTTGCATGTTTCCAAAAGCTATTCCAACAAAAATCAGGTATTGCGTGATGCCAATATTTATATTAAAGCTGGAGAATTTGTTTCACTAGTTGGTCAATCAGGCGCTGGTAAACCAACTTTAGTTAAACTGTTAATTGGCGAAGAGCGCGCTGATGAGGGGCAGGTAGTTGTCGGTGACTGGGATATTACTAACCTAAATAGACACGAAATTCCTTATTTACGTCGCCAGATTGGTGTTATTTTTCAAGACTTTAAACTATTACCCAAAAAAACCTTAAAAGAGAATGTCGCTTTTGCTCTTGAAGTTTGTGGGGCTAGTCGCGGAAAAATAAATAAAATTGTGCCAAGTGTTTTAAAGATTGTTGGACTAGAAGACAAAGCTAATCGTTATCCTCATGAGGTTTCTGGTGGCGAGCAGCAACGAGCAGCTATTGCTAGATCTTTAGTGCATCAGCCCCGCATCCTATTAGCTGATGAGCCAACTGGTAATTTAGACGCTATTAATGCTGATGAGATTATAGATCTACTTTTACGTATTAATAAATTTGGCACTACCGTTATTTTGGTGACCCATAATAAAGAAATTGTGAATCGTTTAAATCGTCGCGTTATTACTATGGATCGCGGTCGAGTCGTGAGTGACTTAGCTCATGGCAAATATTTGCTTTAATAATTATGCTCTCTTTTCTACGCATCATTAAATTTAGTTTGCAAGATATTGCTCGAAACATTTGGTTGTCAATTGTCACCATTACCATTTTGTTATTAGCTTTATTATCAATCAACACGATGTTAACCGTGCAAACGGTGAGTGATAATGCGGTTAATGCGGTCAAAGAGAAAATTGATATTAGTTTATATTTAAATGCTGATGCCTCTGAGAACAATATTACAGCTTTACGTAGTAAGATTGAGGCTATGCCTGAAGTTAAATCAATAGTTTACACTTCCAAGCAAACTGCCCTAGAGTCTTTTCGTTCAAAGTACCGGGATAATCCAGAAATATTACAAGCCCTACGAGAACTTGGTAGCAACCCCTTGTCTCCTAGCTTGGCAATTACGCCTAGTAATTTTGATGAGACAACTAATTTAGTTAATTCTTTGCGTCAAATAGATTCTGATATTATTGAATCACGTGATTTTAGTGATAATACGGCTGTGGTTAATAAAATTCAATCTATCACCAAAAGAGTAAGCGAAGTTGGATTGGTTATTATTTTTATTTTTGTTTTGACTAGTTTGTTGGTAGTTTATAATTCTATTAGAGTCGCTGTTTATACGCATAAGCGTGAAATTGAAATTATGCGTCTAGTTGGCGCCTCTAACTATTTTATTTACATGCCTTTTATGTTCTCAGCTTTTATCTATGCTGTTATTAGCGTCTCATTAATGATTTCTATATTCTATCCTTTCTTAACTCTGTTTCAGCCCTACTTAGAGGTATTTTTGGCTGGTTACAATGTTAATTTAGTCACTTATTTTGTAAATAACTTTTGGCCTATTTTCGGAGCTCAGTTTGGCATTATTCTCTTTATTACCCTTGTGGCCAGCTTCTTCGCTGTGCGTAAATATGCCCGCGGTTAATTCTCTTTTCCAAAGTCTTTTATTGAAAAGTCTTTTATTTTTGCCTTTTAGTTGACTTGATGAGCAAAGTTTATTAAGATAAATCCATATTTCGGGGATCGTCTAATGGTAGGACAGCGGCCTTTGAAGCCGTCAATCATGGTTCGAATCCATGTCCCCGAGCCAACACATTTTTTGTGCTGTAGACCGACATATTTGTCGTAAAACTAGCCAAAAAACAAGAAAACATGATTTAGGTCATGTTTTTTTGTTAGAGTCAAATTTGTAAAAAGAGCCGTAAATAAAGGTGATTATTAGTTCGAATCCGAGTTCTGTTATAAGTATGCTATTTTTGATATACTTTAGTTATATAATCAATGATTATAATTATGCAAAAAAATAATAAAACAATTGTTTCACAAATTATTAGCGGAGGTTTAAAATTTCTAGTAGCAGTGGGGGCTTTTATTATAGTTATTATAATAATCCCGTCATTTTTGAGTATCATCAAAGGAAAAGATATTCCGCCCGTAGATGACTCAAATTTACAACTACAAACAATCAATCTCCCTGAAGAAGAAAATGCTTTCTATGATTTGAATAAACTATACGATACAGAAAAACATCAGGAGTTGATTAGTCTAAAAAATATTCCTAAAGGAAAACAGTTAGTTTCTGATTACTTAAACAGTGACGAGTGGAATCAGGAAGTTGTTACACAACTTCTAGCTGATAATGAAGACGTTTTACAATATTTTACTGATTCTGCTGCTAAAGGAGTGTTCCAGTTGCCCGAAGCAGACCGCCAGTCAAAAATATCCAGCGATATGCCAGTGACGGCGATGAATACTTGGCGAGAAGTAAGTCGTTTAAGTGGTGTTAAAGCTGTCTGGTTGGCTAAAAATGGTCAGAATAAAGAAGCGCTTGGCGAGGCCTTTAAGTCAATTATTGTTGGAAGTGCCATAGAAAATTCACAAGGTTTATTAATTACTCATTTAGTTGGCATTGGTATTAAGAACACCGGGTTAGATGTTTTGCAAAAAGTTATCTCAATAATTCCAAAAAACTCTTTGGCTTTATTAGAATATCAATCTAAATTAGAAAACTACCAAGAAAAAGGTAATTCAGCTCCTTTCTCAATAGAGTATATTGTTTGGAAACAAGGTTTAAATGAATCTCTACAGACTAATAATACTGAGTTAGGAATAGTGACAAAAATTTTAATGAAGAATAAATTTTATTTCAAAAGAAATTTAACCATTAGTTATCTTTTTGATTTTTATAATCAATTAGCCATTGAGGCAAGTAAGGATTGTTTAGAGGTAAAAAAAGTTAAAAACTCAGTCGTACCTTTAGAGGAAAATAGGCTGGTAAAAATGTATTTCACAGAAAATTTAGTCGGAAAACGTTTTGTGGAGATTCCTGACACAGCTCTAAATAATATTTTGGAAAAAAAATGTGCTACCGAAAAAAAGCTTAGAGAAACCATCCAAATTATTGATAGTATAGAACAAGACTCTAGATAGGTAAATAAATAAATAAAAAAAGATATGAAAATGAATTGGAAGTTAAGCATTTTAATAATATTTCTTTTATTGTTTATTATTTTTGCTTTATTTTTTTTAATTCCTGCGACCTGTGATAATGATTTTAAGGCATATCCAGAAAAAGGATATTGTGAGTTCAATTTGAAAACTTGTGAAGGTTTATTCGGATGTAAAGAATATGAGAATATACAAGTCCCATGTGGAAGCGTGTCTACCTTGTGTGGCGAAAAAGTTCTTTGTGACTGCGGTGATGATAAAGAGCCATTAAGTTATTCTGCTGGCGAGATTGAGGTTGCAAAAGAGTCCCGACCTTTTAGTTATAGCTCCGAACAACTAAAGGTAATGTCTGATGAATGCGGAGTAGAACATGACATTGCTTATTTTGATAGCTTGACAACTAAATTTAGGGATTCAATAGAAACTATATATAGTTTTAAATATCAAGGTAGTGATCAGGATTCTAGGGCTTTCGTGGTCACACTATTGCCTAATGAAGCAGAATATTTATCTCTTGAAGAATTTAAAAAAGATTTTGACTTATGTGCCGCCGGAGGAGACCTTTATCCGATGCAGTTAAATAAAGATTGGCTTCTTTTTGTAAATTCTTGTGGTAGCGGCGCTGGTAATAGTTTTGATGATAGTTTTTCTTGTGATGAACTTAGAGAAATAGTTGAACCAAGTTTAAAATTGAATTAATTGTGTTGCTATTTTTGATATACTTTAGCTATGCGAGCAATGATTAAGTTAATTACTAAAACTATGAAAAAAAATAAGAAATGGAAATTCGTTTATGCGAGGAACTTGACTGTATTGTTTGTTTTATTATTTTCAATTGGATTCTCCTTAGTTGCCAAAGCGCAGACCGATCGGGAGACAATTAGTCAAACAACTTTGCGTGAGGCGCAAAATTTGATGAATAAAACTGAATATGTAATTAACTATCCTGAGCCTGATTGGTTGGTTAAGGAACTTAAAGAGCAGGTAATTGATGATTTATCCCGACAAGGGCGAGAAGTTCCAAGTGTAGCAGTTAGAACTGCGACGATTTTTATTTATGAGGGAACGGAGAGCTCCCGTCCGATTGGATTTGGTGAGAGAATGAGTGTAATAAAATCATTCTATTATACCTTTAATCGTTTTCCTATTTCCGAATTAGATTGGCAGGATATTATTAAGATTTCCGCCGGCCGCTGGCCTACCCAAAGAAATCTTGAGAAAGAAAATGAAATGAAAATAGTATTTGAAAAAATTTATCTCAGGCAGCCGAATATGGATAATGCCAATGATGATGCCATGATTACAGTTGCCACTTACGGTTTACGCCCACAAATAATAGATTACGAAAAACAAAAAGTAGCTTGGCACTATCTAGAAGTTTCTATGGGCAACTTTAAAATATTTCCTGATAAGTGGGAGTATCAAAAAAAGTGGGATATTATTCGTGGTATTGCTTATAGTGGAGCAATTAGGTAAAAAATCGCTTAATGAATAAAATATGACCTTTATAAAATTGACAAAACACAAAACCAGGTTATTTCTAGCAATGATTGTTGCCAGTTTTGTGGTTGGCGCTTTATCTATCTTGATTAATCGTTTTTTAATACTTAACTTTTATTTGGAGGGGCAAATATTTTATCATCAGCTAATTAATTTTTTTATAGATATTATTCGGTATATTGCTATCGCCTATTTAACAATAGCTTTTTATAAAAAGAAGATTTCAGCTCGCGGAGAGTATTATGTAATCTTTAAAATCGCCGTACTTTTACTTGTTTTTAGTTTTTTGTATCATCTATTTTTGAGCTATATTGGCCAACAAGCACCGGACATATTTTTTTCTAATTGGGTAAATGCGGGATTTGTGCTTATTAATTTAGCTTGGTATTATTTGTTGATTTGTATTGCCTATAATTTTAACGGAATAAGAAATAAAAAAAATGAAAAATAAAATAATTTCAATTATAAGTCTCGGGGTATCGCTTAATTGGCTAAGTTTGTTTTTTTCTTATCATAGGCTTCAAAATATAAATATTAATCAAGTATTTGCTACAGGCGGCTTCCCGTTAAGAGTTTTTGAGTACCCGTTTCCGCCAATGGGCCACGATTGGCCACCAGCTGGAGCTTGGCCCCAATTTTTTGTAAATTTGTTTATCTGGATAGCATTTGTTTCGTTAATTATTTTTTTTACTGGCAAAAAAATGGAAAATTGGACAATGATGAGCTTCCTAGCTATTTCGGCTATAGTTTTATCATTGTTTGGTATATTTTATATAATGTTAAATTTTGATTAAATATGGGTAAGAAATTTTTTATTATTTTAACAGTCTTCTTGCTATTAGTTATTGCCGTTGGTATTTATTGGTTTAAGCGTGGCGACGCCTGTTTAACCCAACCGCCATATTTCAATTGCCAGACGCAAAATAAGTTTGAAGATATTGATGCTAAATTTGACGAATTGTCCAATTGGATAGCGAACAATGAGGCGTCAGTTTTTAACATTGATAAAAATGAAAATGTCTTTTCTTTTGTGCATATCAAAGGCGAAGGTGGAGTTGGTTGGACCAGAATAATGAAAAATGAGGAAGTCAAAGACTCCTTGGGGTTTTATACTAACTATATAGATCCAATACTTACGCCTCTTTCGGACGATACTTTAATCGGTTCAGCTTGGCAATGGCCACAAGACTCAAAACTATATAATGGGCCCTTCTTTAATTATTACTTAGATTTTAGTACTAGAAAAACAGTGGAATTATCAACCAAGGGAAGGTTAATTACTAAATCGGCAGACGGGCAGAGGGTGGTTTTTTTGGAAAGTGATTGTGACAAGTATCCATTAACCCCAGACACTGATCGTATTTGTAATAATCGAGATTTAAGCCTGCGTCTGATTGATTTAAAAAATAATATCGAAGGCCTAACTATTAATCATTATTATGAGATGAACCGTCAGGAAGATAAGAAATTTTTAGATTTTGGCAAAGCTATGTTCTCGCCTAACAATAGAAGATTGGCTATTGAGGTTAAAATTGAAGAGATTGATTACGATACACCCAATGAATATTGGACTTGGTTTATTGCTGATACTGAAACGGGAGAAATTATTAAACAAAATAATAGATTATCTAAAAATAGATACGAACATGTTTTTTGGTTGGACGATGAAAATATAATTTATTGGTAAATATATGAAGAAAATTTATTTAATTTCTGGCTTAACTATTTTATCTGGACTACTATTTGTTCTTGTGCCAGATTGGTTTAAATTTTTGTGGGGCTGGCAACTACTTTTGCTGCCATTTACAGCGGGCATGTTAATGGTATTAGTACAAAATGAAGATAAGAGCTATAGATTTTTGCCCAGATTGCTTATTGGTTCATTTTTAACAAGCTTTGTATTTGTAATTCTGTGGCAGCTCATTGAATATGATTATGACGGCTATTTTATTCTCCTAGGGGCTTTACAAATGGTCTTATTTTTCTCAATGGTTTGTATTTTTGGCGGGCTAATCGGAATTGTTATTAGAGGTATTACTTTATTAATAAAAAAATATGTTAAAAATAAATAGAAATAAAATACTTGGTTTTTTTGGGGTGTTGATAGCTATTTTTATCTTAGTCGTCTTATTGTATAAACCAGTAATTTTTCAAGAAGGGAATCCCTGGCCACAAATCAAAGGAATTATGCAATTAAAATTTGGTGATGCTGATATTGTGAAGTTATCAGGTTCGGATAACAAATTTATGACCGAAAGTAAAAATGGGACTACGATACATGATTTTATGAAAACCAAGGGCTATGAATTTACCGAGCAGATGGGTTCGGGTTATTTTTTTAAGTCTGCTACAGGACAAACCGCTGTTGCCACTCATAGATACTACAGCCGCCATTATTCGCTTTGGAATATAACAGAAAATATAAATAATACAGAAAGTAATAATGATCTGTGGACGACAATAACGACTAGTGATGGCATAACGTTTCAATATCCGAAAGAAATATTGTCAGAGTATATTAGCGAAGCACAGTGGCCGCCAAAATTAATAATTGAAGATAGGCCTTTTATTTGTAATCCGTCTGGTAATGAAATTCAACAGGGTGGGCAAACTGAACAACGTTTGGTTGATAACCGAGTATATTGCATAACTAAAGAAAGCGAAGGGGTGGCTGGTAGTATATATACTGCTTATACTTACGAATTTCCGAAAGATAATCAAACTGGAGTTATAACTTTTACTTTACGCTTTGTTCAGTGTCAAAATTATGATGAGCCAAAAGCGTCAGAGTGCGAAAGCGAACGATCCGCTTTTGATATTGATGGCACTGTAGATAGAATTGTTCAAAGTATTAAAATTAAATCCAAACAATTATCTATCGCTGAAGAATTAAAAGACTGTTTGCCAAAAAGCGATATGGATAGTTATGAAAGATGTAATGAACTGTTAGAGACAATTAGAAATTTTGATGATTGTGTTAAGGCCGGCTTTAGTATTATGAAATCAAATCCGCCCCAATGTGCTACAGTAGATGGCAGAACTTTTACCGACGAAACTAATAGTACCTGGGATGTAGCTTTAACCGCTCTTAATAGTTGTGAAGTTGAAAGTGTTTTTCAAACTCATAGTAAACTGGTTACTCTCAATCTTAAAAATGGCAATGAGCTGACAGCCTATGAGCCTCAAATTGATGATGTGATGGAGGTGGTTGATGGATTAAAGGGCGGGTGTAGTGATGTTAGAATGGCTACTGAATAGAGAAATAGTACTAGTAATCGGATTCGAACTTAAATTATAATTATTGCTTAGAAAATATTTTAGCTAATATTAGATACCGAGGAGGGAAATCGTGTTTTAAGACCGACCCCTAGTTCGAATCCCACCGCAGGAGCAGTATCAAATAGCCCTATTTTAGGGGCTATTTTTGATAGGGAGTTTATCGCTTTGGAGGGCTATGGTATAATTAAAGAAATATGATAAGAAAAAAATTACGCATTGCTATTATTACCTGCTTTGACAGGCCTTTAAATTCAGAGGCCCATGGTTATTACTATCGCCTTTATCACTTAGTTAATGGTTTAACAGAGCGGGGACATCATGTAACTGTTCTGGCTCATCCGGATAGTAAAATAAAGGGGCATTTAATTAAGGCGGATGCTAAGAAAATTAATTGGGAAACACAGTTGGCCCGATATACTGAATTTCTGAAAAATTATGGTGACAAGTTTGATATAATCAATGCTCAAACTGATCACATGTGTTGCTATTTAACGCCTTTAATTAAAACGCCGATGGTCCACACTGTTATTTATGGGGGCTTCAATGATGTCCCGGCAGCGCAAGAGGCCTTAGTGATATTTAAAAAACAAAATTTTATTACTTTAAGTAATAGTCTTAAAAAAGTATATCCTTATTTGAATTGGCAAGGAGTAGTTTATAATGGACTTGATATTAAGGCTTTTAAATTCCAACCTAAACCTAAAAACTATCTATTATTCTTGGCTCGAGTGCATCATAATAAGGGTATTATGGAAGCTATCCAGGCTGCTCACGAGAGCGGGGAAAAATTAATTATTGCCGGCATGGCTGATGAGCACTATTTTAATAAGTATATAAAACCAAAATTAAACCAAAATATTAGCTATTTTGGACATGCTAACTTTAAACAAAAAGTAGAGCTACTCCGTAATGCTAAAGCCTTATTACATCCTCATCTATTACCAGAAGGTTTTGGTAATTCTATGATTGAGGCTCAAGCCTGTGGCACCCCAGTTATTGCCTACCCTTATGGCTCAACGTCTGAAGTAGTTCAGCATGGCAAAACCGGTTTTATTGTCAAAAATGTCCGACAAATGAAAGCTGCTATTAAAAGAATTAATAAGATTGACAGAACTGATTGTCGAGATTTTGTAGCTCAAAAATTTAATCTGGAACAAATGATTCAAGGATATGAGAATGTTTATTATAAAATTATCAATAAGAGCGGTAGTCTTTAGCTCTATTCAATAACATCTAAAACACCGAGCACATTTTAAATGGATTTAAAATTAGCCTACTTTTTGTTTTGTTATTGAGGAATAAAATTATGCATAAACCACTAAGTGACGAGGAAAAAAGAATAATTTTAGATAAAGGAACGGAAGCTCCATTTTCAGGCAAATTCGTTGATTTTAATCAATTTGGAACATACTTGTGCCGACAATGTGAATCAGCCCTATATTGCTCTGAGAATAAGTTTAACTCTGGTTGTGGTTGGCCGAGTTTTGATATGTCTATCTCTGGGGCAGTTAAAGAGACGTTTGATAAAGATGGCGTCCGCACGGAAATAACCTGCAATAATTGCGGTGGTCACTTAGGGCATATTTTTCGAGGCGAGCATATGACTGATAAAAATACTAGGCATTGCGTCAATTCAACATCAATGGAATTTATTGCTGGTAAATAATTTTTAATATGATAAATAAAATAATTTTAGCTGGAGGTTGCTTTTGGGGGATGGAAGATTTAATTAGGGGGTTGCCTGGAGTTTTAAGCACTACCGTTGGATATACCGGAGGGGATGTGCAAAGTCCAACGTATGAAAATCACGCTGGCCACGCTGAAGCTGTTTTGATTGAATACGATTTAGAAAAGACTTCTTATAAAAAGCTCCTAGATTTTT
>JAQUAK010000003.1 GCA_028687275.1 Patescibacteria group bacterium | reverse complement strand
ACTACCGTTGGATATACCGGAGGGGATGTGCAAAGTCCAACGTATGAAAATCACGCTGGCCACGCTGAAGCTGTTTTGATTGAATACGATTTAGAAAAGACTTCTTATAAAAAGCTCCTAGATTTTTTCTTTCAAATTCATAATCCAACGACTTTAAACCAGCAAGGCAATGATAAAGGAACTTCATACCGCTCGGCCATTTTTTATAGCACTGAAGAAGAAAAAAAAGAAGCCGAATTATTTATTGATATTGTTAACAAATCAAAAAGATGGCAAGCCCCGGTAGTCACAAAAATAGAGCCATTTATAAATTTTTATCCAGCTGAAGATTATCATCAAGATTATTTACAAAAGAACCCTGGTGGCTACACTTGCCACACAATACATTTTGGTAGTTATTTAAATTAAATATAATAAAGTGATATACTATCTTTAGTATTAAAGATAATAAATTAAAAATATGGATGAAAAAATCATGGTAACTGGGTCTATGGGGCAAATTGGCTCTGAATTAATTCCAGCCCTAAGAGAGAAGTTTGGCAATGAAAATGTGATAGCCGTCGGACATCACACTGAACCGGATCAAGCATTCAAAGATGCTGGTCCATTTGAAATAGCCGATGCACAGGACAAGGAAGCCTTAAGGGGAATAATTGAAAAGTATAATATTAATATTATCTATCATTTAGTAGGCATCTTGTCGGCGGTTGGTGAAGCCAAGCCTGATTTAGCTTGGAATGTAAATATGGTTGGTCTTAAAAATATATTAGAATTATCAGTGGAATATAAAATAGGTAGATTATTTTGGCCCAGCTCTATAGCGGCCTTTGGTCCAACCACTCCTTTAGAAAATACACCTCAAAAAACTATTTTAGAGCCCACAACTATGTATGGCGTGACTAAGGTTGCTGGAGAACTGCTTTGTCAATATTATCATATTAAGTATGGTTTAGATGTAAGAAGTTTACGCTACCCCGGAATAATTTCTTGGAAAACTCCACCGGGAGGAGGGACGACTGATTACGCTGTCGCAATTTATTATGAAGCTTTAGAAAAGCAAAGTTATGAATGTTTTGTGAATGAAAATACTACTTTGCCGATGATGTATATGGATGATGCAGTCAGGGCAACAATTGAAATCATGGAAGCTGATCCGGAAAAAATAACCGTAAGAACCGCCTATAATCTAACAGCTTTAAGTTTTTCGGCTTCGGAATTAGCAGATAATGTAGGAAAATATATTAATGATTTTAAATGTACTTTTAAACCTGATGAACGACAAAAAATAGCTGATTCCTGGCCATCAACGATTGATGATTCACGGGCTAGAAAAGATTGGGGCTGGCAACATAAATTTGACCTAGATAAAATATCAGTTGAGATGATTAAGAATTTAAAAAACAAAATTAAATAAATATAGGTACTCCCTGATAATTTATATTGTCACATACTCCATTTTGGAGCTTAAGGTGGATTAAGCGAGGCTAAAGCCTCGCTTTTTTTGTAATATCTAATTTTTTTATTTTTAAAATTTATATAAAAATTAGTTAATTTTATTGTTATTTTATCATGTTTGACCGTTATTTATAAATTTGATAATATACTATATATAGTATGAAAATATATACTAATATACTATATATAGTAATAAATTATTTCTATTTTTATGAAAGAAGAAGCAAAAGATAGCCCAAATAACATAGCTAGAATGCTGCTTGGTTGGTTTTTGACCTTTGGTTTACGACTCATTCCTTTTCGTCCACCAAATATAGAGCCGATATTAACAGTGCAAATGCCTTTTACTAAGTATTTCGGCTGGTTAGCTGGGTTTATGTTTGCTTTTATAAATATCATTCTATTTGATGTAGTCGTTGGTAGGCTGGGCCTGTGGACATGGATAACTGCTTTAGCTTATGGTTTATTAGCCCTTTTCTCTCATTGGTATTTTAAAAAAAGAAAGGGCACGCCTATAAATTTTGCTGTTCATGCTATTTATGCAACTTTATTATATGATGCTTTAACCGGCCTAACCATTGGCCCTTTATTTTTCCATCAAACTTTTATGGAAGCTTTAACTGGTCAGGCAATGTTTACCCTCTACCATTTATTGGGCAATGTTTCACTCGCTCTTGTTTTTAGTTCAGCTATTTATCAATCATTTGTTACTAATCCTAAGTTGAGCCTAAGTTATATTAAGCAAAAATTAGCGACTTCTAATTAAATTAATGTAGGCAATCTTAAATAAATATTATTATGCACAAAAATATCATTGAAATAACAAAAATTAGAAAGAGAAGTGGCGAAATTGTTGACTTTAAACGTGAACTTATTGAGCAGGCGATTGCCAAGGCTTTTCAGGGGGCCGGTGAAAAATTAAATGGCTTTGCCGAGAAGATTAGTAGGCAAGTAGAATCTGATCTAATTAAAATTGAAAGATTTTCTTCGCTTGAAAATTTTGTTCCTCACGTAGAAATGATTCAGGATTTAGTTGAGGAAGAGCTAATAAAAAATAAATACGCAAAAGTAGCTAAGGCTTATATTTTGTATCGACAAAAAAGAACCGAGTTAAGAGTTAAAAGAAAGGAAGTGCCAGAGCATGTCCAAAAATTAACCGATGAGAGTAAAAAGTATTTTAAGAATCCCTTGTCTGAATTTATTTTCTACCGCAGTTACTCTCGTTGGATAGAAAATGAGCAAAGAAGAGAAACTTGGATTGAAACGGTCGGTCGTTACATGGAGTATATGAAAAATAATTTAGGTCAGGCTCTAGATGAAAATGAATATGAAGAGTTAAAGCAGGCTATTCTAAAACAAGAAGTAATGCCTTCTATGCGTTTGTTACAATTTTCTGGTAAAGCAGCTGAGAGAACCAACGTTTGTGCATATAATTGCTCTTATGTCGCTCCTGAGAGCTTTCAGGACATCGCTGAGATAATGTATGTTTCTATGTGTGGTACTGGCGTTGGTTGGTCAGTGGAAAGTCAAAATGTAGAAAAATTTCCGCAAATTCTCACACAAACTGGTGAAAGATTAGATACTTTTATTATTCCTGATAATAAAGAAGGCTGGTCTGATGCTTTAGTGCTGGGGATGAAGACTTGGGCTGACGGTAAAGATGTTAATTTTGATTATTCTAAACTTAGACCAGCGGGTGCTCGATTAAAAACTATGGGAGGCAAAAGTTCTGGACCGGACCCTTTAAAAAAGCTTTTGGATTTTACCAAAGAAAAAATGTTGGCCAGGCAGGGTAGGCGGCTACGCACCATTGATTTGCATGATATTATTTGCATGATTGGTTATTGTGTTGTGTCTGGTGGGGTCAGGAGAAGCGCCATGATTTCATTATCTGATTTAGATGATGATAAGATTCGTGATGCCAAGAAGGGTCAATTTTATATAGTGGAACCTCAAAGAAGTTTAGCTAATAACTCAGCTGTTTATTTAAAAAAACCGAGCAATGAGGAATTTTTAAGTGAGTGGATTGCTCTAATTAAATCAGGCTCAGGGGAAAGAGGTATTTTTAATCGTGGATCTTTAGTTAAGACTATGCCGGAACGTAGATTGAATTTATTGCGAGCAAAGAAAGGCTACTTTGATGTTACTGGGCAATTTATTGTTGGACAAATGGGAACAAATCCTTGTGGCGAAATTATTCTACAATCAAAGCAATTTTGTAATTTAACTGAGGTGGTGGCCCGTGTTGATGATACTGAAGCATCCTTGCTAAGAAAAATTAAATTAGCTGCTATTTTAGGAACTTATCAATCCACCCTAACTAATTTTCCTTATTTATCGAAAGACTGGGGTAGTAACTGTGAAGCCGAAAGATTGTTAGGGGTGTCCGTTACCGGACAATGGGATTCTAGTGCTAGTCGCGATGTCAATATTTTGCGCAAGCTAAAAGAAGAGGCAATTAAGGTTAATCAAATTTATGCTAAGAAGTTCAATGTTTCACCATCATCTTCAATTACTTGTGTGAAGCCCTCAGGTACGGTTTCTCAATTAGTTGACTGCGCTTCCGGAATGCATGCCCGTTATGCTCCATATTATATTCGCCGTGTTAGAATTTCTGCGACCGACTCTCTATTTAAAATGTTAAGAGATCAGGGTGTCTCATATAAGCCCGAGGTCGGTCAATTACTTGAAGATGCGACGACCCTTGTTTTCGAATTCCCGGTAAAAGCTCCTGAGGGATCTATTTGTAGTAATGACATTAAAGCTCTTGATCAGCTAGAGCATTGGAAAAAAGTTAAGTTAAATTATACCGAGCATAACCCTTCAGTCACAGTTTCGGTGGCCGATAATGAGTGGATCGAGGTTGCCAATTGGGTGTATGAAAATTGGGAGATTGTTGGCGGGCTATCTTTTCTGCCACGCAGTAACCATGTCTATGAATTAGCTCCCTACGAGGAAATAAATAAAGAGCAGTATGAGGAATTACTTGGTAAGTTCAAAAATATGGATTTTGCGCAAATTGTAAGTTATGAAAAATACGACGAAACGGAAGCTAAAAAAGAATTAGCTTGTGCTGGGGGTGCCTGTGAATTAAACTAAACTAATTAAATTTATAAGTTTATGTACTACACTGGCAAAGGGGATGATGGCACCTCAAACTTACTTAACCCCAAAATTCGAATAATAAAAAGTGATTATATTTTTGAAGTCCTTGGTTCTTTAGACGAATTAAACTCCTGGTTGGGTTTATGTGCTGTCGAAGCCAAAAGCTTGCCAGAAATATTAGAGATTGTAAAAAATATTCAGAATCAACTTTTTATTTGTCAGGCATATTTTGCCGAGGCTAAGGTTGTTATTGATGTAAACCTAATTACAGCAACTGAAGAAATTATCGATAGACTCAGTAAATTAATAAAGCCCAAAAAAAGTTTTATTTTAAGTGGCGGTAGTAAGTTAAGTGTGTTATTTGATGTGGCGAGGACTTTAGCTCGAAAAACAGAAAGAAGGGCATTGCAATTACAAAAGATTGACAAGCGGCAGGTAAATAGTTTGGTACTGGCTTATCTGAATCGTTTATCGAGTCTTTTGTATGTTCTGGCTCGCTTTGTTAATGAATTAGCTAAGCAAGAAGAGGAAGAGCCTAAATACTAAATAAATCAACATGAAAGTAGTTAGTAATTTCGCAAATCTAGTTTATCAGGCGACCAAGAAAATACCTAAAGGCAAAATATCTACCTATGGTCAGGTTGCTCGTTATATTGGTCGCCCAAAAAGCTATCGAGCCGTTGGCAATGCTTTAAATAAAAATCCTTTTGCCCCCAAAGTTCCTTGTCATAGAGTTGTGACCGGTGCGGGGTTATTAGGGGGGTTTGCTTATAGTTCAAACAAAAAAAGAGATATGCTCAAGCAAGAAGGAATTGAAATCAGGAAAAATAGAGTTGTAGATTTTAAAGAAAAGCTATTTGTTTTTAGAGATACAAAATACTAGATTATGTGTATGTATTTTTAAAAAATATTCTAAATAAAAAAACAGGAACCATCTCTTAGAAATTAAAATAATTAAATAATTTTAAATTTTATAATAATATGCTTAAAATAAATGCAGCCGAGGTTTATAATTTTTCCGCGATGGTTGATTATCAAGAAGGTTCTATTGTGAGTCGTGAAATAATTCAGAAAAAATCAGGAACTATTACGGTTTTTGCCTTTGATGCAGGTCAAGGGCTAAGTGAGCACAAAGCTCCTTTTGATGCTTTGGTTTACATCCTCGATGGTAGCGCTGAAATATTTATAGACGGTAAGATGTTTAAAGTCACCAAAGGAGAGGTTATTATCTTGCCATTAGACGTAATTCATGAACTGAAGGCAAAAGAGAAATTTAAAATGGCTCTAATAATGATACGTTAATTATGATACTATAATAATAGTTCGCTTGATTTAAACAATCTTAATAATTTATGAACGTAAAAACAGCTTTCTTTTTAGCTTTTAATTCGATAAAGAGAGGCAATAAAGGAACATTATTGATGACAATTTTAATTATGACATTGGCTTATGTTAATTTAGTTTTTGTGTCATCAATTTTTGGAGGAATAGTAGAGGCAATTAATCAACAAGCAATTGATTATCAATATGCTAATATTGTTATAGAACCTTCGCCAGATGATCGTTATATTGATAATAAGGCTATGGGTATGATAAAAAGTATCCCTGGGGTTGTTGGCAGCTCTGCACATTATATAGATAAATCCGTTATTGAGTATGATGCATTTAATGATGGTAAAGATATTAAAAGGGGGCAGTGGGCTCTCAAGTCTATTAATCCAATAGACGAAAAAAATGTCACTAAAATTCATGATGCTATTATCGAGGGCTCTTATTTGGAAGAGAGGGACACAAATAAGATATTAATTGGCAAAGAAGTGTCTGGTGGCCATGGTGGAAATCTTGAGTACTTAAGTTTAGGCGTGTCTGTGGGGGACAAAATTAATGTTACTTTTGCAAACGGCATAAGAAGATTGTATGAGGTTAAGGGCATATTTAGCACTAAAAGCACGGCCATGGACCAAACAGTTTTTATTACTGAAAAAGAAATGGAATCTGTTTTAAAGGTTAGAAATCAAGCTTCTGAAATATTAGTTAAGACTCAGGTTGTTGGTGGTGAAGATTGGTATATTGAAGAAATAAGAAGTTTGGGCTTTAAGAAAGAGGATATTAAAAAATGGAGCGAATTAATGGGCTTTACCTCGGGGGCTAGCAGTAGCTTTGATATGATTAGTATAATTTTAGGTGTGATCGGCACAGTTGTGGCTGGAATAACCATTTTTATTATTATTTTTGTAAGCGTGGTTAATAAAAGGAAACAAATTGGCATTCTTAAAGCTATTGGCATGACCAGGGGAACTATAGTTTTACATTTTGTTATTCAAGCTTTGTTTTATGGCTTAGTTGGCATCATTATTGGCGCTGCCACAATATTATTTATTATACGGCCATATTTTTTATCCAATCCTTTAGATTTTCCAGTTGGATGGGTATCACTTAAAGTTACTTTTGATGTTATAAAAACGAGCAATTTAAGTTTAATGGCAGCAGCTCTAATTGGCGGATTCTTTCCAGCCTATCGTGGGGCCAAAGAAAGTATACTAACATCACTTTGGGGTTAGAGTCTGCTTAACATGGAATTTATGATTATTGAAGTTAAAAATTTAAAAAAAACATATTTGGGCAGAATACCTACTAACGCACTTAAAGACGTTAATTTAGTGGTAAAAAAGGGAGAATTTGTGGCACTGATGGGCAGGAGTGGTTCTGGTAAGTCTACATTATTGCATCAGTTAGGCCTTCTAGATTCTCCAACTAGTGGTGAAATTATAATTGAAGGTCAAAGTATAGTTTTGTTTTCTGAAAAAGAAAAAGCGCGTTTCCGTTTAGAGAAATTAGGTTATGTTTTTCAGGATTACGCTTTATTGCCCGAATTAACAGCTCTAGAATCTGTTTATCTCCCGCTTATGTTATTAGGTTTTAATAAGGGCGAGTATATAGCAAAAGCGACGTCAATTTTAGAAAAGGTTGGTTTAGGTGATAGATTGCATCACTTACCCAAAGAAATGTCTGGTGGCGAGCAACAAAGAGTGGCCATCGCCAGAGCTTTAGTCAACAAGCCGTTAATTCTTTTTGCTGATGAGCCAACGGCCAATCTTGATACTGAATCTTCCGTTGTAATTCTAAAATTATTTAGAGAGCTTAATAAAAAAATAGGGCAGACTATTATAATGGTTACCCATGAGCCTGATGATAAAAAATATGTAGATAGAGTAATTTATCTTAAAGATGGAATTATTCAATCTAAATAATTAGTCCGTTGATGTAAATTATTTAATTATTTTACTGTGCAATAAATAAAATAATAATAAAAATATGACTGTTTGGGAGAACATATATACAAAATACAAAAGAGACGGTGAAGAATATGCTACCTTACAAGCAGGTTTAATTCCAGAATTTTTAGAGTTTATTCAAAAACATGATTTTAAAGTAAAAAAGGTTTTAGATATTGGTTGCGGCAATGGAAAGTATTTAGTATTTTTAAAAAGTTTAGGTTTTCAGGCGGAGGGGATTGATTCAAGTCCAACGGCAGTTGAAATGACTAGAGAGGCATTAAATGATGATTCAAAAATATTAGCCGTTGATATATATGAGTATACGCTGCCTAAGTCGCAGTATGATTTAGTCATCTCAATCGCTGCCATCCACCATGGTTTAAAAGCACAGGTTAGTAAAGCAATAAAACAGATTTATGAAACTCTTGTGCCCGGTGGATATTTTTTTGTTACATTGCCAGATAATGAGGGAAGCGCACATTGGACTACGATGACCAATCATAGAGAAATAGAGCCCGGTACTAGGATACCACTTTCTGGGCCAGAAAAAGGACTACCCCACAGTTCTTTCACTAGGGAAGAGATAAAAGAAATTTTTTCTGATTTTTTAAAGATTGATTTGCACCTTTTAGAAGAAAGAGGTAGGTGGATTATAACTGGTACAAAATAGCTCTAATTATATTTTAACGCTTTTTAAATGTGAAGTAGATAGTCGACAGGCTTTTAAAGCCTGTTTTTATTTTACAAATACTATTATTTATGATGTAATAAATTCTTACCTTAAAAATTGAAAAAAATGAAAAAAACCATTCTGTCCCGAGCAAGGGATAATATTGTGGCCACTATAATCTATGGCCTCATAACCTTCGCTCTAACTATATTCTACGAGAAATATCTTCTCGGTTTGAATTGGGGCGAATGGATGGGCACAAGAGGAATATATATCGTTTTTCGTTACACATTCCTATTTGTGCTTGATTATTTAATTGATTTCTTTCGACAGCATCTGCCCAAAGGGTTAGCTGATGCCGTTGCTCTCTCTACCTATCAAATCCCCATATATGCTACTGCCGCTTTAATTATAGGTTTAGACTACCAAAGAATTTTGTTGGCCGCTGCTATTTATTTAGCAGATAATTTGGCTCTAGGTTGGCTATATGGATATATTCTAGACAGAACAAGGAAATTTTTTCTTCAACAAGCTTTATAATTAATGAAGCTTGTTTTTATTTTAAAAAAATTTTATCTTTTAATACTTTTCTGGTTAAATTATAGTATTAAAAAAGACGGCCAATAAAAAGGCCGTCTTTTTTATATATTTTATTATTACCATCCACCACCGCCACCGCCGCCACCACCACCACCGGAAAATCCACCACCGCCGCCACCTGAGCTGGAGCCTACAGAGTTGCTAATATTTCTAGAAATACTATCTATGTTGCTGGTTATGTTGTTAATGTCATTTAGGGCACTCAAACCACCTACGCCTGCGTACCAATAAAAGCTATTTTTTACATACTCTTCTCCGTAAATATCTTCCATTTTTTGCACCCATTCTTTCACGTTACCAATAGCTATAGAATATGGTAAAAGCTTAGTAAATATATTTTCTTTTTCGTAAAAACGGTGTCTTTCCTTTTCGGCAACATTCATATAATTTTTGAAGCCTTGAATTTGCCAATAAAGTTTTTGCCCTTTTTCAGTTAAATTATTGCTAATAATATAAAAAATAAGAAGCACAATAAAGGCAAAAAAAGATCCAGTTAAAAGGAGTATGATAGCAGCTATTAAATAATTTCTTTTTAGTTTATGATTTTTTTTCAATAAGTATCCACTTTCTCTAGACTGCATTTTAATTTTCTGGTTGATAACACTTAGTTTATCTAAAAAATCTTTTTTTAATTGTTCGGAGCTTATTATATCGCCACTCTTAAATAAGAGGTTAAAAATATATTTTTCTGTTTCATCTAATTTTTCGTAATTTTCTTGGTTCGCTGTTTTAGAAAACTCTAAATATTTATTCTTTATAAAAATTATTTTAGTTTCTTTTTCTGTTATTATTAATAGCTTTAATACAGCCATTCTAACGATAGAGGCGGTAATTAGGTTTGATTTAACGGTATGTTTATCTATAAAGCCCAACATAATCGGACTAATTCCTTCCGGCGGATTATATTCAGGTACAATACTCATTTTATAGTAAGGGTTTTGTTTTTGTTTTCTCTTATAGAATATCAAAGAGATAATAAAAACTAGGATAGGTGTTGTTAGTAAGTAAAAGGTCGCGAGATAGTATATTATTGGCGAATTATCTTTAGTTGGTAATACGCCTATAGTTTCATCTTTTTGCTCAATCCGTTGATGTGTAATGTAGTTTTTCGGAAAGACTAAAGATAAAGTTATGCCTTGATTTAAATTTAAAATTTTATTAGATTCAATTTGTAAAATATTTGTAGCTGTCCAATTATAAGAAGAAAAATTATTATTTTTATCATTAAAATTTCCGTCGTATAGGAATATTTCACTGTTCATTTCACCTATTTCTTTAGGTAAAATAATTTCAGCTTTAAACTTATCTATCTCTAAATCCCAATAATTTCCTGATAGGTTCCAATAAAATTCATCAGAATCAACCTGCTCTCTAATAATATTTTTAACCTTATATTTTATGCGATAATTGTTCTCTCCCGAGACAGTAATATTAGCGCTTCCTATTTGCCAGGTTATAGTTCCAGAGTCAGCGTTAGCTTTGTAGGGATAGGGATTATTTTCAAAGTCGGTAATAGATATTAATTCTATGGGTGTGTAAATAACGCCGTTAGGAGTGTTAGCTTTTGTCGGGATGATCCTAAAAATTCCATGTTTTCCCTGGGCCGTACCACAATCAGCTATAATATCCTCTGTAATTATAGCGCTATCATTTGTTAGAATCTCAATAGTAGAATTAAAATCTTTTATATACCAATTATTCACATTTTCTCTGGCTGAAGCTTGATGACTAAAGCTGGCAAATAAAGTAAACAGGAATAAGGGAATAAGAAAATTAATTTTTTTTATGCGTAACATAAATTAAAGATTTTTAATTTTTTTAGATAAGATATAGCTCTTTCTATTAAATTTTAGCATAATTTTAAAAAATACTTAAAAATAGATATTATTTATCATGCCTACTATTTGCGTCTCCTAATAAGGCTACAAATTATTTAGGTTTGACTTATTATAGTTATGGGTATATACTCATAATTAGGAAGTTAAAATTATTAAATTTTTAATTTTTCTCTAGAAAAGAGGTGATAAATATGCCAAATAAAAATGGAATGGGGCCAGAAGGTAGAGGTCCAAAAACTGGAAGA
The DNA here is from genome assembly GCA_028687275.1 of Patescibacteria group bacterium. Taxonomy (GTDB): domain Bacteria; phylum Patescibacteriota; class Patescibacteriia; order Patescibacteriales; family UBA12465. The sequence continues at coordinate 78,612 of JAQUAK010000003.1, read as the reverse complement.
GGTTTAGGCAATTGTAACGGTGGAGGTAGCCAAGGAAATGGAAGGGGATCGGGTTGTCGACGCGGTAGAGGGTACAGGCAAAATATTGACATTAAGACTGAGAATCCGGAATAGATTATTGCCCGCCTTAAAATCATAGAAGATTTATTTAATTAAGTCTTTTATGGTTTTTAGCTAGGCTATAAATAATTCAAATATTTTTTATAATGGAAGGCTTATTTTTCTGTGGATTAATTACTTAAAAGCTGTTATTATTATGAATATATGCCCAGGCCAAGAATTTATCGTAAAATAGAATTTAGTCCAGAAACCACTTATTTTAAACCTCAGGGAATCCCTATGAGGTCTCTTCAGATTGTTGAATTGAGTGTTGAAGAGCTTGAAGCATATCGTTTGCGCTATTTAAATGATTTAGATCAACGAGCAGCAGCAAATAAAATGAATGTTTCTACTAGTACTTATCAACGAATAATATCCTCAGCTTATAAAAAAATAGCTGATGCTCTAATTAATGGTAAGGCAATTAAAATTATTTAATAATTAAAAATAAATCTATGGAAAACGAAATTAATCAAGGGAATATCATTCCAATGCCTAGAATTGGTGATAAAGCGCCATCATTTAAAGCGGTGACAACTCAAGGAGAGATTAATTTTCCTGAGGACTATAAAGATTCTTGGGTTATTCTCTTTAGTCACCCGGCTGATTTTACTCCAGTTTGTACCTCTGAATTCATGACTTTCGCTAGTCAAGAAGAGAAATTTAATCAAGCGGGATGTAAGTTAGTGGGACTATCTATTGATGGTTTATACAGTCATATTGCTTGGTTAAGAACAATAAAAGAGAAAATTGAATATAAGGGAATGAAAGACGTTGAAGTAAAATTTCCTTTGATTGAAGATATTACTATGGAGGTGGCGAATAAGTATGGCATGGTTCAGCCTGGAGAAAGCAGCACTAAGGCTGTGCGAGCTGTATTTTTTATCGATCCCAAGGGAGTAATTAGAGCTATTATTTATTACCCTTTAAGTTTAGGTCGAAATTTTGATGAATTATATAGAGCTCTGATTGCCATGCAAGTAGCTGATAAATTTTCTATTGCTACGCCAGCTGACTGGCATCCAGGAGATGATGTTATTGTCCCTACTGCTGGATCTTGCGGAGTGGCCAAAGAAAGAATGGATAATCAGACGGATATTAATTGTTATGATTGGTTTTTCTGCACTAAAAAGATAAGCAAGGAAGATATTGAGAAGGGCTTGTCTAGTAAGTAGTATTTTACAGAGATAATATCCAAAAAACACCTTCTAGGTGTTTTTTGTTGATATTAATAATTATGATGCTTGGCTGGTTTAAATATGATATAATTTTTATATCTTCAAATATATGAATAAATTGCGAAAAATTATATTATTTATTATCGTTTTTACTGCTTTATTGCCTTTTCAAATTCGAGCGGATGAGTTTCGTGATGATGCCACTACTTTTAAAGCCCAAGTGATTGATATTTTACGGACTCAAGAAAAACCACGTGAAGATGGTTCCACTTATGTCCAGCAGGATTTAAAATTACGAGCTTTAGAAGGCGCACTTAAAAATCAGGAAATAATTTATCGAGGAATTGCTGATTTAGATGTGGTTAGTATTAATTATTACGATATTGGCGATAGAGTTTATATAGATAGTATGGTTGACGAATCGGGGGTAACCACATTTTACGTGGTAGACTTTGTTCGTACTCGCTATATTTATATCCTGTCCATTATTTTTATTGCAGTCGTTCTTTTGGTTGGACGCTTTAAAGGTTTTAAAGCTCTACTCAGCTTAATGTTTAGCTTCTTTGTTATTGTTGAATTTATTTTGCCACAAATTTTAGCTGGTTATGACCCCTTTATTATTAGTCTGATTGGCGGTCTTGGTATTTTAGGAACCATGATTTATTTAACTGAAGGTTTTAATCGGAAATCTCATATTGCTATCTTGTCAGTATTATTTTCTTTAATTATAACTCTAGTGTTATCAATTATTTTTACCAAATTAACTAAGCTTTCTGGCCTTTCTCAAGAAGAAGCAACTTTCTTAATTGGAGCTAGCAAGACCGCCATTAATTTTCAGGGCCTACTATTGGCAGGTTTCATTATCGGCGCTACTGGCGTGTTAGATGATATAGTAGTGGGTCAGATTGAAGCGGTTGAGAGTATTAGAGAGGCTAACCCATCTTTATCAACTAAGAAATTATTTAGTTTAGCTTATCGAGTTGGTAATACTCATTTAGGCGCAATCATTAACACTCTATTCCTTACTTACGCTGGCGCTTCCTTGCCCCTGCTTTTATTGTTTGTTTTAAATCAAAGCACCGGCCTAACTCTTGATCGTGCTATTAACACTGAATCTATTAGCACGGAAGTTGTTCGTACTTTGGTGGGTAGTATTGGTGTAATGTTATCAATGCCAATCGCTACTTTTCTAGCGTCCATTAGTCACAAAAAGTAATTTTGCTTTCTAAGGGCATTTAATATAAAAAATAACAGTAAATAAATGAAAAAAGAAGTTTCCATCTTTACTGGCTTAGTTCAGGTTGATAAAAATTTAGTGGGCACAGCGGTAATTTATAAAAAACTGGCTGATATTTTTATTAGCCTAGGCTATAAAGTGAATCTAATAATTCCGTCATCTACTGATTTGACAAGTGACCAGATTAATTTTTATCTTTATAACAGTAATAATAATAAAAAATTAATTAAATCTTCAAACTTAGTTATTTTTGGTGCATATCCCCCAGTTGAGCCGCTATTGTATGCTCATCGTCATAAAAAAATTATTGTTAGTTATCTCTGGAGTTTGGCCCCAATTGGATCCTTAGAGTTTAGAGATTTTAATAGTCAACAAAAACAGGCTAACTTACATGAATATATTAGCGCTTCTTATAACCTCTCTTTGCTTTTGTCAGATAAAATATTTTGTCGTGACGAAGGTGCAAGAAAAGTAATTTTGGGGTCTCTTGTGACTTTAGGTAGGGTGAACTTATTAAATTATAAAGATGATAAAACTCTAAATAATTTATTAGCGGTAGCTCCTTTCGGAATTTCTAATCAAAAAGCTAAGTTAACTAAACATTTAATTAGAACGCCAGAGCTCAACATTAAAGCTGATGACTTTGTTCTTTTGTGGAATGGAGGTATTTGGAATTGGAATGATGGAGAGACCTTAATTAAGGCCATGTCAAAAATAAATAATGATAAGATTAAATTAGTGTTTCAAGGTTTTAGTCACCCAGGTAAAGCCGGTCAATTATCGCTTAAGGCGAGAAAAAGCTTGGCTTTAGCTAAAAAGCTCGATTTAATTAACAAAAATATATTTTTTGTTAAAGAGTGGGCGCCATATGATGAGAGAGCTAATTATTTATTGGATAGTAATATTGGTGTAGTTTCTTCGCCAAATATTCCAGAAGCTAATTTGTTTTTAAAAACCAGAATTTATGATTATCTTTGGGCAGACTTACCAATACTACTTAACGACTGCGAAGCTTTTGCCCCTTTAATTGCTGATAAGCAATTGGGTTTAGTGGTAAAAACGGGCGATGCGCTTGATTGGGTAAAGAAAATTAATACTTTAGTCAATGATAAGAAACTTTTAAAAAATATAGTTGCGAATATTAAAAAATATAAAGATGAGATTACTTGGCAACAAGCCCTAAGGCCAGTGCGAGCTTTTGCTTTAAAGCCACATTTGGCTGCTGATAAAAAAAGTAATTATTCGCAATTATTTAAGAATAGCATTATAGTGAATGAAGGTATAATAAAAAATAAAAAAATATGAAAAAATTTACTCGCTTAATCATGCTTATCGTTGTTATTTTGTTTGTTTTTGCCGGAATTTATCTTATTCTAAATAAAAATAAAACTAACGATGGGCAAGGCAATTCAGTTAAGTCTTTTGACCCTATTAACACTAGTTATGTTATTGACAAGCAAGCTGTTGAATTTATTGATGGTCAAAGTTCTAGCAAGAGTAATGTAAATGGATTTACTGCTCTAATCTTTGGTCAAGCTGTCTACGGAGATTTAAATGATGATCAGGTGGAGGACGCCGCTGTCTTGATACAAGTGCAGGGAGGTGGGAGTGGCACTTTTTACTATGTGGCGGCTGCCATTAATAGTAATAGCCAGGCACAGGGAGGCGAGGCTGTTTTATTAGGAGACAGAATTTCTCCTCAAAATATTGTTATTCAGGATCAGTATATTGTAGTTAATTATGCTATTAGAAAGCCAGGTGATTCCATGGCTGTCCCAACTTCTTTAGGAATTAGCTCTTATTTCATTTTTGATGATTTGGGGTTGCATTTGACGAGTTCACCAGAACAGATGATTAGCTATTTTTCCTCAAATGCTGATAGAAAGATATACTGCGATGGTGTTAACATGGAAAGTCTGGCTTATCAAAAAACAATTACTGAGATCATGTCGACATCCACTGCTTTAGTTAAGCCGAGTGCGCTTGAATTTATTAAAGATATAATTTTAGCATCCACTGACGGTGTTTGCCATGAGGCTCTGTCTGACACCAATATTAGTTTTAATGATGGAGTGGTAAGCATATCTCCTATTGAAGGCTGGGCTGGTGTTTCTATCGCTATGTGTACTTGTAAGCCAGAGGTTGAAGTAAATGTATTGGCATTGCCTGGTGTAAACCAGATTATGTGGTTAAACAAATAACAAAAGGTCTATATTTTCCCAAACAAAAAAGAACGAGTTCATCGTTCTTTTTTGTTTAAAAAGAGATATTAAGCTAATTGTACATTAACTGCGTTAGGTCCTTTAGGGGACTGTTCGCTCTCGAAAGTAACATTGTCACCTTCTTGGATCTCTTCAAAGGAAACGCCGACTAAAGAATTGCTGTGGAAAAATAAATCCTTGTCACCACCTTCAACAGTGATGAAGCCAAAACCCTTGTCAGTCTTCTTTTTGATTACACCATTCATAATTGTGTTCTAAATAGTAAGATTGAAAAATTAAATTTTTTGATGAAACTCGACTACTTTTCTTAAATAATTTTTGACTATATTAGTGTATCAGATACTTTACGATATGTCAATATTAGATAATCTTATTTAATATTAGATAAGAACTCACTTGCATTTAATTTATGCTATTATATTAATAGGATTAGCTAATTATTTAATCTATGAAAGTTTTTGATGTTATTATTATTGGCGCCGGTGCTTCGGGTTTAATGGCGGCTGGGCGAGCGGCCGAATTAGGCGCGAGCGCACTCTTGTTAGAAAAGAATAATCAACCGGGAATTAAACTGCTTATGAGTGGCGGCGGTCGTTGTAATTTTACTAACTATTCTTCCAACAATATCTTTGCTAAAGCTCTAGGTGAAAATGGTAAATGGCTGTTATCAGCTTTAAATTATTTTGGACCGCAAGAAGTAATCAATTTTTTTGAAGAGAGGGGGGTGGCTACAAAAATTGAAGATAATAATCGCGTTCTCCCTTTTAGTAATCAAGCTAAAGATATTTTAGATGTTTTATTGGAGTATAATCGTGGTAACGGCGTACAAATTAAAACAGGTATTAGTGTTAAGGATATTATCCTAGATAATAATGAAGTAGAGAAAGTCATTTTAGCTGATGGCAGCGAGCTGCGTGCAAAAAAATATATTATTGCTACTGGTGGAGGCTCCTACCCCCTTTCTGGCTCTAGTGGCGATGCCTATGTTTGGTTAAAGTCATTAGGGCACTCTCTAGTCAAGCCAAGGCCAGCTCTCAGCCAAATTTATATTAAAAAACCCCCCTTAGTTTTAGAAGGCCTAAGCTTAGATCACGTTTTTTTGCGGGTTATTGATGATAAAAAAAAGATAGGTAGTGAAAGTGGTGCAATTATATTTACCTCTCGGGGTATTAGTGGTCCAGCTGCTATAAATTTAAGTCGTCATATTAGCAGCTTGTCTGTTAAAAAATTAAAATTGGAGATTGATTTCTTGCCGGCGCTAAAAAATGACGAGCTAGATTTAAAAATAAGAGAAATTGTTTCTCAATACCCACGTTATAATATTAAAAATATCTTAGCGGGAATTATACCTAAACGGCTACTTACATATTTATTAGCAAGTAGTAATCTAGACAATGATTTAAAAGGTGATAACCTTACTCGTTCTCAGCGTTTAAATTTAGTTGAGATGTTAAAGGGTTGTAGTCTAGATATTATGGGGGTGGGTGATTTTAATGAAGCGATGATAACTAGCGGTGGTCTTAGTTTAAAGGAAGTAGATGGCAGGACAATGAATTCAAAAATTATCTCTAATTTATATTTCGCGGGTGAATGTCTAGACTTAGATGGGCCCACCGGTGGCTATAATTTGCAAATAGCTTGGTCAACCGGTTTCGTTGCTGGAGAGAGCGCTGCCACTAGATTAGACTAATAATATTTATTATTAGTAAATATTCTGTCTTTTTGCTTGTAATTTATACTTTTTTGCTTTAAACTAAATTAGTTAAGAAAAATTTATATTTATGTTTATAAAAAAATATAATAAGTATTTAATAATTTTTGGCGCTTTGTTTTTAGGGAGCATTGTCTTTTTAATTAGCAGTCATAAACAAGCATCTTCAGATAATACAATTGTTTATAGTGAAAATGAAGTAGTAGTAATACCTGAAATTCAGGATCGCCAAGAATTAGTTGAGATTAAAGCTGGCTCTACTTTTGGTGAACTAATGCATCAGATTGGCATCGCTCCTGCCCTTGCTAGTGAAATATATGCTAGTGCTTTAGATAAATGTGACTTAGCTCAAATTAGAGCGGGTCATTTTTTAGAAGTAGATTTTGATAAAGAGTCAGATGAGTTTAAACAATTAAAATATAAAATTGACTCGGAGAATGAATTATTGGTTATTTATGGTGGTGACGATATAGATAAAAGTTGTTCTGCTGAAGTGGTAGCGATTGATTATGAAGTTAAGATTGTTACTAAAGAAGGGAAAATATCAAGTTCAATGTATGCAGCTGCTTTAGATAATAATATTGATGAGCGAGCAATTATTGAATTAGCTGATGCTTTTCAATGGAGTATAGATTTTGCTATGGACCCGCGCGTTGATGATACTTTTAAGTTTATTTATGAGGAACGGTATTTGGATGGACAATATGTTATGCCTGGAAAAATTTTAGCGGGGCAATATATTAATGATGGTCATAAATATGAAGTCTATTATTTTGAAGAAGATGGCGATAATGTTGGTTATTTCGATGCCGATGGGAACTCTGTCCAGAAAATGTTTTTGAAAGCGCCAGTGGCCTTTAAGTATATCTCTTCCGGCTATACCACCGGTCTAAGATATGTAGAAGCTTTTAATGTTTCTACTGGACATCGAGCAATCGACTACGCGGCTACCTATGGCACCCCTATTAGGGCCGTCGGTGATGGCACTGTTATTATGGCTTCATATAATGGTGCTTATGGTAATATGGTTAAAATTCGCCATAATGGCACTTATCAGACTAATTATGGTCACATGTCTAAGTTTGCCGTGAAAAAGGGTGAAAAAGTGAAACAGGGTGATGTTATTGGCTATGTTGGTTCCACAGGTTTTTCTACCGGCCCACATGTCCATTATGAAATGGAGAAAAACGGCGTGAAAATTAACCCATTGTTAGAAGTTTTGCCTCCAGGACAGGCAATCTTAGATACTAATAAAGAAAGATTTTTTTCTACTATTAAAGAATATCAGGCTGAATTAAACTGATAAAAAGACTTATTTATTTGCTAAAAAATCAATTTTATGGTATACTAACATAGTTAGTTTAATAAATTAAGTATAAAACTATGAGCCCAGAAGAATCTTTTTTTAAAAAAACTCCAGCAGAGGATAAAGATACATCTTCAGAGGCAGCAGAGAGTAAATTCTTTATTAGTGAAACTACCAATGGTGAAACTGCTCCAATGGAAGATGATAAGTTTGTTGTCAGCGAAACTAATAATGAACAGGATATTATTGACATTGCTGATAGTATTAAAAAAGAGTATTCTCAAGAAGTTTCTGTTTCTAATCAGACTAAGAAAGAAGTTGGGGCTAATGAATTTTTTGTAGATGAAGAGCCAATAAAGAAAAATACTTTGGCTTCAAAATTTAAAAAGATATTTAATCTTTAGTTTAAAAAATAATATAGCAATATAATGGAAAAGCGCCTTTGGCGCTTTTTTGTATCTTAGTTTATCATATAACTTGAATCTGCTAATTAAATGTGCTTATATTAAGTAAAGAGACTAAATATTATTAAATTTATGCAAAATATATCAAAGCCAGAGTTATTGGCGCCGGCCGGTAACTTGGAAAAATTAAAAACTGCCTTTGCACATGGCGCTGATGCTGTCTATTGTGGGGTGCCTGATTTTTCTTTACGCACGCGTGTTAACGATTTTTCCATTGAAGATATTGCTGAAGGCATTAAGTATGCTCATCAGCTTGGTAAGAAGGTTTATATTACTTTAAATATTTTGGCGCATGAGAATCTTTTAAATGACATAAAAGAGCATGTTAAAATTTTAAAAAAAATTGGCCCTGATGCTATTTTTATCGCTGATCCTGGTGTAGCTGAGATTGTTAAAGAGATTTGGCCGGAAGTAAAATTAAGTTTGAGCACTCAGGCTAATTGTACTAATAGCGCCTCCGCTATTTTTTGGGCCAAGCAAGGATTTAAGCGTTTAATTCTTTCCCGGGAACTCAGTTTAGAAGATATTGGCTTGATTAAAAAAGGCGTGGGAAATACTGAGATTGAAGTCTTTGTGCATGGGGCTCTATGTAGCTCTTATTCTGGTCGTTGTTTTCTGTCCGATTACTTTGTTGGTCGCAGCGCTAATCAAGGTGATTGCGCTCAGCCTTGTCGTTGGGAGTATGAGATTAAACCGCTGGGCCATAAAAAAGCTTTAAATATTGAAGAAGATAATAAAGGCACTTACTTACTCAATTCTAAGGACCTGTGTCTAATTGAGCGTTTACCAGAAATCATGGCTGTTGGCGTTAATGCTTTTAAAATCGAGGGGCGAGCAAAAAGTGTTTACTACTTAGCTAATGTTATCGGTACTTATCGCCGTGCTATTGATTTTATTGCTGTTAACTTTGATCAGGAATTAATTGAAAAAGAATTGAAGTATTTAAAGGCAGAACTTGAAGCTAAATTAAACCATCGCGGTTACACCGAAGGGTTTATGTTTAAGGGTGAAGAAAATTTACAAAATTATGAAGGTAATTTTCCTTCTTCTGAATGGGAATTCTGTGGGCAGGTTATCTCTTCCTCTAAAGTTGATAATGGCTATGCTCTAAAAGTTAGAGTTCACAACACCCTCCTGGTTGAAGATGAATTGGAGATTATTGGGCCTAGTTATAATATTTCAAATTTGCAAAAAGTTAAGATTCAAGATATTAAAACCGGTGAAGATGTGTTGGAGGCACATGGCGGTGGTGGCGAACAAGAAGTGATTATGACTACTCAGCAAGACTGGCCTGCCTATAGCGTGTTAAGACGTAAGCTTCCAAAAACAGCCTCTTAAGAGGCTGTTTTCGAACTAAAGTAATCAACGATATAATGTCCGGGGGGGTAAAGAGATTTTTATTTAAGGCTTAACACTTATTTTGGTTAAAGCCTTGAGGCAACTAAGCTCTAGAGGTTTTAAAAAATAAGTAAAACAGTCACGCTTTTTTAAGGCAGTGATTTTTTTTAATTCTTGTTTAGATTTTTGACAGAGGGATAAAATATTTTCTGCTTGTTTTCGATAATAAGCGGGAAGCTCTTGTTTATTTGGTAGTTTATTTAATCCGTAGTGAGCAAAAGTCCTTTTATTTGCGTTCCAATCTTCTTTATAATCGTAAACATCGTCCGCTAATTGCTTGGCCGCCAAAAAATATTTTCCGGCTATAAATAATTTTATTTGTTCAGCTTTAGTCCACTGGCAGATATTTGTTAAAAGTATCGGTCCAATTAATAAAAAAATAGATTTTGAGGCCGCAGCAACAGCTTCGTTGGGGATGTGTTTATCCGCGCTTAATTCTTGAAAATTACCGGCGTGGTTATTAAGCAAGAGGCTAGTAATTAAAGGGAGGTTAATATTATTGTAATTTAAAAGAGTCTTATTAATATAGTGCCAGGCTAAATCACGGCAGGCGCTTAATAGGGGCAAGTAATTTCTGGGAGCGTTCGGGTTATCGCTTAGATCGTCTTCTAAATTAGCGGCTGTCCAAAAGTATAATTCAGCTACACTTAAATAATAAACATTATCCAGGGTTATATTTTTATTATTTATAGAGTCTTGCCATAGTAAAACGCCTAGCATTGATATTAAGCCATTTTTATCATCATCAATGGTTTTATGCCAATGAATTTGTAGGCCTTCTTTCAATGAATTTGGCCAAAGTAATTCTGATTCTTTGGCAAGTGCGTGAATATTTTTTAAATCTCGCTCGATTGACATATTGGTAAAGTAATTATAAATTGAGCGCCAAAATTTTGACGGCTATGAACGCTGATATCTCCGGTAAAATCTTCTTTTATTATTTCTTTAACTATACTAAGGCCTAGTCCAATATTTTTACCATTATTTTCTTTGGTACTAAAAAATGGTTGGAAAATGTGTTCTTGCTGCTCCGCACTCATGCCTACGCCATTATCTGATATTTTTATTTCCAATGAATTTTCTATTTTATTCCATTCTGTCTGAATCAATATTTTTTTATCTTGATTTTCGTTCTTGTAACAAGCCTCAATGGAGTTGCTTAGTAAGTTCATAATTACTTGTCCAAAACGACTCTTATCGCCGTTGAGATTGTAATCATCGCCTAATAAGCTAATAGTGACATTTTGTGCATTTGCTTTAGATGTCATTATACTAATGATTTCTTGAATTTCTTTTTTAATAGAAAATAATTGATTTTTATGACAGCGACGTAAGTGATTATTATTAGTATCAATCAAGCCTTTTATTCTTTTGGTCGCGCTTATGGCTTGCTTTAAGTTGTCTTGTAAAGCTTTAATACTAGAGGTTTCTGTTTTTATTTGCTCTAAGTTTAGCCCCACTACTGTTAAAGGATTAACAATATCATGAAAGATGCCGCCAGAAAGTTGGCCGATACTAGCCAAGCTTTGTAATTGCTCTAGTTTTTCTTTCTTAATATTAATAATTTCTTTAGTTCTCTGAGTAACAGTTATTTCTAATTGATCTCGTTCTTGTTGGAGCTCATTTCTAGAATTAGCCAAAGCAATTAAGGCTTGGTGATTTTCACGCACTATTATCCAAGCAAGTAGAAAGATAATATTACATAAGAGAACGTAGGTAATGGTGTCGGCAAATTGAGGCGCTTCTAGTCGCCAATTGGAAGAAATCGGCAGGATTAAGACAGTTTGCAGGTAGGACAGAACAAGCATTAATATACTATAAAAAGCGGTGATAATTATGGCCGCTCTGGAGCCTAAAAATAAACCAGCCAGCATCACTATTAAAACGGTTAAGAGAATAGCGGCCGGTAAATCCGTGCCCCAAGTGTAAAAACAAAAAATAGTTGGCAGAGAATAAGCGCTGATTAAAAGCCAAGCGCTACTTTTGACTCTGCCATTTTTAGATAAGTTCCAAATGCCAATAAATAGCAAGAGAATAATAAAAGTTACATGTAGTGGCAATCCTTGGTTGTTAGGGTCGATGATATAATCATAAAATCTGATAATATTTAGTGAAAACATGATGCTAACAGAAATTAAGGCAATTACCTGCAGTTTACGGGCTTGTGCTTGTTGGCCGTCTTCAGCCCGACTACTTAGTAGGTAATTTTTTAAACGCACTAAATTTTTTCTCATATTTTTTAACATTAAAATGCCTTAGCTCATATAAGCTAAGGCATTTCATTTAACTTCTCCAAGGCGTACCAGGATTTTCATCTTCTGGCTGGGTGTTTTTTTGTTCTTTTGCTTGATTTTCCATAAAATTATGATTATTCATTTTTATGATTAGCAAGTCGACTTTTTGGACTATTTTGCCCCTTGCTTTATTAATAGTAACAAACAGAGGTTAAAATTAATCTAACTATTTATTTTCTTATGTCTAAACAATAACCGCGGCCAACAATGGTGTGAATAATTTTTTCATCTTTATTTTCAATTTTCCGACGAAGTCTAAGAATGTGGGTTTCTACCGTGTTAGAAAAAGAATCAAGCCCATCATCCCAAACGTGATCTAGAAGGGTTTCTCTAGAAACAATTCGTCCTTTATTTATCATTAAGTATTGTAGTAGTGAAAATTCTTTATTAGTTAATTTAATATTTTTATTACCTTTGCTTAATTTAAAAGATTCTGGTTCTAATTTTAAATTTTTAAATGTCAGGACATCGCTTTGGATATTATGTGGTCTCCGACTCAAGGCTCGGATACGAGCTAATAATTCTTCGGAAGAGAAGGGCTTGGCTAGATAGTCGTCAGCACCGGCATCTAAAACGCTAATTTTGTCTATTGTCCCCTGTCTGGCGCTGAGCATTAAAATAGGCATTTGCTTACCTTCCTGACGTAACTCTTGGATTAAACTACGGCCATCCAATTTAGGCAGAATGTAGTCAGTGATAATAAGTCCATAATTATTAGTGCGAGCCAAAAATATTCCCTGTTCACCGTCATGAGCGGTATCAATAGCCATCCCCGCTTTTTTTAAAAGTGAGGTTATGAAGGCAGCTAAGTCTTTTTCATCTTCGATTAGGAGAATGCGCATAAAAGTTGAAACAAAATTAATAAATTTTATTATTCTAAAATAATAGAATATATATAGTTAATTATAGCAATTCTGAGATAACATCCAAATAACAATTTATTTCTTTATTATAATTGTTAATGTTTATTTGCCAGAATTTTAAAATCCAGTTAATATTATTAAACAATAGTTATGAATAAATTAAAGAGAAAACGTTTTTTTCAAGGCGATTTTTCCACACCAAGTGAAGCTAGTGTTGATCCTTTTGTAATTAAAGAGGGTGATTTTAAATTTGGGCAACTCAAAGACAACTCTTATTATACCGATTGGATTGAGCATTCTTTTCTTTCTGGAAATCAACAGAAAGAAATCGTTGGGCGTACCTTCAGTTTAAAGAGGCTTTTGCCAATTAAGATATTTATTGCTGTTTTTATTTTAGTGTTAGCTAGTCGAACGGCCTGGTTACAAGTGGCCCGGGGAGCTCATTATAGTGGTTTGGCTGAAGGTAATCGTTTACGTATTGAAAATATTGAGCCTAAGCGAGGCATTATTTATGATGCCAATAACACTCCCTTGGTACGTAATACTGCCAATTTTGTTTTATCTTTAAGGCCGATTGATTTACCCTCAAATGAGTTAGAGCGAGATGAGTTGTTACGCTATCTGAGCCGAGTGATGGATGGTTTGCCAGAAGTGAGCGCTAATAGTTCTGATGCGGCTTTAAATTTAGTAGTTGACGGTCCCTCTTTTAAGTTGATGAAAGATGCTTTATCTAAAGTTAAATTGCGCTCACTTGAAGCCTACCAGCCTCTTTTTATTAGGGATAGCATTGATTATGACAAGGCGATGCGCTTACTCTTAGAAAGAAACGTTTTGCCAGGTGTGATTATTGAAACTAAAATTAAACGTGAGTACGCCTATACCGCCACTCCACTTGATGGCAGCTCTGCTGATTTATCTAGCTTAGCTCATATCCTTGGTTATACAGGCAAAATTACAGAAGAAGCCTTACAGAGATTGGGGCCACAATATTCTTTAATAGATTATGTTGGCAAGACTGGTCTAGAGTATTCTTGGGAGAACGAATTAAAAGGTTTAAATGGCAGTCGCAATATTGAGGTTGATGCTTTAGGTCGTCGTAAGCAGATTGTTAGTGAAGAAGATCCCGTGGCTGGTTATAATTTGCGATTATCTATAGATATTGATTTGCAAAGGCAGGCTGAAATTATTACTAAAGACTGGTTGGTAAAAACAAACACTGCTCGCGCTTCCGTTATTGTTATGAATCCTAGTAATGGTCAGATTATAAGCTTAATCAGCCTCCCGGCTTATGATAATAATTTGTTTGCGCAAGGAATTAGTCAGAATGATTATGATAAGTTTTTAAATGATGAAAATCATCCTTTGTTTAATCGCTCAATCAGCGGTGAGATTCCATCTGGTTCAACAATAAAACCAGTAATAGCTGCTGCTGCTTTGCAAGAAGGGGTGATTACTGAAAATACTAGTTTTTTAAGTACGGGTGGACTTAGCATTGGTCAGTGGTTTTTTCCTGACTGGAAGGCGGGTGGTCATGGAGCTACTAATGTACGCAAGGCTTTAGCTGAGTCTGTTAATACCTTTTTCTATTATATAGGTGGGGGTTATAAGGATTTTATTGGGCTAGGGCTTGATCGTTTAGTTAAATATATGCATTTGTTTGGCTTGGGTGAGAAGAGCGGTATTGATTTACCGGGAGAGTCTTCTGGTTTTGTCCCTACCAAAGAATGGAAGGAAGAAACAAAAGATGAGACTTGGTATATTGGCGACACCTATCATATTTCTATTGGACAGGGTGATATTCTTACAACCCCCCTCCAGGTAGCTAATTTTACAGCAACCGTTGCCAACGGGGGTACGTTATATAGACCCACTGTAGTTAGCGCCTTGCTAGATGAGCATAATAATTTAGCTAGGGCTATTTCTCCGAGTATTATTAGGCAAGATTTTGTAGACTCCTATAATTTACAAGTAGTGCGAGAAGGTATGCGTCAAACAGTTACGTCAGGCAGTGCTCGTAGTCTTAGTATTTTGCCGGTAACTTCGGCTGGCAAGACTGGCACCGCTCAGTGGTCGAGCAAGAAAGCTAATCACGCTTGGTTTACTGGTTTTGCCCCTTACGAAAATCCGGAAATTGTCGTTACTGTTTTAGTTGAAGAAGGTGTAGAGGGCAGCGCTGTAGCAGTGCCAATCGCCAAAGAAATTATGCAGTGGTATTTTGCCAACCGTTAAGGTAAAGATAAATTATTAATTTATTTGTTTAAAGTTAGCTTAATATAATCTTTAATTAGCACTCTCTTGACTTGAGTGCTAATTTTTTTTATAATGTCTTTATAGTTAAAATATTTATGTCTATATCTTTAAGCGATCGTCAAAAATTAATACTGCGTACTCTTATTAAGGAGTATGTTAAAAGTGCTCAACCGGTAGCCTCTGGCATTTTAGTAGAAAAGTATAAGTTAGACATTTCTCCGGCCACTGTTCGCAATGAATTAATTAGCCTGGAAGAGAAAGCTTATATTTATCAGCCACATACTTCGGCGGGACGTGTCCCCACAGAGATTGCCTATCTTTTAGACTTGGAGGAGAGTAGTCTAAGGAAGAAAGATTTGAAGGCGGCTGATAAAGAAATTTTGGATAGAGCTTTAAATGAGGTGGTCGATGATAATTTTAAGCCGGTAGCTAAAGTTTTAGCTGACCTGTCTGCTAATGCTGTTTTCTGGGCTTTCCATAAAAACGATCTTTATCACACAGGTTTATCTAATCTATTTGCTCAAGCTGAATTTAAGCACAGTGAGGTTGTGTGTGATGTATCGCAAGTGATTGACCGCATGGAAGAAATTATTGATGAGCTTTTTGATGATTTGTCTGAGAAGAGCCATGCTTACATTGGTAGTAATAATCCTTTTGGAAACTTTTTAGGTGTAACTTTATTAAAGTATCGTCGTCATGGTGTGTCCGGTTTAGTTGGTGTTTTAGGTCCAATGCGTATGGATTATGCTCGTAACTTATCACTATTAACTTATTTACAAGAACATCTTAAATAATTATCTATGGAAAAATTACAAACAGGAATTTATCAACATTATAAGGGCGGAAAATACGAATTGTTATTTGTAGCCGAACAAACAGAAACTAAAGAAGCAATGGTTATTTACCGCTCTTTAAAAGATAATAAAGTTTGGGTGCGGCCACTGTCTAATTGGCAGGAGAAAATTGAACAAGAAGGAGCGGCTCGTGATCGATTTATCAAAATAGAGGAAATTGAAGAAAAAGATTTTGAACATCAATACAAATTAGCTTTAGCCGATTATCAGAATTTACTTAAGCAAAGCGTTAAAGATAAGGCTGATTTTGCTAAGTATGCCTTAAATGATTTTTTGCAGGAATTATTGCCAGTTTATGATCATTTAAAAATGTCTTTATCTGCTTTGCCTGACAATGAAAAAGATAGCGCCTGGGTAAAAGGAGTTGAGTATGTGCTAAAACAATTTAAGGATTTATTATCAAATCGAGGAGTTGAAGAAATAAAAACAGTGGGTGGAAATTTCGATCACAATTTAATGGATGCTATCGAAGGTAAGGGAAATAAAGTTATTAAGGAGATTATGCCGGGCTATACTTTAAACAGTCGAGTCATTCGCGCTGCTAAAGTAGTGGTTGGCGATTAAAATAATTTATTAACTATCTTATTCTTATCTACTTTAATATTTAAAGTTTTAAGAAATAAGTGTTTAAAAATATGTCATTAATTAAATGGAATCCTTTTTTAAGCGATGGCTTCGGTTTTGATGACGCTGATAAAATCATGGGAGAATTTCTACCAGCTGTTTCCAATAACCGAGCGGGGTTTACGCCAGCTTTGGATATTTATGAAGACAATAATAATATTATTGTAGAAACACAGTTAGCTGGAATTGACCCAGAAAAAGTTAGTATTTCTATCGAAAACAATATTTTATATATTAAGGGTGAAAGTGAACGTAAGAGTGAAGTTGAAGAAAAAAATTATTATCGCAAGGAAATTAAACGTGGCTCTTTCTATCGTTCTATTTCATTGCCAGAAAAAGTTAAAGGCGATGAGGCTACGGCTATCACTGAAGATGGCATCTTAAAAATCAGTGTACCGAAGGTAAGCGAAGTGAATGCTAAAAATATTAAAATTCAAATTGTAAAGAAAAAATAATAATTAATTATATTAATAAAAAAGATTATAAAATCTTATTAGCTTAATAAAAATAATATGGGAAAAATTTTGGGAATTGATTTAGGGACAACTAACTCAGCCATGTCCATCATGGAAGGGGGTGTTCCTAAAATTTTAGAGAATATTGAAGGGAGTCGCACAACTCCATCCGTGGCTGCTATTTCTAAAAACGGCGAACGTTTAGTTGGTGCAGCCGCTAAAAGACAGGCAGTCATTAATCCGGAGAATACCGTTTATGCGGTTAAGCGTTTAATTGGACGTCATTTTAATGATGAGGAGATACAGCGTGATTTAAGTGCTATGTCTTATAAAATTATTCAGGCTGGAGAAGGCGTAAAGGTAAAAATGGGCGATAAGGAGCATTCTCCTCAAGAAATATCGGCTATGATTTTATCTAAACTTAAAGCTGATGCTGAAGCTAAAATTGGTGAAAAAATTACTGAAGCTGTTATTACTGTGCCCGCTTATTTCGATGATTCTCAGCGCCAAGCCACTAAAGACGCTGGTAAAATAGCAGGACTTGATGTGAAGCGTATTATTAATGAGCCTACCGCAGCTGCTTTAGCTTATGGCTTTGATAAGAAGCAGGGCCAAAAGATTGTTGTTTATGATTTAGGTGGTGGTACTTTTGATGTATCCGTGTTGGATATTTCTGCTGATACAGTTGAAGTAAAAGCGACTAATGGGGATACTCATTTAGGCGGAGAAGATTTCGATAGAATTATTATTGATTGGATAATTGCAGAGTTTAAAAAAGAACAGGGAATCGATTTATCTAAAGATACCTTAGCTTTACAACGCATTAAAGAATCGGCCGAGAAAGCTAAGATTGAATTATCAACTGCCACTGAAAGTGAAATTAATCAACCCTTCATCACTACTGATGAAAATGGACCTAAGCATTTAGTCATGAAACTTAGTAGGGCCAAGTTAGAATCATTAGTTGGTGATTTAGTAACTAAAACTATTGAGCCTTGTAAGAGGGCTTTGGCTGATTCCGGTTTTAAGCTTGAAGATATCAATGAAATAATTATGGTTGGTGGCATGACTCGTATGCCTTTAGTCCTGCAAAAAGTTAAAGAATTTTTTGGTAAAGAGCCAAATTTAACTGTTAATCCAGATGAAGTTGTGGCCATGGGTGCAGCTGTACAGGCCGGTGTTTTGCAAGGTGATGTTAAGGATGTTTTATTGCTTGATGTTACTCCTTTAACTTTAGGTATTGAAACCCTGGGTAGTGTTGCCACTCCTCTGATTGAGCGCAATACCACTATTCCAACTTCTAAATCGCAAGTATTTTCTACCGCCGCTGATGGTCAGACTAGTGTGGAAATTCATGTCGTTCAAGGTGAGCGTCCGATGGCTGCTGACAATAAATCTTTAGGACGTTTTATTCTTGATGGTATTCCTTCTGCTCCTCGTGGCGTGCCTCAGGTCGAGGTTAAGTTTGACTTAGATGCTAATGGCATTTTAAATGTTAGCGCTACTGATAAAGCAACCAACAAACAGCAAAAAATTACTATCACCGCTTCTTCAGGGTTATCTAAAGAAGAAATTGAGAAAATGCAAAAAGAAGCAGAGGCTCATGCTGAAGATGATAAGAAGAAGAAAGAAGAAGTGGAGACAAAAAATCAAGCAGACGCAGTTGTCTTTACCACTGAGAAAATGATTAAAGAGTCAGGTGATAAGATGAAGGCGGAAGATAAAACTGAATTAGAGGCTAAGGTCGCAGAACTTAAGAAGGCTCAAGAGGGCACTAATCTTGAGGAAATGAAAAAAGGAATGGAGGCTGTTAACGCGGTGGCGCAAAAAATTGGTGCAGCCATGTATCAGCAGCAACCTGGTCCAGATGCTTCCGGTGAAAATAAAGATGAGTCAACTGATGATAAGACTGATGAAGAAAAAGCTAAAGAGGAGGATACTATCGTTGAAGGGGAGGTTGATGAAAAAAAATAATTCAGATTCTTTTCTAACAACCCTCTCTTTGCGAGAGGGTTGTTGTCTTGAGAAAACGAGTTAATTCAATAAATTTTAGAAATTTATTATATATGTCAAAAGACTATTACAAAGACTTAGGTGTTGATAAGAATGCGAATGCCGATGAGATTAAAACTGCTTTCCGTAAAAAAGCACACGAGCATCATCCTGATAAAGGAGGGGATGAGGCTAAGTTTAAAGAGATAAATGAAGCTTATCAGGTTTTAGGTAATGCAGAGAAACGTAAGCAGTATGATCAGTTTGGTTCGTCTTTTCAGAATGGACAGGCTGGTGGCGGCTCATATGGTCAGGGTTTTGGAGGTTTTAACGGCGGTATGAATATCAATATGGATGATTTAGGCGATATCTTTGGTGGTTTTGGCGATATCTTTGGTTTTGGCGGATCTTCGTCCAGTCAGCGCGGACCGGAAAAGGGCCGTGATTTAGAGATGAGCCTAGCTATTGATTTTTTAGATGCGGTTCATGGCACTGAGACGGAAATAACTTTTCCTCATTTAAAAAAATGTTCTGTCTGTCAGGGCAGTGGGCACGCTCCGGATGCTAAAATTACTAGTTGCTCAACTTGTAAAGGTAGCGGTCGCGTTACTCGTATGCAGAGAACAATTTTAGGGGCTGTGCAAACACAGGCAACTTGCCCTGATTGTCAAGGAGAAGGTAAAAAAGCTAGCGCTGACTGTAAACATTGCCATGGGCAGGGAAGAATTAGAGAAACTGAGAGTATTAAAGTAAAGATTCCGGCCGGGATTAATCAAGGAGAGAGTATTCGCTTAGCTGGTTATGGTGATGCCGGTGAAAAGGGCGCTGCTAGTGGGGATTTATTTCTACGTATTAGAATTAATGCTCATGCGAATTTTAAAAGAGAGGGTGATGATATTCATACGCAGACAGAAATCAGCATGGTCCAAGCAGCTTTGGGGGACACAATTAATGTTGACACTATTTCTGGTAATTTTAAATTGAAAATACCAGAGGGAACTCAGGGCCAAACTATTTTTCGCTTAAAATCCAAAGGAGTCCCTCATTTACATGGACGTGGTCAAGGAGATCATTTTGTGAGAGTAAAGGTATTGATTCCTAAAGTTTTAAATAAGAAACAAAAAGATTTATTGTCCCAACTTAATCTCTAGGTATTAATTGACTTTTTACTTATAAATGCTACTCTAAATATAGGGGGATTTAACAATTAATGTAAATAATATGTTTAAATGTGGTTGGTTAAAAAAGTTATTAGGGTTAAATAAAGAATGTTGTTGCCATGCTGAAGAAGCTTCTAAGGCCTCCGCAGATACAACTGAAGCCAGTGTTTCTGATAATGTTGAGGTAACCGAGGTTAAGACTGAAGAAACTTCTATTCAATAAGAGCTTATTCTGAAATATAAAAAACGCTGTTAAAGCGTTTTTTTATCATTTTTTATGTTTATTGACACTCACGCTCACGTAAATTTTAAAGATTTTAAAGATGATGCTGACGAAGTAATTCGCCGGGCTTTGGATAATGATACTTGGATGATATTAGTTGGCTCGGAGTATAAAACTTCTAATCGGGCTTTAACTTACGCTAATCGCTATGAAAAGGGTGTTTATGCAGCTGTTGGTGTTCACCCAGTACATTTGGAAGAACAGATAGTAGCCAATGATGATGATAATGGTGCTTATAATTTTACTACTAGAGCAGAAGAATTTAACTATGATAGCTATGAAAAACTAGCTAAATTTGAGAAGGCAGTAGCAATTGGAGAAATTGGTTTGGATTATTATCATTTAGATCAGACAAAAGACGTGGCTACTATTAAACGTCGACAGCAAGAAGTATTCTTAAAACAGCTATTGTTAGCTCGTCACTTGGATTTACCGGCTATTATTCATTGTCGTCAAGCTCATGACGATTTGTTGAGTATTTTAAGGGATTTCCGCAAGGTTTACGCTGAATTTATTCCTAATGATCGTCCTTGGGGAGTAATTCATTGTTTTTCCGGTGACGAAGATTTGGCGTGGAAATATTTTTCCCTCGGTTTAATTATTTCTTTTACTGGTTTAGTTACTTTTAGTAAGCAATGGGATGATGTTCTACGTAAAATACCACTGGATAAGTTTATGATTGAAACGGACTCCCCCTACATGACACCAGAGCCTTATCGTGGTCGTCGTAATGAGCCTATTCTAGTGCAGTATGTAGCCGGTAGAATTGCTGAAATTAGAAATTCAACAGTTGAAAAAATTGCCGCTGCTACTACTGAGACTGCTCGCAGCTTTTTTAGAATTTAATCCTCGTTTTTGTGGATATTGTGATTTTTAGTAGTCTTGACTTATTTCAAACGAAGGTGTATATAACAAGTGGTTTGCGTTAAATTTATTTAATTTCAGCCTATGGACAAGCAGTCAATGAGAGATTTGATTCTTTCTAGCGCCACTTATAGTTTGTCTTCAATTATAGGCCCTCTATTATTGTTTGGCGTCCCTGCTTATTTTTTAGATCAATATTTTAATACCAAGCCTTTGCTAATTTTAATTGCAGTTTTTGTTGCCTTTCTAGTTACTAACGTGCTTTTATTTAAAAAGGTAAACAAAATAAATCAAATGATAGCGAAAGAGGCCGCTGCCGCTAAGGCTTTAGGCGGTAAAGACTCTGAAAATCAATCTACTGATAGAAAGTTATGAATTTAGACATTTCTTTGGCTCCAAATATATTATTCAATATTGGGTCTTTCCCTGTTTCCAATACTTTATTGTGGTCTTGGCTTGTTTTTGCTTTCTTGATGGTCGGCGCTATTATTTTTAAATATAGTTTAAAGATGAGACCTGGTAAATTCCAGAATATTGCTGAAATGTTAATTGGTGGTTCTTACGATTTTGCAGAGAGCTTAATGGGGAGTAAGAAAAAAACAGATAGAGCTTTCCCCTTAGTTTTCACAATGTTCTTTTTTATTCTTTTCGCTAATCTTTTAACCTTTATCCCTGGTCAATCTGCTGTTACTATTCAAACGGCGGGTGGAGTTGTTCCTTTATTTAGGGCTATTATTTCTGATTATAGCCTTGTTTTTGTGATGACCATGATTTCGGTTATAGTAACACAAATTGTGGCTATCGCTTCTGTTGGGCCCTTGCGTTACGTGGGGAAGTTCTTTAATTTTACTAGTCCTTTAAACTTTTTCTTAGGTTTGATGGATTTAGTTGGTGAGGTAGCCAAGGTGATGTCTTTATCTTTTCGTTTATTTGGTAATATCTTTGCTGGAGAAGTTTTAGGGGCAGTTATGTTATTTCTTTTTCCGTTTTTCCTCCCCCTGCCTTTTGCTTTCTTAGGCCTATTAACCGCCGTGGTTCAGCCTTTCGTATTTGCTGTTTTAACCTTAGTGTTTATATCTATGGCCACGACTACAAATGAAGAGGCAACGGCTTAGTAACTTTTGTAATAATCTAATAATATTTAATAAATTAATCATTTTAAATGTATGGAAATGGAAGCAGCAAAATATATTGGCGCTGGGCTAGCCATGGGTTTGGGTGCTATTGGCCCTGCTATTGGTGAAGGTTTAGCCGCCTCTAAAGCTTTAGAGGCAATTGGTCGTAATCCTGAGGCAAATGGCACAATCGCTCCTTTAATGTTCGTAGCGATGGCTATCACCGAGTCAACTGGTATTTATGCCTTAGTGGTTGCTTTAATTATTCTATTTGCCTAAGAAAATAGAGCTTGTCCGTCTATTTTATGGCGGATTGCTTTGCTTTTTTAAGTATAAAATATCAATATGGGTTTAATTACAGCTCTTGGCATAGACGGCCGCATTCTGCTCGCGCAGTTTGTTAATTTTAGTGTTTTAGTTTTTGTTTTATGGCGTTTTGCCTATAAGCCAGTTCTTGGCATACTGGAAGATAGAAAGTTAAAGGTAGAGAAAGGGCTTGATGACGCTGAAGCGGCATCTAAGAGTCTGCAGAATACTAAAGAAGAGACAAAACAGCTACTGATCAGCGCTAGACAAGAAGCCAGTTTAATTATTGAGGCTGCTCACAAAAAAGCCGATGAACGTCAGCAAGAGGTCGTAGCTAAGGCAGAAAAGGAAATTAATATTATTACTGAAAAAGAAAGGGAAAAGATTAGGGCCGAAAAAGAGGCAATCATGTCACAATTAAAGAATGAAGTTTCTGGCTTAGTGCTAGCTGGCTTGCAGCAGTTTTTGTCAGAGAATATGACTGATCAACGTGATCAAGAGGTTATTACTAAAATTGTAAATAATTTAGAGAAATAATATTGTAGTTTATGAAAGTAAGTGTTAGACAATATGCGCGCGGACTCTTTGAGCTAGTGGCCGATAAATCAGAGGTAGAGGCTAAGGCTGTTATTGCTAAGTTTATTGTTTTTTTGCATAAGCGTCAGGATTTAAATAAAGCGGAGGCAATTATAGAGGAGATGGAGCGTTTATACGAGGTTCAGAATGGAGAAGTAAAGGCAGAATTAATTAGTGCCAGGCCTTTAGCTCATGTTGCTAAAGCAAAGATCGCTGATTATTTATCAAAACGGGCTGGCGGCGTCAAGGTTCAGTTAAGTGATAGCACCTCTCCAGAATTATTAGGTGGTTTTGTTTTACGCTATAATGGTTTAGTGATTGACGGCAGCTTGCAAAACAATCTAAGAAAATTTAAAAAACAACTTTTAACTAATTAAATTATATGTCTAACACCAAGGACTTTATTGTTGAACAAATAAAGCGTCAGATTGCTGATTTTAAGACTGAGGTTGAAGAAAGCAGCGTTGGCCGTGTTTTAAAGATCTCTGATGGTATTGCTCTAGTTTCTGGTTTAACCGAAGCTATGATGAGTGAAATTTTGCTTTTTAAATCAGCTCAGGGTGAGATTGCCGGCGTAGCCTTAAATTTAGAAGAGAACCTAGTGGGCGCTATTATCATGGGTGAATTTGCTGGCATTAAAGAAGGTGACGAAGTGGTTTGCACTAAACGTATTTTAAGTGTGCCTGTTGGTGAGGCTTTGGTGGGCAGAGTAGTTAATCCTTTAGGTGAAGCTTTAGATGGTAAAGGCGCTTTAGTAACCACTGAATTTTATCCGGTAGAAAAGATTGCTCCTGGTGTTATTACTCGTGCTTCTGTTAATGAGCCAGTGCAAACTGGTATTAAAGCAATTGATTCCATGATTCCAATTGGTCGCGGACAGCGTGAATTAATTATTGGTGATCGTCAGATTGGTAAGACTGCAATTGCAATTGACGCTATTATTAACCAGAAAGGTCAGAACATGAAATGTGTTTATGTTGCTATTGGGCAGAAAGAGTCAAAGGTGGCCGATATTGTGCGCAAGTTAGAGGCGGCTGGAGCTATGGAATATACAACCATTGTTTTAGCTGGAGCTTCTAATCCCGCTTCTCTGTTATACATTGCTCCTTATGCTGGTTGCGCTATAGCTGAGTATTTTCTTGATAAAGGCGAAGATGTTTTAATTATTTATGATGATTTATCCAAGCACGCCGTTTCTTATCGTGAAATTTCCTTGCTACTCCGTCGTCCACCAGGACGTGAGGCCTATCCTGGAGATGTATTTTATCTTCATTCTCGTTTACTTGAGAGAGCTTGTAAGTTAAATAAAGAGCAGGGAGGTGGTTCTATTACTGCTTTGCCAATTATTGAAACTCAAGCAGGAGACATCTCGGCTTATATTCCTACCAATGTTATTTCCATTACTGATGGTCAAATCTTTTTAGAGCCAGATATGTTCTATAAGGGTAATCGTCCAGCTGTTAATGCTGGGTTATCTGTTTCTCGCGTCGGCTCATCCGCTCAGATTAAGGCCATGAAAAAAGTGGCTGGTAAGATGCGTTTGGAGGCTGCTCAATTCCGTGAGTTAGCGGCTTTCGCTCAATTTGGTTCTGATTTAGATGAAGAAACTAGTCGTAAATTAGAGCGCGGTAAGCGTTTATATGAAATTCTTAAACAGGATCAATATCAGCCTCTATCTGTTGATAAGCAGGTAATAATTTATTATGCTTTGATTAACAAATATATTGATGATATTCCAGTTGAAAAAGTGAGAGAATTTGAAGCTGGTTTATATAAGTATCTTGATATTAATACTGATGCTTCTAAGGCAATTTTAGACAAGAAAGAGTTAGACGCTGAAGTTGAGGAGAAGATTAAAACTGTTTTAAGTAATTATAAAGAAACTCTTGA
Source organism: Patescibacteria group bacterium (assembly GCA_028687275.1). Taxonomy (GTDB): domain Bacteria; phylum Patescibacteriota; class Patescibacteriia; order Patescibacteriales; family UBA12465. The sequence continues at coordinate 53,471 of JAQUAK010000003.1, read as the reverse complement.
TTATTTAGTGAAGTAGCTTTGTAAAGATTTTTATCTATGGCTAAGACCAAAGAAATATCACGGCGCATTAAATCCATCAGTAGTACTAAAAAGATTACCAGGGCGATGGAGATGGTGGCAGCCGCTAAAATGAGAAAAGCGATTGAAGCTGTATTGCGCACCCGCACTTACGCTAATTTGAGCTGGGAAACCGTTTTGCATTTATCAGCTATGGCTAACGGTAATGGTGAGTTGCGCCATCCTTTACTTGTGAGTCGCTCAGAAACTAAAAAGGTGGCTATTATTTTAATTACTTCTAACCGTGGTATGTGTGGCGCCTATAATGCTGCCGTAATTAATAAGGCCAAAGATTCAATCAAAATTCATCCAAATGTAGAAGCTGAGTTTATTTTAGTTGGTAAAAAGGGGGCTTCTGTTTATTCACAAAAACAAATAGTTGCCGCTGAATTCCCTAAAAGTGATGTTTTAAATAATTCATCTGAAGTAGTGCCAATTATTAAAATGGCGATAGAAAATTTTTTAAGCACTAAATATGATAAAGTTTTTGTTGCTTATACTGACTTTGTTAGCGCCGCTAAACAGGTACCAAGAGTTAAGCAGCTGTTGCCAGTAGATATTAATGCCGAGGATGAATATCTGGGAATTGTTGGTGATCCTAAGGTGAGTGTTACTAAAGATTTGATTGCTCAGAAAAAGGAAAAACATTTAGCTGGCAGTACTGGTTTTGAATATATTTTTGAACCTAGCCCAGAAGAAGTCTTAGATAAAATAATTCCTCGTTTATTGGAAGTCCAGATTTATCAGGCTCTATTAGAAGCTAATGCCTCTGAACATAGTGCTCGTATGAGCGCCATGCATCAGGCCACAGAAGCGGCGACAGATATGGTTAGCGAATTAACTTTATTTTATAACAAAGCGAGACAGGCGGGTATTACCGCGGAAATTGCGGAAATTAGCGCTGGTGCTAATGCGCTACTCGATTAAATTTTAATAATTTAAAAATATGACTGACAAAAAAACTAATTTTGGAAGCGTCAAACAAATCATTGGTGTGGTGGTTGATGTTTACTTTGAAGAGAAGCTTCCAGAAATTTACAATGCTTTAGAAATTGAATTAAACGGTGGAAAATTAGTACTGGAAGTTGAGCAGCATGTTGGCTCAAACGTAGTGAGAACAGTAGCCATGGGTTCGACTGATGGCTTGACTCGTGGTGCTAAAGTGCTTGATACTGGTGATCAAATTAGTGTTCCGGTTGGGCAAGAAACTTTAGGTCGTATTTTTAACGTCTTAGGTGAGGCGGTTGATGGCGGTGAAACTCCTAAAACAGAAAAAAAATATAATATTCATCGACCTGCTCCTAAATTTACCGAACAATCAAGCAGTGTTGAAATTCTAGAAACTGGCATTAAGGTTATTGATTTAATTTGCCCTATTATTAAGGGTGGTAAGGTTGGTTTATTTGGTGGCGCTGGCGTTGGCAAGACGGTGGTTATTCTTGAACTTATTCATAACATTGCCAGTCAACACGGAGGTTATTCAGTTTTTGCTGGCGTTGGTGAACGTACCCGTGAAGGCAATGACTTATATCATGAAATGAAAGACAGTGGCGTTTTAGACAAGGTGTCCATGGTTTTTGGTCAAATGAATGAACCACCAGGAGCTCGCGCTCGCGTAGCTTTATCTGGTTTGTCTATTGCTGAATATTTCCGTGACGAGAAACATCAAGACGTTTTATTCTTCGTTGATAATATTTTCCGCTTTACTCAAGCTGGCTCTGAGGTATCCGCTTTATTAGGACGTATGCCTTCTGCCGTAGGTTATCAACCAACTTTATCAACGGAAATGGGTGAATTACAAGAACGTATTACTTCAACTAAGGATGGCTCTATTACTTCCATTCAGGCTGTGTATGTTCCTGCCGATGATTTAACTGATCCAGCTCCAGCTACTACTTTTGGTCATCTTGATTCAACAGTGGTTTTATCTCGTTCACTATCGGAATTAGGTATTTATCCAGCAGTTGATCCGCTAGATTCATCTTCTATTATTTTAGACCCTAAAGTAGTTGGTCAGGAGCACTATGAGGTAGCTCGTGAGGTGCAGATGATTTTACAGCGCTATAAAGACTTACAAGATATCATTGCTATTTTAGGTATGGAGGAATTATCTCCTGAAGATCGTATGATTGTAGCTCGTGCTCGTAAAGTTCAAAGATTCTTATCACAACCATTTTCAGTAGCCGAAGCTTTTACTGGACGATCTGGTAAATATGTGAAATTAGTAGATACTGTTAAGGGATTTAAAGAAATTCTTGATGGCTTGCACGACAGCCGTTCTGAGGATGACTTTTATATGAAGGGCGGCATTGAAGAAGTCGCTATAGCTGAATAATTATTATGGCCGATAAAAAAACAATTAAATTTGAAATTGTTACTCCCGAGAGGACTGTTTTGTCTAAGGAAATTATGCAAGTCACTGTTCCAACTCAAGACGGTGAGATTACTATTCTTCCTGAGCACATCCCTTTGGTTTCAATTTTAAAGCCAGGAGTTTTAGAAATTAAAAGTTTAGACCAGAGTATGGATATTATTTCTGTTTCTGGTGGTTTTATTGAAGTTCTACGTGATAAAGTTGTTGTTTTGGCTGATACAGCTGAAAGAGGAGAAGAATTAGACGAAGAGCGCGTTGCGACTGCGAAGGCTAAAGCTGAAAAAGCCAAAGCTGAGGCGATAAATCGCGAAGATTACGACCTATCAGCTGTAGCCGTTAGATTAGAAGTAGTTTTGGCTCGTGAAAGAGCTTTGCATAAATGGCGAAAATTAAAGAATATAAAATAAATTTTTAGATAAATAAAAAACCCGCTTATTAAAGCGGGTTTTTTATTGGGTAGCTTTTAGATAAACAGGTAAAGAATAATAATCAGACCAAGAATAATACGATACCAGCCAAAGATCTGAAAATCATGTTTTTTAATATAACGTAGAAAGAAGCGGATGCCTAGGGTGGCGGTTATAAAGGCGACAATTAAGCCGATGCTCCAGATGATTAATTCGCTGCCGTTTAAGTTAGGAGGAGATTTATATAAATCTAGGGCAGTGGCCGCAAGCATAGTTGGAAGAGCTAATAGAAAAGAGAATTCCACGATGTTTTTGCGGCTTATCTTTAAGGCCAGCCCACCCATAATAGTGGCAGCGGAGCGGGAAACGCCCGGAACGACCGCTAAAGCCTGGCAGACGCCAATTATAGCCGCCTGAGAGTAGCTGAGTTGTTCTAAGCTCTCTTCGGTTTCGCTTATCTTTGCCTTTCTTCTGGCAAAATATTTTTCTAGAACTATTAAGATAATACCGCCTAAGAGTAGAGCAATGGCGATAGTCAGCAAACTTTCTAAAAGATAGTCTTTAACTAACTTGTAGGCGAGCAGACCAATAATAGCTGTAGGAATAAAAGCAGCTGCAATTTTTAGGATTAGTTTAGGATTTTTCAGGATTGTTTTGGTGTAAAGCACGGCCACTGATAAAATAGCACCCAGCTGAATGGCAATTAAGAAGCTGCTTAGAGTAGTTGATTCTGGTAATCCTAGCAGCTTAGAGGTAATTATAAGGTGAGCAGTTGAGGATATCGGTAGGAATTCGGTGATTCCTTCCACTAAACCAAATATCAGTGAATGAAGTATAGTCATAATAATATGTTATGGTTCTATTTTAATATATTTATCTATTAATAGCTAGTTACATTATTGGTTCCCAATCCTTGACACTACTTGTAAAAAACTATAAAATAGATTTATATTTAGCACTCTCTTGCTTTGAGTGCTAAGAAAAAATTAATTAAAAATATATAATATTAGATAAAATATTTATTATGACTAAATAAATCTATAGTTATATTACATATTTTATCCATAATCTCTATGAAACTAAAACCTCTCTCAAATCACGTTATTATTAAGGCGGCCGCTATCGAGGAAGTGACGAAATCAGGCATCGTTTTACCTGGAAATATTGATAAAGAACGACCTGAAAAAGGGGAAGTTATTGCTGTGGGCCCTGGTAAAATGATGGATAATGGACAATTAATGCCGATGAGTGTAAAAACGGGTGACCAGGTTGTTTTTAAAAAATATTCACCGGATGAAATTAAAATTGATAATGAAGACTATTTAATCTTAAATGAAGGCGATATTATTGCCACTTTAGAATAATAATTAATTACTAAAAATATATGTCTAAACAAATAATTTTTGATGAAAAAGCACGTTTAGCTTTAAAGCGCGGGGCTGATCAATTAGCTAACGCGGTAAAAGTCACTCTTGGGCCGAAGGGAAGAAACGTGGTTATTGATCGTGGTTATGGCTCGCCTATTGTAACTAAAGATGGAGTAACTGTGGCCAAAGAAATTGAATTAGAAGATAGATTTGAAAATATTGGAGCGAACATGGTCAAAGAGGCGGCTTCGAAAACTAATGATGCGGCTGGTGATGGCACTACTACTGCCACTATTTTAGCTCAGGCTATTATTAATAATGGTTTAAAATTAGTAGCCGCCGGAGTTAATCCAATTGAAATCCGTAAAGGCATTGAAACACGAGTTGCCGAGATTGTGGTTGAATTAAAAAAGATGAGTAAAAGTATTAGCACTAAAGAAGAGATTGCTCAAGTTGGCTCAATTTCGGCTAATGATGATGAGATTGGCCGTATTATTGCTGAGGCGATGGATAGTGTTGGTAAAGAAGGTGTTATTACCGTTGAGGAAGGACAGTCTTTTGGTGTTGAGAAGGATATAGTTGAGGGTATGCAATTTGATAAGGGTTACGTTTCTCCTTATATGATTAGTAATGCAGAAACAATGAAGGCAGAAATGAATGATCCTTATATCCTAGTGACTGACCAGAAAATTTCCTCTTTGCAAGAAATTCTTCCTTTCTTAGAGAAGTTGGCTCAAGCCGGTAAGAAAGATTTAGTAATTATTGCTGAAGAGATTGAAGGCGAAGCTCTAGCCACTTTCGTTGTTAATAAATTAAGAGGCACTTTTAATGTCTTGGGCATTAAGGCGCCTGGCTTTGGTGATCGTCGTAAGGCTATGTTAGAAGATATAGCCGTTTTGACTGGAGCGAGAGTTATTTCAGAAGAAGTTGGCTTGAAATTAGATAAGATAGAAGTTGAAGATTTAGGGAGGGCTCGTCGCGTCGTAGCTTCAAAAGATAATACTACTATTATTGATGGCGCTGGGGATAAAAAAATAATTAAAGAAAGAGTTGCTCAAATTAAAAGTGAAAAAGAAATAAGTGATTCTGATTTTGATAAAGAAAAGCTGCAAGAGCGTTTAGCTAAATTGTCTGGCGGCGTTGCTGTTATTAAGGTTGGGGCCGCCACAGAGACGGAAATGAAAGAGAAGAAATATCGCATCGAAGATGCTTTAAATGCAACGAAAGCTGCGGTTGAAGAGGGAGTTGTTCCTGGTGGTGGCTTAGCTTTAGCCGTTGCTTGTTATGGAGTAGATTTTGCTGGCTTTGAAAAAGATATGAAAAATCCTAGTTTATTATCAGCTGGAGCCAAGATAATCAATCAATCAGTGCTTGAGCCAATCCGTCAAATTGCCAGCAATGCTGGCGTTGATGGCTCACTTATTTTACAGAGAATAATTGAAGAAAATAAGGGGTCTAAAGAGGTGAGGGGCTATAATGCTGCTAATGGTGAATTTGTTGATATGATTAAACAAGGGATTGTTGACCCAACTAAAGTGGTGCGCTCTGCCCTAGAGAATGCTGCCTCTGCGGCCATGATGTTTTTGACTACTGAGGCTGTGATTACTGACAAGCCAGAAGTTAAAGACAATCGCAACAACATGGACATGGGAATGATGTAATAAATAGATGTTCGTCAATATAAAAGAAGCCGTTAGATGACGGCTTCTTTTATATATTTTACTTATTTTTATTGTTTGTCCAGTGTCTTTGTTTTTGCTATAATAGTATTATTAAATATATTTATATGATTAAAAACGATAATAAAATTAAACAGACAAAAAAGCCCGTTTTGGTTGCAGTTTCTGGTTATTTTAATCCCCTGCACGTTGGCCATTTAGAGATGATAAGAATGGCTAAAAAGCTAGGCGATAAATTAGTGGTAATTGTGAATAATGATAAGCAAGTTAGGTTAAAAGGAAGAGTTTCTTTTATGCCTGAAAAAGATCGAATGGAAATTATCCGTTCTTTGCGTGATGTTGATCAAGTTGTTTTAGCAGTTGATGATTATAAGTGGGATAACGGCGAGGTGCCAGTTATTAAGACTTTGTCAAAAATAAAACCTGATATTTTTGCTAATGGGGGTGATCGAAAAAATTTAGCTAATGTACCAGAGGCGGAAGTTTGTAAAAAATATGGCATTAAATTAGTTGATGGTCTTGGTAAAAAAATTAGAGCTAGCTCTGAATTAATTGCTAAAGCGGCTGCGACGAATAAGAAAATAAATAAAAAATAATTTAGTATGCATCGAATAATCCGTTATCTATTTTTGGTTGGACTAAGCTTGCTGGCAACAGCATTGCTTTTGAGTTTTATTTTTGGTCGCAGTCTTGTGCATTCGCTGTCGGCAGATTCTAGTTTTTTCGATCGTCTGGACTCTCTTTTTAGAAAAGAAGAGCCAGCCAAGTCAATGGAATTACGCCCAGAGGAGACTGTGCGTTTAATTGAAGGCTGGAACAGTCGTGATATGGCTCAATATTTTGAACGTCAAGGCATTTGGCAGGGTGAGGAATTTTTAGAAGCATCCGGTTTTCCTCAGGTAGATTATAATAAAGTTGATGACTTGCCTCCTTTAGTTGATTATTCTTCTGAATTTTCTTTTTTGGCAGATAAACCAAAAAACCGTAGCTTGGAGGGCTATCTTTACCCAGACACTTATCGAATTTTTGCTAGCTCCAGTCCTGATGAGTTGATTAAAAAAATGTTGAATAATTTTGATTCTCAGTTAACCGATAAAATGCGAGCTGATATTAAAGCTCAGGGGAAAAGTATTTATGAGATTGTAACTATGGCTTCAATTTTAGAAAAAGAAGCGCCAATGAGTTATTCCAGCGGTGATAATCGTGATGCTCGTATTATTTCAGGTATATTTTGGCGACGAATTGCAGTTGGTCAAGCTTTGCAGTCTTGCGCGACCTTAGCTTATATTCTTGGAGTTAATAAAGCCCAGTATACAACTGCTGATACTAAAATTGAATCACCTTATAATACCTATCAATACCGTGATTTGCCACCAGGGCCTATTAGTAATCCTGGAATTTTGGCGATTGAAGCTGCTATTTATCCATTGAGCACTAGCTATAATTATTTTCTAACTCCTTCTGGCAGTAGTAATATTGTTTATGCTACTACTTATGCTGAACATTTGAATAATAAGCGAAAATATTTACCATAAATTTTATGTTTGAAGATGTAAAAAATGAGCCAACAAACGCTCCGGCAGAAAGGGCTAATAATTTTGTGGGAGCTGCTAGTAATAGTCAGGATGATGACTCGGGTAGAAATAAAAAGAAAGTATTAATGATTATTATCGGCTTATTTGTTTTTGTCGCACTTATTTTTGGTGTTTGGTGGCTAGTTGGTGTTTTAAAAAATAGTATTAGAAACTCAGCTTTGCCTAATGACAAGTCAAATATAAGTGAAGAGGAGCAAGCGCGCTTAAACAATGTTCATTTAGATGGCAGTGATGATAACGAAGAAAATAATAATCAGGAAGTCAATTCTGAGGCGATTGAGTATTTAAGTTTTAATGATTTTTATAAATTACCAGAAGATGCTTTAGAGACAGTTAATTTTAGTGAATATAATTTGCCTATCAATATAAAAGTAGATACGGCTAATTATTATGAGATTTCAAGAAAATTAGCTATTGACGATGGTTTAGACTCTTTAAATAATCAAGCTTTTGCTGTAATCGATAATCCTTGGCCAAAGGAAGAGCTTGATTTCTATGCTGTCAGCCGAAAATTGAATGAAGAAGGAGTCCCTCTTTATCTTAGCGCTGATTTTATTTCCTATTATTACCAAAGTATTTTAAAGCAGTCTTTTAAGGATATTGAAGAAGGAGTTTTTTATGAAAGTTTATGGAATATCAGTCAGTCGCTTTATGAACAGGCTAAAATTCGCTATGAATCACATTTAGCTGCCATCGGTAATATTAATAATCGCGTTCTTGAGGGCGAACGTTTAGAAGCAGCTTTTTTTGCTGTTTCTTTAGAATTACTAAAGCCTCAAATTGCTCAGATTGATATTGAAAATAAATTTAATGCTGGTCGCTTTAGTCCTCAGGATCAAAGGAATTTTTCTTTTTCGGTTCCAGCTTATTTAACAGATGATGTTCTACGTGAACTCGATTTAATTAGGGCGGCCAAGGAAACCAGTAAGTCGCCAGTATTGCTCTATGATCGTGATTATAAGAATTTTATAATTCCCCTTGAATATAAGGATAATGCCCGTTTACAAAATTTTTATCTTGCTGGCGCTTGGCTGAATTCAGTTTTTCCGCTTAATTATCGGGATGATAGCTGTCCAGATTGTTTACTTGATCAGGATGATTGGCGTATTAATTTTACAGCCGCCTCTTTAATCTCTCAAGATTTTTCATCTAGCCAAGAATTAAAAAATGAATGGGCTCGGGTTTATAAAACAATTGCCTTCTTTAAAGGTTTGCGTGATTCTTGGAACTACGTTGATTATCGCGATCAACTTAGTGGTTTATTTGGTGAAGATTATGATATTGCCACTATTTTTGCTGAAGAAAATATAGACAGTGACGCCAATATGGAGTCTTTGCGCCAGGCTTTGTTACAAAGAGGGTTAGTGCCGATGCAAGGGTCTTTAAATTTGAAAACCATGGATGGTTATACTAAAGCTGGCTTACAGTTTTTAGCAGATTTTTATTGGCCGAATGAATTTATTTTTGGTAGTCTTAGTTATCCCGAAGTTGGTTTATATTTGGGTGGCGATAAGCCCGCAAAAAATAATGTGACTGCCTGTAAGGTTCTGAGGGAATATCAGCGCTGTCAGGGCTCTAGTCAAGATGTTTTAAATCTTATTTACCCTGCTTGGCGAGGAGAATCTTTTTTAGAAAATGCTGACTATGCTAATTATACTGAGGCTTTAAACAAGTTAAGGCCTTTAAGCGAATTGGGTATGGAAAATAATTTAAATAATTATTGGGCATCTTTATTTCTATGGCAATCTTATTTGAATTCAGAGACTGCTATTTTACCTAGTTATTTAAGTTCTGACTCCTGGCGTGAGCAAGGAGCGATAGGTGCTGCTGGAGCTTGGACTGACATGCAGTTACCTCTAGATAAGTTAGGTTTAAAAAATACAAATTCTCAGGCTAATAATTTGTCGATATCGGCTAGCGTTCCTGATTATGCTTGGGTTGAACCAAACCTCAATTATTTTAATCGTTTAACTGCTTATAACCAGATGATTTTAGATATGTTTAAGGCTTTGGGTATAGATGAGCGCTCCAGTTTAGCCTCTAACCGTTTACGCGATGCCGGTATACAGATTGCTGGCTTACGAGCTATTGCCTCTAAGCAGGCACAGGGTATAGTTTTAGATAGCGATGACAATAGGTTTATACGAGATTTTGCTTTGATGTATTCAGTGGATGAGGCCGGGTTAAAAACTCTATCATGGCGCAATAATAAATTAGGGGCTAATTTGCAAGAGACTTTAGCATCTCCGCGCTTGATGATTGTTGCCCATTCCATAGGGGATAAGATTGTGCTTGCAGTCGGACCAGTGTTTAATCATTTAGAGAGTAAATAATATTAACTATATGTTTAAATTCGAAACTTTAAATCCTCTTAACAAAATTAGAGACTCAGTTAACAAGACTGTTAACGAGTCACGTTTGCCTAGCGAAGATTATGAAAGTTCGGTTGGTGTGTATGGTGGTAAACTGAGAATGATGGAAGGTGATAATAAAATGGTTTGGGATAATTCTGGCGTAGTGTCTAAAATTGATAGATTTGGTGATGCTGTTTTACGTAATTATGATGAACATCTCGTTAGAAACGTGGGAGAAATTTTGAAACGTGATCCAAAATTATTTTTTAAATTTATTATGCCTGGAGCCAAACGTTTCCGAGGCAATAAAGAAGAAATATTAAATAATATCAAGCGGTTAGGCCTAGAAGGTGTATATGGTGATAATGAAAAAGGAATTGAGATTAAGGATCAGTCTTTATATCGCGATGGCTTGGCCTTACAAGATATTATGCGCTCTGATATTATTGATAGCGACAAGTTAAATCGTGTTGATCGCTTTCAGGCACTAGAGTCTGCTGGCGCTTATTTACATCAAATTCATGATCAGCATGGTGCGGTTGGCGAGGTGTTGCCGAGTGATTTTATCTTTAAGCAAGATGAGGCTGGTGAGATAAAAGAAACTGTTTTAAATTTGCCAGATATTATTTTTAATCCAGATAAAAATATTGGTGAGCGCGAGCAGAAGGCTACCGACATGCTTGATTTTATTATTAGTTCTGGTGCGGAGGAATTTCGTCGTTCCGAAGGTGATTTAGCAATTGTTAAAAAAGCGATGGGGAGTATTTTGAATGCTTATGGTGATAAGTATGTCATTGCTTTAGTCAAGTCATATTTGAAAAGAGGTCGCCTAACTTTAATGGGAGACCAACAGTTTGCTGATGCTGGACTTGATTCAGACTCTTTCACTACTAAAGCCAGAACTATTTTTACTAAACACAATGAAGCCCGTATGGGTTCTAGCGACAAAAATATGGAGACATCATTAAAAAAGGTCGCCTTGGAGTTATGTGATGAAATTGCTTAATTGGTTTAATCTTCCTAAATAAATAATACTTGATATATAAAAACTCCAGCAGCTTAGTCTGGAGTTTTTGTTTAATATTAGAGTATTAATTAGATAAATATTGACATAATCATATTTATATGATATTCTACTTTTAGTACTTAAAAATTTAATCATGAAAAAAGAAAAAATGACTAGAGAGGATAAATTAAACTCTCTAAAGGAAATTGGACAGGTGATTATAATCTATGCAATTATAGTAATAATTGCTTTATTATTAAAATCATTAAATGTTTTACCCCTTCAAATGGGGGAGAATCTAACGATAGCAAGAGCTGCTTGGCTGTTACTATTCTATCTCCTAATTTTTCAAGGAGGCACAATTATTAATTTAATTACTGGAACGAGACGGCGACGTAGACGTTTTAGTGAATAAAAAAATTTAAATCTATGCGAGGGAATTACGAAAGTATTCCCTTTTTTTATTGCCTATATTCAAATATATAAACTTTGCCATCATCAATCTTCTGCCAGAAGTTGGCACTTAATTTAGCTTCGGCGATAATCTTATCACTGGCCCACCAATATTTATTAATAATTAAATAAGCGCGATTAACCTGGCTAAATTCCATCGCCTTAAGCATAGTTTCTCGCTTAGCATTCTTATAGACCATATCTAAGTAATATTGATAAAGCGGCCCACCAGTGGGAATTGGATAAAAGTATATTTCTTGCTGATCTCTATTATTTAGATATCGATTATGAAAACCAAATTCATGTAAGGCGCCGGCGCTGACTTGTTGATTCGCTAAAGTGATGTAAGCTTGACCTTGGGCTAGATTCTCGACAATATGCACCGCTTCAATGTCACTCTCAGCGGTTGAGTATCCTCGGGAATTGAAGTAATTATCAAAGCGAGGATATGATCCATAAACAGCAATTGTCATAATTATAGCCGTGCCCACAAGCAGAATTACCTGCATTATTTGAGTTTGTTTAAGCGCTCGTTTACTTAAATAATGGAATAACTCCCAATAGATTGGGATTAATAGAATTAAAGCAATAATGGGCAGGCGGGCGGCATAATTATCTTGTTCATAATTAATTAAACTAGCAAAAGAGAAGCCACGGCTAATTAGATAAGCGCTAATAGCTGCCAAGGCCGCCAAGCTAAGTAGGCGCAATGTTTTTGTTTCCTTAAGGGATATATCCGGCCATAGGCGATGACGTTGAAAAAATATAATTATTGCGCCGGCCAAAATGAGCCAAAAATAGTTATTCACAAAGAAGTAAACAAAGTTCAGAATGAAATTTTCTTGTCCTAGAAAAGAGGGATTAAGCAAGCTTAAGTTATAGCTACTTAAATGTAAGGGACTGAAACCGGAAGTTGCCCAAATGGTGAGGCAAAAGATTAAAAATAAGCTAGCAAAAATAATTTCTGAGCGTTTAAGTGCATTAAAAGAAAGTTTTTTAATTTTAATTTTTGGTAATAAAAAGAGAGTGACCAAGGCAAGAGCAGGTATACCACTTAAAGGGTGAATAGCAAAAGTGGCTAGGGCTGAAAAAACAATTAAAGGCCAAGAAAGATTTGTATAAATAAAAATAATGGTTGCTAATAGAAATAGATAGCTGAAATTCTGCGGTGTAGTCATGATTAAAGGCGTAAAACCTAGTAAAATTATAAGTGGGCTACTTAGCCAAGCACTTTTATTGTCAGCTTTTTTAGGAAACAGATAATAGATGATTTGAGGTAAGAGGAGCGCGCTAGTTATTGGCACTAGCCATTGATTAATTAAATAAAGACTCAGTCCGCTGATTTTGTGCAGTAAAATAATCACACTATACTGTCCTAAGTAATAAGGGTTTTTAGGCAGGATAAAGCCATATTTATTTATTTCTAACATGGCTGCTTGATGGATAAAAGGGTCGAAGCCATAGCCGAGTTTATAAATAATGGAGGCCACACTAAAGATCCCTAAGTAATAAAAGCTAAGTAAGATTTTTTTGCAGGTATCAGGGGCTGCCTGTTTTAAAGCGAGTAAAAGACATAAACTAGCTAAGGCGATAAACACAAAAAACCAAGGATTAATTAACTGCCAGGGAGAGATAATGGCTTGATCTGTTCGGGCATAAAAAGCTAATATTAAAGCAGATATAGTAGCTAAAATACTAATTACGCCATATAGCCAAAATTTATAACTTGTATCTGAGTTTGTTTTAGATTTTAAATCTTTTAGGTAAGGTTTTAGGCTCCAAAGTAATATGCTAGTAATTAAAATACTGGCGATTAAGCCGATAATATCTAAGGCATAAAGAAAATAGACCAAGGTGCTGGTGCTGATAAATAGGCTTAAACCTAGCCAGAAAATAGGGAAATTAAGCTTAAAATTGATGTTTTTCATATGTGTATATAATAGCAAATTCTTGCTTATTCGCCCAATTTTGGCTACTATTAATTAGAGCTGTAATCTTCTTTTTTATTTATGAAATTTGGCTGGTTTTCCAAAAATTTGAATAATATTCTAGTCCTGCTAATAGCGTTGGTTTTTTTTGTGGCGACTTCCGCTTTTAATTATTATACCCAAGAAGATGATTATGTGAAGTTTTTATCACCCGACGAAACTTCTAATTATTTTTTCACTAATCATTATGCTCAAACTGGACAAATTGCAGTTTTTGAACCAGCTAATTTAGTGGCTGAAGAGATAGTTCATCCGCGTAGTATTCGTAGTGATCATGGTTGGTTAAAACCGGTTAGCTTTATTGGTATAATTTTAGTATATGGTAAGATTGCTTCTGTTTTAGGAGTAGGAGTGATTCCATATTTAACCCCATTTTTTGGCGCGTTGGGCATTATTTTCTTTTACGCTTTAGTCAGACGTTTATTAGGGCCAAAGCAGGCTATTGTTTCTGCCTTACTATTGGCCTCTTTCCCGGTTTATTTTTTCTATTCCTCTCGGAGCATGTTTCATAATATATTATTTACCATTTTCTTGCTTGGATTTACTCTCTTTGCCAGTTTAAGTATTATTCCGCGTGATCTTTTACAAAAAATTAAAAAAGATAAAAATTTTTGGCGCTTGAAGTTAGTGAGGGCAGAAATATTGAGTTATTTAGCAGCTCTTATGGCCGGTCTTATGTTGGGTGGCGCTATTACGGCTCGCACTTCGGAGTTATTATGGCTTGGTCCCGCTTTATTTATTCTGTGGTTATTCTATGCCCGTCGTTTAGCTTTTACTAGGTTAATATTAATGCTTTCAGCGGTAATCTTAGCTTTACTGCCCTTGTTCTATTGGAATCAGATTTTATATTCATCACCATTCTTTGGGGGCTATGGCGAAATGAATCGTTCAATCGTTCAGCTATCACAAGCGGGTGGTCAATTTGTACAATCAACCGTAACTGGTCATTTTACTCAGTATAAAAGTGCCGCTAATACTATTTGGCAGAATATTTTTTATTTCGGTTATCATCCTCGTCAATCTTTATGGATGTTCTATCACTATGTTTTGGCTATGTTTCCCGTGCTTTGCAGTCTAACTTTCTTAGGTGGAATTTTTTTATTATTTAAACTAGCTAAAAAACAGCAACGTTGGATTTATGCTTATCTAGTTGCTTGGTTTATCCTATCCTCTCTCTTAGTTTTGTATTATGGTAGCTGGAAGTTTAATGATAATCCTGACCCGACTCGTTTTACAATTGGTAATTCTTATACTCGCTATTGGTTGCCTGTATATATTATGGCGATTCCTTTAGCTTCACTCGCCATTACTAGTTTAGCTAAGTTATTTGCAAACTTAATGTCGCTAAGATCTGATTTTAAATGGTCGCGTGGAATAAAACGCTCTTTAGAATCTACTTGGGTGATAGTGATAAGCGGTGTTCTAGTTTTTATTTTTTCTATCTTTACCTTTTTTGGTTCTGAGGAGGGCTTAGCAATTTTATATTACAATCACTTTACTGATCGTAATAATACTCTAAGCATCTTAAATGAGACGGAGGCCAATTCAATTATTATTACTCAGTATCACGACAAACAACTTTTTCCTGAACGACGTGTAGTTAATGCTTTGTTGACTAATGACGATGTTAATGCCAGTATTGGTGCTTTATTAAAAGAGTATCCAGTTTATTATTATAATTTTTTCTTTCCGCCTAAAGATTTGCAGTATCTAAACGAAAGGCGTTTACCGCCCTATGGCTTTAAGATTGAATTACTCGAGCGTCGTGGCCCTTTTGGTCTTTATCGTTTAGATAGCATTGCTACTTCAAGCCCTATTATTCAAGCAGGCACGATTGTAACGGAATAAAATTATGCATTATTACATATTAACCCTTGGTTGTCAGATGAATAAGGCCGATAGCGAGCGCATCGCTTCTTTTTTAGACGACAATAATTATATTAAACAAGATGATTGGCCTCAGGCTGATTTAATTATTCTAACAACCTGTGGTATTCGTCAGTCGGCTGAAGATAGGGTTTATGGACTAGTCGGTCGTATGCGTAAACTTAATCCTAAGGCTACAATTGTTATTACCGGCTGCTTGGCCAAACGTAAGGATGTGCAAAAAAGACTGGCGGGCAAGGTTGATTTATTTATGCCGATTAATGAGTTGCCCAATTTATTGGCATTATTACATAATTGTCGCCCAGACAATCTTTTAAGTAGTGATGAGTTAAGAAAAATTAGTGGTGAGAAATATTTAACTATTCAGCCAAAGTATGAGAGTAATTTTAGCGCCTATGTGCCAATTGGTAATGGTTGCAATAACTTTTGTTCTTATTGTGTTGTTCCTTATGCCCGTGGCCCTGAAGTCTATCGTCCAGCCAGTGACATTGTTTCTGAGGTTAAAGCTTTGATTAAGCGGGGTTATAAGGAGATTATTTTAATTGCTCAAAATGTTAATAGTTATCAGAGTAAGCAGACTAACTTTCCTAAATTATTAAGTGTATTAGCTTCTTTGCCGGGTGATTTTTGGTTACGTTTTTCTTCCAGTCATCCTAAAGATTTATCCGATGAATTGATTGCTGTTTTAGCTTCGTCTGATAAGATTTGTCATCATTTACACGTTGCTTTGCAGTCGGGTGATGATGAAATTCTTAAAGCCATGAATCGTAAATATACAGCTGCTCACTTTTGTTCACTTATAGAACAAATCAGACAGGCTAAGCCGGGAATTATTATTACCACTGATGTGATTGTTGGTTTCCCTGGTGAAACAAAAAAACAATTTCTTAATACAGTCAAATTAATCAAAGAGATGAATTTTGACATGGCTTTTATTTCTATCTATAGCCCTCGGCCAGGTACAGTTTCTTGGAATATGAAAGACAATGTTAGCCGAGAAGAAAAGAAGCGCCGTGAAAAAGTTTTATTAGATATTTTAGCCGTTAATAGCCAAAATATTAATGATAGTTATTTAGATAAAGAAATAATTGTTTTAGCGGAGGGCATAAATAAAAGGGGTAAATATTATGGCAAGACTTCAGGCTTTAAAACTATTAAATTTATTGTTCCGACTGAAATGCGCTTAGAAGATATTATTGGTAATTTCGTGAAAGTAAAAATTAATAAAATAGTTAGTAATAATTTGGAGGGAGAGTTTGTAAAATAAAAAAGTACTACTAATGATTTTTATAATTTAGCATAAGTATGCCTAATAATTTAAAAAATAATCAGAAAAGTTTAGTCTTAGTTATCCTCGGCCCTACTGCTTCGGGCAAGACGTCTTTAGGTGTACGTTTGGCGGATAAATATAATGGTGAAATTGTCTCCGCTGATAGTCGGCAGGTGTATCAAGGCATGGATATTGGAACAGGAAAAGATTTAGCTGAGTACGAATTAAATGACAAAAAGACACCCTATCATTTAATTGATATTGTTTCTCCTAATATTGAGTTTAATTTAGCTAAGTATACAAAATTAGCTAATCAGGCTTTGAGTGATATATGTGCTAGAAAGAAATTACCAATTATTGTTGGGGGCACTGGTCTGTACTTGCAAGCTTTAGTTGATAATTATGAATTGAGTGAAGTTAAGCCTAATGAGGCTAAGCGTCAGGAATTGGAGTCTTTAAGTAGAGATGATTTATACTTACGTTTAGAAAAATTAAAACCCGATTTTGCTCGTAAACTTAATAATAGCGATAAGCTTAATCCTCGACGTTTAGTCCGTTATTTGGAAATATTTGAACAGGGCGGAGAGTTGCCAAAAAAACAAGAACCCAAATATGAATTTTTATTAATTGGACTTAATTGGCCTGATGAGATATTACGTGAGCGAATTATAAAAAGAATTAATGATCGTTTGGACAATGAAGGTATGGTGGCCGAAGTTGAAGGTTTACATGCGGATGGCCTTAGCTGGCAACGACTTATTTCTTTTGGTTTAGAGTATAAGTTTATTTCCTATTACTTATTAGAGAAATTAAGTTATGAGGAAATGGTTGCCAAGCTTAGTGATGCTTCCTATCGTTTTGCTAAGCGCCAGAAAACATGGTTTAAGCGCTGGGAAAAGCAGGGAAGAAAAATTAATTGGGTTAATAATCAGGCAGAGGCAGAGGAATTAATTAACGATTACTTATAATTAACTTGAGTATTGAATTTTTATATAATAAAAGCCGCTTTTTTGAGCGGCTTTTATTAATATTTATGTCTTATTCACTTAATATTTTTTCTAGGAGTGGTCGCAGTATTTCCGGATTAGCTTTACCTTTGGTCTCAGCCATAACTTTGCCAACAAAGAATTGAATCAGAGGAAGCTTGCCGGCTTTATATTCTTGGGCTTGTTTTTGGTTGCTAGCAATAACTAATCTAATTGCTTTCTCTAATTCTTCGCTATCATCTAATTGCTCCAGTCCTAATTTTTCCATAATATCAGTTGGGTCTCCACCCTCCCAATACATTATTTCTAAAATTCTTTGTCCAGCATTAGAGTTAATTTTATTTTGCCAAATTAAAGTCAAAAGTTCAGCAAAATTTTCGGCAGTCATCTTTAAATCGATCGCGCTGCGTTTGTCTTTATTTAAGTTTTTCAAGAGCTCACTAATAATCCAGTTAGCTGCCATTTGTGCGGCATTTTTATCTTGACGTTCAAAATTATCACCAGTAGCTTCAATCCAAGCACCCATCTCTGACATTACATTTTCAAAAAATGAAGCTAAATCCTTGTCATTAGCAATTGTTTCGGCGCTATCAGCTTTTAGACCATATTGTTGTTCAAAACGTTTCTTTTTTGTTCCTGGTAATTCTACTAAATTTAATTTAATTTTATTTAACCAGGCCTCGTCAATAATAATTGCTGGGATATCTGGTTCAGGAAAGTAGCGATAATCAGCGGCACTTTCTTTACGACGCTGGGCTACGGTCACACCTTTTTTCTCATCCCAACCTCTTGTTTCAGGAATTATTTCCTTTTTATTATCTAAGGCCTCGCCTTGTCTTTGAATTTCATAATTAATTGCTTTTTCAACTGCACGGAAAGAATTAATATTTTTAACTTCCACTTTAGCATTCAATGCTCTCTTGCCTTTGGCAATAATTAAGCCATCACGATATTCCCAAGCCCCCTTTTTTTGTAAACTGATGTTAGCCTCACAACGCATCTCACCTTTTTCCATATCTGCATTACTAACATCAAGAAAGCGCAGAATTCGCTGATAGGCTTGGCAAAATAATTTTGCTTCTTCAGCGCTCTCAATAACGGGTTCACTCACTAACTCCACTAAAGGTGTTCCGGCACGATTGAAATCAATTAAAGTATCCTTACTTTCTTGGGGGTGAAAAGATTTACCAGTATCTTCTTCTAAATGAACACGAGTGATATCTATTTTTTTATCGCCAATATCTAAACTGCCTTGATAGCAGAAAGGTTGGTCATACTGAGAAATCTGGTAACCCTTCGGTAGGTCAGGATAGAAATAGTTCTTACGATCAAATTTAGAATTTTTATTAATCTGACAATCTAAGGCTAGGCCAATTAAAAGCGTCCAATCAATTGCTTGTTTGTTTGGTGTTGGCAGGGTGCCAGGATGACCAAGGCAGATAGGGCAGACAGTTGTGTTAGGCGCCTTGCCTTTTGAGTCATTATCGCAAGAGCAAAACATCTTGCTTTTTGTTTTTAGTTCAGCATGGATTTCCAGGCCGATAATTACATCATATTTCATATATCTCTATTTTACTGGAAAATACCTTTTCAGGAAAGTATTTTGGGTTTATTAAGAAAAAAGCCCCAATTTGGGGCGTTAATCTTAAAAAAGTCCAGTGCTACCAAAACCATCTTCGCCGCGACTGCTGTTATCTTCCACTTTAGCCTCTTTAATGGTAGGGGTGGTAATTTTTTGAATAAGTAGCTGTGCAATTTTTTGTCCGGTTTGAATATTATATATATCTTCACTAAGATTTTTAAAAACAACTTTTATTTCACCACGATAACTGGCATCAATTACGCCACCCATGGTGGTAAAGCCCTGACTGGCTAAGCCACTTTTATCCCAAATCAATCCAACGTAGCCGGTGGGAATAGCAATTTTAATGCCGGTAGCAATAGTATCTTGACCATAAGGAGGAATTGAACAATCTTCAGCAGCATATAAATCAAGCCCGGCATCATGCACGTGTGATCGTGTTGGTAATTTAGAATTTGTTTGTAAGCGCTCCACTATAATTTCTCTTAAAACATCGTTTGAGGTAAATGTAGATTCTTCGTTGATTTTAATTTTCGCTTCAGAGTTTATTAATTTTGTAGTCCCTATATTTTCTTCATCTTCGGGGTGAGCAGCCAAAGCTCTCTCTTGGCTGACGCTTAGTGTTTGGCTTGGCATTTGGTCAACAGAAATTTTAGGTGTATGGGCTAATTCTGGTAAATTAGGACCCAACTTGCCCTTACTAACTAATAAATCGCTCATGGCTTGAAAATCAGGCTTTCTTTGACTACTGCCAACGCTTATAATACGATTAGCGTGCAACCAGACAAGGTAATGAATATCTTCACGGCTCATGATTTCGCCGTTACGAGTACATTTAATTAATTTAAAATCTGGTAGATTCTGGGCAATATCAATATAGGCTTTCTCAGCCTTTTTTAAATGTTGTAAATTATCTTCGTGGATGTCTTTAGTTTTACCTTTCCAATCTTCACGTTGACGATCTTTAGCCATTTTTTGAGAAACCTCAGCTTCAACGTGTAGGATTAGCGATAAATCTGGCTTAGGTATATTAAAAATTTTGTATTCGATTTCGCTTAACCAATTAAAAAATAGTTTGCGTTCTAGTGGATTGTCTATTTTCCCACCCTGATGGGCAAAACTAGCAGAAATATAGCGGTTAGAAATAACAATTTTACCTTGTTTTAGCCATTCACGAATCTGCTTGCTGGCATCAAAGCGATCAATTGCATAAAAAATAGAAGCGGCATAAGGATTGACATCGTCAGCGCCACCATATTTACCGGATAGGTATTCTTCCACCATGCCGGCAGATTTAGTATTATATTGAGGAAAATCAGCAATTTCCACGTCATAACGCTCAGCTGAGAGTTTGCTGGCTAAAAGCTGTAATTGAGTGGTTTTACCGCTACCATCGGTGCCATCAATGACGATAAATTTTCCTGAATAATTAGACATAGGTTCTTAGTGTATAGATATGTATATTTAGGATAATAAAAGAGTGCCTTGGGGTCAAGCCTCAGCACTCCTCCTAATGCTGTGTCTTTTTTAATCTTGTATCTCTTCTAAGATTTTGTCAATCTGTTTATATAAATTATCAAAATCACCATTATTGTCTAGATGGAAGTGAGCAGACTTCATTACTTCTGGAATTTGTAACTCAGCTTCACGTTGGCCGTCCTCAATAAAGTCCTCATAGCTTTTTTCGGCATCGCCAGCATTCTCATTACGGGCTTTCATTCTTTCATATCTTAGTTCTGGTTTGGCGTCAATACTAATAAGGAAGAAATTGGGTAATTCTCTTAGAGAACTCACATCTTCTAAGCGTCTAACCCCATCAACTATCACAATTTCATGTTGATCGTTTTTCACATCTTCGGCAATGACTCGAGCAAGAATGTCGCTACCGAAACGGTTACGGAAGTCTAAGGAAAGGTTTTGCATATTCTCGCGAGATATGGGTAGGTAGAGACGATTAAGGGTGTCACGTAGTGAGGCGGAAAAACGAGCACTGCCGGCGTCATGTTTTTCGCTGATATATTTTTGACAGACCGCCTTACCGCTAGCTAGCTTACCGGCAAAACCAAGGATTAATTTGGGCATAAGAATTTAGGAATAAATTACTTTATATCTAAGCATTATTGTGTTTGTATTTAATTGTTTGCATTCTTGTAGCTCTAAATCATGTTCACTGTCTTCAGTGAATAAAGAAATACCATTACCAAATATTTTTGGTTCAATTGTTAGGATTATTTCTGAAATTAACTGTTTTTTTAAAAATAGGGTGTTTAAAAAAGCGCCGCCACCCAAAAGAGCCTTCTTAAAGCCCATTTGTTCTAAATCTAAGAGCACTTTTTCCGGTTCTCCTTGCACCCATCTTAAAAGGCCATCAATATCTTCGCCACCATTATAGGAGAATACTAAATTTAACCTACCAGGCAAAGGCTTGGGAAAGGTCTTGAAGGTGTTATCACCCATCATAATAACGCCAAAATCTTTGGATGTTTGTATAAATAATTGTTTATCTTCTTTACTGGTCCAATCTGCTAATTGATTCTTATCTTTAGCAATTTTTCCATCGGCCGTTACGGCCATAATTAGAGTTACAGGTATCATAAATTAATATTAGATGGCTATTGGCGCTTTAATGCTCGGTAAAGGATCATAGCCCTCAAGCTTAAAATCTTCATATTTAAATGAAAATATATCTTTTACTTCTGGATTTAAAATCATTTTAGGCAGAACTCGTGGTTCGCGACTTAATTGTTCAGCTACTTGTTCACGATGATTGTTATAGATATGTAAATCACCAAAAGTATGAACAAAATCACCGAGTTTTTTACCAGTTACTTGGGCAACCATCATGGCCAAAAGAGCATAGGAAGCAATATTAAAAGGAACTCCTAGAAATAGATCGGCACTACGTTGATAAAGCTGACAAGAAAGACGATCGTCGGCGTCTACATAAAATTGGAATAAGGTGTGACAGGGTGGTGGGGCTGTTTTTTTGCCGGAAATTAAAGCTCTTAAGTCCCCTACATTCCAACCACTAACAATAATTCTTCTAGAGCTGGGATTATGTTTAATCATTTCGATAGCTTCAGCAATTTGATTTATTTTTTCTCCGTTTGTTGCTTCCCAGCCCGTCCATTGCTTACCATAAATAGGACCTAAATCTCCATTTTCATTAGCCCACTCATCCCAAATTGAAACACCGTGATCATTTAGGTATTTGATATTAGTGTCTCCTTGCAGAAACCATAGCAATTCATAAATAATAGATTTTAAATGTAGTTTCTTAGTGGTTAAAAGAGGAAAACCTTGATTTAAATCAAAGCGAACTTGTCTGCCAAAGACGCTGGTGGTGCCAGTACCAGTACGATCGTCTTTGCCACGACCATTTTCTGAAACATCTTTTAATAAATCTAAATATGCTTTCATATATTTATTATTTCATGTCTTTATAAGTAGTCATTTCTTCGGACAATAAATTAAACTCTATTCCTGCTTCCTTAAAAATTTCTTTACTGCGAGCACCACCATGGTAATCTTGAGCACAAACAACTCTTTTAATGCCAGTATTAATTATCATTTTTGCACAAGTATAACAAGGAGTCATTTTGCAATATAAAGTGCCTTTATCAAGTGATGTGCCCATGCGAGCAGCTTCACAAATTGCATTCTGCTCGGCATGAGTAGTACGAATGCAGTGTTTGCTGACAGTACCATCAATATTAGTCACGGTGTGTAATTCGTGTCCAACTTCATCACAATGAGGCAGTCCAACTGGGGATCCGGCATAACCAGTAGCGACGATACGCCGATCACGAGTAATAATACAGCCGGAACGTCCACGATCACAGCTACCACGAGAACCAACCATTTCTGTAATTTTCATAAAGTATTCATCCCAAGAAGGACGAATATAATTATTTTCTTCACTCATAAATTTAATATATAAATAGTTATCTAAATGTTATCTTCATTGTAGTATAGATATGAGATTTATTAAATATTGACAAGATGTCTTTAATCTTTTTTAAATTGATTTTTTCCTGTAAAAAGGCTACACTGAAGTCAGTTCAAGCTGACTTTAAGCTTCAATTTTATTGATTATTTTATGAAATATTGGCGTTTTTTATCTTCTATACTATTATTAACCCTCTGTTTTTGGCCAGAGGCAGGCAAGACTGCCGGCTTGGTTGATAAATTATCCGGTCGGATTGTTTTAAGCGTTGAAGAAAACGGTGAAGCTTGGTATATTAATCCGCTTGATTTACGGCGTTATTTTTTAGGTCGTCCGGCTGATGCCTTCAAAGTGATGCGAGAATTAGGCTTAGGTATCAATGAAATTCAGTTTCAAGAAATTGCTCAGGTGGGCATGCCTGTTAGTGGTAATACTGATTTAGCTAAGCGCTTAGCTGGTAGAATTATTTTACAAGTAGAAAAAAACGGTGAAGCTTGGTATATTAACCCGCTTGATTTAAAAAAATATTATTTAGGGCGACCAGAGGATGCTTTTCGGGTTATGCGTGAACTCGGACTAGGTATTACTCAAACTAATTTAGCCCTGATTCATAAGCCGGGCTTAAATGAAAGTTTAAATATATATAGTTCCTATGACTATAAAATTATTACAACAGAGCGTGGCAATTTTAAAGTTGATGTTGTCAGAATAGATTTAAAAAACCCTAATTTAGAGATTCTTAGTTTAGCTGCCGCCGATACTTGCAGTGGTGTGAGTTGTGCTGCTGATACCTTGGCTAGTTATGTGTTTAAAAATAACGCTTTTGCCGGGGTTAACGGTAGTTATTTTTGTGCTTCTGCCGGTTGTGGTAAGGCTAATTATTACTTCTTTCCGGTCTATGATAGCTTGACCGGCATTATGGTTAATGAAGATCAATTGAAATACTGGACGACTGGACCGATTATTGCCTTTGATACAAACAATAAATTTTATTATTTTAAAGATTCACGGGACTTTAAAAGCGTGGTTGATTTTGAGCAGAGCCAGGGTGTAAAATTACAGGCCGCTTTAGGCAATAAGCCACGCTTAGTGGAAAATAAGATGAATGTTTTAATAGATTGGGATTTAGATAATGGTCAGAAAACTGGTAAATACTGGCGTAACGCTATTGGTTATAAGGATGACGTCACAAGTCCCGGTCATGGCGAATTGTATTTAGTAATAGCTCGACAAGCTACGGTGGATGATTTAGCGGTTATTATGAAGGCGATGGGAATGGATTATGCTATAAATTTGGATGGCGGATCTTCTTCAGCTTTAATCTATAATGGCGAATATATGGTGGGTCCAGGCCGCAATATTCCTAATGCTATAGTTTTTAGGCAATAGATTTATTGTTTTTATTAATTATTTATTAATTTTTTTTCATGAGTATTGAAGATATAAAAAATAGCCTACAAGATAAGGGTAAGTGCTCATTTCATGTTAAAGTTTCTCCTGGTTCTGATATAACTGAATGGCAAGAGTCTTTAGCTGACGGCACCTTAAAGTTGAAGGTAAAATCAGCCCCAGAGCGAGGCCAAGCTAATGATGAGGTGGTGTCTTTTGTCGCCACTACTTTAGGTATTAAGAAAAAATTAGTTGCGATTACTGCTGGCGGTGGCTCTCGATTGAAAAGAATTAAAGCCAAGCTTAAATAATATGGATATTTCAATAGTTATTGTTAGCTGGAAGGTGAAAGAAAAATTGAGAGCTAATTTAGCCGCCTTATTACCATCTATTGCTAATTTGCGAGCAGAGGTTATTATAGTTGATAATAATTCTTTAGATGGAAGCGTGGAGATGGTTACTACTGAGTTCCCGGAGGTAAAAATTATTGTCAACAAGGATAATCGTGGTTTTGCTAAGGCTAATAATCAGGCTCTTGCTATTGCACAAGGCAATTATGTCTTATTACTTAACCCAGACATGCTAGTTTTCCCTCACACCATTGAGCGATTATTAGCTTGGGCGGATGATAATGCTCAAGCAAGCGTAGTTGGTTGTCGTTTGGAGGGCGCTAATGGCTCTTTACTACCTCATATTCGTCGTTTCCCTAGGTTGGCCGATCAATTGGCTATCGTTTTAAAGCTACCACATATCTTTTCTGGTATTACTGATGCTTATTTATGTAAACAGTTTGACTATAGCTGTGCCCAGAAAGTCGACTCTATTCGTGGCGCTTGCTTCTTGATTAACCGTCAGGCTTGTGCAAAAATAATGCCAATCACTGACATCCATTTGGATGAGCGTTATTTTATTTGGTTTGAAGAAGTTGACTTTTGTAGACAGGTGTATAAAAATGGCGGTGAAGTATGGTATACGCCGATTACTAGCTGTGTTGATTATGTCGGTCAAAGTTTTAATCAAGTTGATGTTAATAATAAACAGCAGTATTTTCAGGAATCAATGTTGAAGTATTTTGAGAAATGGCAACCGCGTTGGCAATATTACATCCTAAAAAACGTTTGGCCTTTTGGGCGCTTGCTAGCTAAAATTTTTTCTTAATTTATGAAAGTAGGGGTTATTCTAGTTAATTATAAAGATTATGCTGAGCGCTTTTTAGCGCCTTGTTTAGAGTCTCTTCGTCAATTAGACCCATACATTAAGCCTGATATTTTTATTGTTGATAATGCTAGTAGTGTTCAATCAGAGATTTATTTACGCACACAAGCACCAGAAGCACGTATTATTTGTAATAAGCACAACGATGGTTTTGCCAAGGGTAATAATGATGCCATGAGAATAATGTTGGACGAAGGCTATGACTATATATTATTGCTAAATATGGACGCCTCTTTGGATGCTAGTGCCTTAAAAGAGCTTGTATACGTGGCTGAGTCCAATCATTTAGCTGGTGCCATTCAAGCCCGTTTGATGCTTGATCCAGATAGAGAATTGGTAAATAGCCTGGGTAATGTTACTCATTTTTTAGGCTTTGGTTACTGTCGGTCTTATCGCGAAAAATATAATAATGTTCAAGTGAAATCAAGCGCAATCGCTTATCCTTCAGGAGCTTGTGTTTTGTTAAAAGCTAAGGCTTTAAGAGATGTTGGCTTGTTTGATGAAGAATTTTGGATGTATAATGAGGATCAAGATTTAGGCTGGCGTTTATGGTTATCCAGTTGGCAATGTTTACTAGCGCCAAAAGCAATTGCTTACCATCATTATGAATTCAGTCGCTCTATTAGCAAGTTTTATTGGCTGGAGCGTAATCGCTTAATTGTTGCCTGGAAAAATTATTCTTTATTAGCTCTAATATTATTTTTCCCGCCTTTATTAATAATGGAATTAGGTACTACTTATTTTTCTTGGCGCTCTGGCTGGCTAGAAGAAAAAAAGAAAGTTTGGGCTTATTTTTTTAATATTAAGAATTGGTCATATTTATTAAAAGCCCGACGACAAACCCAAGCTTTGCGTAAGGTGCCTGACTATAAGATATTACCCTTGTTCTCTGGGGCGATTGCTTATCAGGAAATAAATAGCCCTCTTTTAAAATATGTCGTGAACCCTATTTTTTCTGTTTATTTTTCGATTACTCGTCTATTAATTAAGTTACTTAAGCAATAATATGGATTTGTCGCTTATCATTGTTAATTATAAGAGTAAGCTTAAGCTGGTTAATTGCCTGCAGTCTTTAGTGATGGCTGATCTTTCTGGAATCGCGTATGAAATAATTGTTGTGGAAAATAATTCTGGCGACAACCTAAGCGATTTATCTTCTGTATATAATCAGGTCAGATATATTAAGAGTCCAGTTAATTTAGGTATGGGGGGCGGTAATAACTTGGGTATTAAAGAGAGTTCAGGTAGGTATATTTTAATTGCCAATCCCGATTTGGTTTTTTCAGTTGAGGCTATTAAAATATTATATCAATATTTAGAAAATAATTTAGACGTGGCAATAGTTGGTCCGAAATTGTTAAATCCTGATAAAAGTTTGCAGTATTCTTGTGCTCGCTATCCCAGTATATTCTTACCGCTATTGCGACGCACGACGATTGGAAATCTTTTTCCCGTTTTCTTAGAAAATTATTTTATGAAGAGGGACTCCCACACCGAGATTAAAGTGGTTGATTGGTTGTTGGGAGCTTGTTTGCTGGTAAGGAAAGATGATCTTTTGGAAGGGGGCAAGTTATTTGATGATCAATTTTTTATGTATTTTGAAGATGTTGATTTGTGCCGTCGAGCGAACAAACTTGGGAAAAAAGTTGTTTACAACCCCCAGGCAGTGGTTATTCATGACCATATGCGTGACAGTGCTCGTTTGCCCTGGTACAGAGCGATATTTTCTGATAAAATAGCTCGAGAACATCTTAAATCATGGTGGAAATATTTTAAAAAATGGGGTTGGCGTTAATAATAGTTGGCCCTTAATAATAAGTATATGCAAAAAATTAAAAAAGCAATTTTTCCAGTCGCTGGTTTTGGTACTCGTTTCTTGCCAGCTACCAAGGCTCAGCCTAAAGAAATGTTGCCGGTGGTAGATAAGCCAGTCATTCAGTATCTAGTGGAAAGTGCCGTGGCTGCTGGTATTGAAGAAATAATCTTTGTCACGGGTCGTGGCAAAAGAGCGATTGAAGATCATTTTGATTATTCTTATGAATTATCAAAAACCTTAGTTGAAAAAAATAAACTTGATTTAATTAAAAAAGTGCAAGCTATTGAAAATTTAGCTAAATTTTCCTATGTCCGTCAGCCAATTCCATTAGGAGATGGTCATGCTGTTTTGTGTGCTGCCCACTTAATCGAAAAAGATGAAGCTGTTTTAGTTATGTTTGGCGACACTCTTTATGATGCGGCTATTTCTCCTGTTACTCAAGTCATGGAAACTTATGAAAAATATGGTGATACAGTTATTGGTTTATCAGAAGTTGATAAAAAAGATGTTAGTCAGTTTGGTGTGATGGGCGGCATAGATTTAGGTAATGGTGTTTATGAGGTTAAACAGTTCGTGGAAAAGCCAGCTATCGCTGATGCTCCATCAAACTTAGTTCAAGTTGGTATTAATATTATCACCCCTGATATCATTGATGTTTTATCTCATATGGAAAAAGGGAAGTCCGGCGAGATTAGGTTGGCTGATGCTTATGATGAGATGTTACAGCAGAACAAGCCTATCTATGGTAAAAAGATTGAGGGCGAGTGGCTTGATACTGGTAATAAGTTAAATTTCATTAAAGCCACTATTAAATTTGGTCTTAAAGATGCAGAAATTGGCGATGATTTAGCTAAGTTTCTAAAAGATTTGCAAAAAGATAAGTAGAAATGTTTGCGAATTGTTTGTTAATATATAATAAAAAAGACTACCTGATGGAGGTAGTCTTTTTGTCTATAAGTAGTTGTATATTATTGTAGTTGTAGCTTGTATATTCCTGATTTTTGATCTATTTCTGCATAGAAATATAACAATTGATTTTTTTCATCTAGTGCTAAATTCTTTATCCCCTGAGCGCTGAGTAGTACAATCGGTTCTTTTTTTTCCAGATTAAGATTGATTAGACTGATTTGCTCATTACTAGCGTATACTAAATAATTTTTTATTTTATTCCAGGCGATGTCTACGATGGGATTACTTACTCTTAATATTAATTCTTGTTTATTATTTTTAGTATTCAAAGAGTATATTTCGAAGTCATTGTGCCAGATTAAAAAATCGCTGTTAATCCAGCGCCAATTAATAACTGGCCTTATCTTATTAATAATTGCTTGTTCGGCATAATCACTGAGTAAATAAAGGGCCTGTTGCTTTTTATCGTATAGACTTAAATAATAGTCATCTTGTTTAAAATAAAATTCACCGCCACCCAGGAAGCTACTTGATTTCAAGATATTGTTATCTATACCATAAATACGCAAATAGTTCTGTCCAGAAATACTTTCCACTGTGTAAATTAAATTATTTCTAATGGCATAGGCGGCGTAATCGCTGCCGCTTAAAATTGTGCTAATGCTATTTTTATCGGTGACAATGCAATTAATTTCACCGTTAGCCTGGTAGTATATTTTTTTATTAGCTTCGTCCCAGTAAAAATTTGTGGCAGTTTTACCAATAACAGATAAGTCATAACCACTGCTGTTATTGTCGATGTTAATTAGCTTGTCTCCAAATAAAACTTGGTCGCTATTTTTTGACCACTGGATATTATTGCCAGCAGTGACGGCTAGCGTGCTGGTGCTTGAATTCTTCAAGTTGATTACCTGGCCATCTTTACTAAGAATGATATTTTTTTTATCTGGGCTTAAAGACAGGTCTTGAGGAGCGCAAAGAGCTAAATTTAAAGGCGTGGAACGTTTAAATAGAATTGCATCTTCCATAAAACTAGTTTGACTAGATTCTATTTTAACCTTTTTTTCTAAAGGCCAGTAACCTTCTTTTTCTAAACGAATAGTGTATTCGCCAGCAATTAGGTTTTTAATTTTTGTGGGAGTAGTTACATTTCTACGACCAATATCAATTAACCAAGATTGTTTCTTTTCTTCACCGTTAATAATAATATCAGCACCTTTAGGGGAGCTATCTAGAAGAAGCATTCCTGTTTTTTGCACGAGTTGTCCGAAGCGTGGTGGCCATTTTGTGTTTAGTTTATAACCAGCCGCATACAAAGAAATAATGATTGTTAGTATAATAAACAGAATCACAAAAGCAATAAATAGAAAATCTCTGATTTTTTTGGACATAATTTTTTATTCTACTCTTTCAATATCAGCTCCAATCGCACCTAATCTTTCTTCTAATTTCGCATACCCTCGATCAATTTGATAAATATTATCTATTTCTGTGCGCCCTTCGGCGATGAGCGCGGCAATAACTAGGGCGATACCAGCCCTTAAATCAGGGCTCATTAATCGTTTGCCGTAAAGCTTAGTTGGACCTTGGGTAACAATACGATGAGGGTCGCACATGGTAATATTAGCCCCCATCTGTGAGAGCATGTCTGTCCAGATTAAGCGGCGATCATAAATAGTTTCATGAATTAGAGCCGTTCCTTGCGCTTGGGTCATTAAGACAACATAGGGCGATTGTAAATCGGTGGCAAAGCCAGGATATTCATGGGTTCTAATGCCATGTGCCTGCAGTGGGCGATTGCCAGAAGTAACTTTAATCCAGTCTTCACCAAAAGTAAAATCAACGCCAATTTTCTTTAGTATCTGTAACAGGGTCATAATATGTTCGGGATTGCAATCAGTAATTTCCAGATTAGCATTAGCGGCTGCAGCCATAATTACAAATGACCCAGTCTCAATACGATCAGGAATAACAGTAAAAGTGCCAGCAGAAATTTTTTCTTGCCCTTCAATTGTCATGGTTGGTGTGCCCGCTCCTTGTATGTTGGCGCCCTGGGTATTCAAGTATTCAGCTAGAGCAGTTATTTCTGGTTCCATGGCACAATTTTTTAAAACGGTCTTGTCGGGGATAATACTGGCCGTCATCATTAAACTCTCGGTAGCAGTAACACTAACAAGCGGAAAGAAATAATTAGCCCCATGTAGATTTTTAGCCTTGATGTTGTAGTATTTACCTGAGACTTCTTCAACCTCAGCCCCAAAAGCACGGTAGCCTTCAAGAAATAAATCAATTGGGCGTCCACCAGCACCAATAACACAGCCCCCAGGATGAGGGAACTTAACCTCTTTAAAGCGAGCCAGCATGGGTCCAACAAACATTATTGAGCCTCTAAATTTATCAGCCATTTTCGCGTTTAATTCGGTATTATTTAATCCAGCTGTATCAATTGTGGCCTCGTTTCCTTGGTGATTAATTTTTGCACCTAAATCTCTTAAGACCTCAAAAGAGCGCTCTACATCCTCAATCTCTGGTAAATTTTTGATAGTAATTAATTCTGTCGACAACAAAGCCGCCGGAATAATTTTTAAAGCAGAGTTTTTAGCACCGCTAACGGCAATTTTACCATTTAGGGTCTTGCCGCCGTTAATAATGAATTTTGACATATAGAGACTTTTAGCTATTTATAATAACTTCATCTTATCCTATTTATTGACATTTTTCAAATATTTGATACTATTAAAAGGTGAATCAGATCAAGTCTGATTTTTTCTAATAATTTTGCTAATATTAAATGTATGGCGAAGATCGCAGTGATTGCCACCGGTGGCAAACAATATAAGGTCAAGGAAGGCGAAACCATTAAAGTGGAAAAACTGGAATTGGCGGCTGGGGAGAAGGTAAAATTTGATACTTTATTAGTGGCTGAAAGTGATGCTAGTAATGTTGAAGTTGGCGCCCCATCTCTAGGTGAAAAAGTTATTGCTGAAGTTGTAGATACAGCTAAGCAGGATAAAGTTTTGGTGGTTAAGTATAAGAGTAAGACTCGTTATAAGAAGACAGTTGGTCATCGTCAGTTGAAGACTAGTGTTAAAATTTTGAGCATTGCTTAATTTTCATTATCAAAATATATTTAAAAAATCCGTTTATTAAAGAAGCGGATTTTTTTATTCTCTTTTTCCTATTACCTTGATTATTCTCTTGCTATTACGGAAAGCATTTTTATAATAGCTTTTGTGACGTAAGCCAAGAATGAATAATTTAATTATTGTAAATAATAAACGCCTGAAGCGTCCGTGAAACAATAATAGGAGAATAAGCGTAAAGGCTAGTTGTCGGAATTTTAAATTAAAAATTCCGAGAAAAAATAAGCCCGTAATTGTTAAAAGTACCATTTTTACTCCTCCGGCATTTATAAAGTGTTTCTATATTTTAAGGCGTTAGCTAGTGTTAGCTCATCAGCGTACTCTAAATCTGAGCCAGCTGGCAGTCCGCGAGCTAGGCGCGTAACTTTTAAATCGGGAAATATTTTCTTTAAGTATAAAGCAGTGCTTTCTCCTTCTAGATTAAAATTAAGGCCAATAATTAATTCTTTAATCCCTTTGCTTTTAATTAATTGGCCTAATTCTTTAAAAGGTAATTGTTCGGGGCCGATGTTCTCTAAGGTATTTAAAAGGCCACCGAGAATAAAGTATGTACCATTAAATTGCTTACTCTTTTCAATCACACTTTGATCTTGGCTCCTTTCGATGATACAGAGTAACTCATGGTCGCGATTTTTATCAGCGCAAATTTCACAAGGGTCGGTGGAACTATAAGTTCGGCAATAAGAGCAGGATTTAATTTTATCCGGTAATTCATTTAAGGCTAAGGCCAGTGCTTGAATTTGTTGCGGCTTTTGTTTTAATAAATAAAAAACATAGCGTTCGGCTGTTTTTGGTCCGACACTAGGAAATTTGCTAAAGTGATCAATTAATTCTTGAATGTAAGCAGGATATTTCATTGTTTATTAGAAAATTTAGCTTAAACCAGGAAAGCCACCCATTTCTTGCATCTTTTTAGCCATTAAACGTTGAGCTTTTTTAACGGCGTCGTTAAAACAAGTCTTTAAAGCGCTAGCCTGACTTTCAATACTTAATTCAGGGTTAAGTTTTAATTCAATAATTTCTAAATTTCCGTTTAAAACTAATTTAACGCCATTTCTTTCTTCGGTGACGCTTTCTTCAGCTAAGGCACTTTGCATGGTTTTGGCTTGACTGCGTAAATCTTTAAATTGTTTGAGTTTGTTAAACATAAAATATTATATTAATTTTTTGATTTTTATTAAACGTTCGGGTGTTGGCTCATGTTACGGAAACTAGCGGTAGTCTCATCAAAGAAAAGGTCAATTTTACCAGTTGGCCCGTTACGATGTTTGGCGATATGGACCTCAGCTTTATATCTCTCATCCATCGGTAGATCATTAGGGTTGTAACTACGATCTGCTGCTTTGCGATAAATAAACATGACAACGTCGGCGTCTTGTTCGATTGAGCCAGAGTCACGTAAATGGGACAATTTAGGAATGGCTGGACTCGTAGCTTCAACGGCGCGAGATAACTGTGCTAAGGCTAGGACTGGAATATTTAATTCACGAGCAATACCTTTTAAACCGCGGCTAATTTCGCCAATTTCTTGCACTCGATTGTCGGTAAAGCGTCCTCGCCCCTCCATTAACTGCAGATAATCGATAACAATTAAACCCAAGCCTTTTTCCATCTGTAAGCGACGACATTTAGCTCTAATTTCCATTACTGATAAAGTACTGGAATCATCAATATAAATTGGTGCTTCCGCTAATTCACCCATAGCTTTACCAATCTTGGTGAAATCATTATCGTCCTCTTTATCTGATAAATGACCTGTACGCATTTTCCATAAGTTTACATTGGCCTGAGCACAAAGCATGCGGTCAACCAACTGCTCTTTGCCCATTTCTAAAGAAAAGATACCAACTCCAGCTTTATTACGAATAGCGGCTTGGCGAGCAATGTCTAGAGCGAGAGAGGTTTTACCGACACTAGGACGGGCGGCTAAAATAATCAAGTCTGATTTTTGTAGACCAGCTAAAAGAGCATCCAAATCGGAGAAACCAGTACTTAGTCCGCGTAGTTTACCTCCGTGTTTATGAAGTTCATCAATTCTTTCAAAGGCATCGGCTAATAAACCGTCAATTGGGAGAAAGGCATTTTTTAAATATTTTCGGGAAACGCCAAAAACTCTTTTTTCAGTTTCATCTAATATCTCATCGATATCACGGTCCTCTTCAAAGCTAGCACTGGTAATTTCCGCTGCTGCTTGTTGCAATCGTCTTAAAGTCGCCTTTTTCTGGATAATGCTAGCGTATTGGTTAATATTACCAGCAGTCGCCACTGTGTTGGAGAGTTTAGCTAAATTAGTACGTCCCCCGATGTCAACTAACTGCTTCTTATCTTCAAGCTTATTAGCTAAGGTAATAATATCAATTGGCTCTTGGCTATTGTATAGCTCTTGCATGGCCTCATAAATTTTCTGATTGCTTTGACGATAGAAGTCTTGTGGTAAAATCATGTCTACCACTTTAATGATGGAGTCCTTATCAATTAAAAGACAGCCCAAGAGCGATTCCTCGGCCTCTAGACTGTGTGGTGGTATTTTGGCGATTAAATTATTATCGGTAGCCATATTTTATTATTATTGTTCTCTAATCTTATCTTATTGTTCTTCATTATTCAAGTTAAGTTTATTAACTTTTTATACACGTTTTATGCTCATCACTTTAAATCTATGATTTAGGCCTAGTGTTCAGCTGCTAAGTATTTTTATAAAATAAAAAAATCGCTAATTTAAGCGATTTTTATACTATGGAGCCGCCTGTCGGGTTCGAACCGACGACCTGCTGTTTACAAAACAGCTGCTCTGACCAGCTGAGCTAAGGCGGCGATAATATGATGATATATTATTTTTAAAATTTTGGCAACATTTGTGAGCAAGTTCTAAAAGGTGTATATTGATATTATGAAAATAGACTTACAAGTACATTCAACTTATTCTGATGGCTACTACTCACCTAGTAAGTTAGCTTTATTATTACATCGTTACGGCATTGAAGTTGCCTCTTTAACTGACCATAATTCTATAGCTGGACAGAAGGAGTTTAATAAGGCTTGCTCGCGCTATGGCATTAAAACAGTTCCGGGTATTGAAATTTATACTAGCTATAAGCAGAGAACCTTTAATTTACTTTGGTATAATTACAATCCAGAAGCACCAGAATTCTTGAAAATGTTAGAGTCAACTCATATCAGAAGGCGTCGCTTTGTTAAAAAGATAACACTACGTTTGCGCCATTTGGGATTACGCTTTAACTTAGGAGAATTTATCAAGAAACACCCTGGTTATTTGCCCACTAATTATTTAGCTGAGGCCATTTGGGAGATTCCTTCTAATAGAAGTAAGATAAAAAAAGCTTTAAATTTGGATGCTGTGCGTGAAGATGATATTATTCGTTATTGTCTTTATCCTAAAGAGGGTTTGCGTTTGCATGATGCTCGTATCGGATTGACTAGAATTTTACAAATGCGTCAGCAAATTGGCGGACAGTTAATTATTTGTCATCCGGCTTTAAATAATAAGATGCATGGTAATCTAGTCGAGCATTTAATGGCGGCCGGGGTTGATGGCTTTGAACTACTGTCTCCACACCACTCCTATAATGATACCATGCGTTTACTTCCGTTAGCAGAAAGGACTGGCGCCATTGTTAGTGGTGGCACTGATTTTCATCGTCCAGCCTCTGCCGAAGGGAAGTTGCGCTACGCTTGGGAATGGTTTACTATTAGGACTGAAAATCTGAGCGGTGTTAGCAGGATTATTAATAATAAGAAAAAAATTAAATAATTAAATATCTAGGTATAAAAATAGCGGCCTTTCCATGGTTTTATAGGAAAAGGCCGCTTTTGTTTCTAAGTTTAAAAGATTAAGTTTTCATAAATTTGCTTTTCTGAGGGCAAAAGTTCTATTAATTCTATTATCTCATTTTTTAAGTGAGTTTTTTGCTCCTCTACATCATTAGCCATCATTTTTTTGATATGGTATAGCAGCATACCTTCGATTTGTTCTTCTGTTAATTTTTCGTCGAGAATTTCATTGATTTGGATGGCAGCAGCAACGTTGTTGTTGCGTAAGGCGATTTTACATCCGGCTCGGAGCCAGCGTTTTGATAAGTCTGGAAATTCACCATTTAGATACTTAACGGCGGTCAAGATTTGGATTTCAGCTTTTGGCGCTTCATCTTTAATTAATCTCTGAACAATCTCATTTAGATCGTCTGGGTTAATTTGAGTTTTTGCATTATTTAAATGCTCGGCCGCCGAAATTAGTTCTTTGATATCCTCGCCTTTTTTTAAATAGGCGATAAAAAGTACAGACTGCTCTGGGTCGTTGATTATTTTAAGGGTATCAACTATTTTTTTATAACCCATTGTTAGATAAGCTTGACGCCACTCGGTATAATTAAGAGAGCGTTCACACAGGATTCTGGCAGTGTCCATGGCTTTTATTAAATCATGCTCCTTAATCTTTAGTTGAATAATTGCTTCAACTAGTTTTTTTGTTTTCTCTTTCTTTTTCATTTTTATCTTTTTATGTTAGACGATTCAAATTATTTCACTAGCCTGGAAATTATTATTGTCCAGAGCAGGGAAATAGCCTTAATTGCCTTGATTGTTAAAGGACGATGAACATTCTATATTATCAATAATTTTACTTTAAGTCAATCTTGGCCAATAAAAAAAGACTTGCAATAAATCAAGTCTCTTTAGGGGTGCGCCCAGGGGGATTCGAACCCACGACCGTCTCCTTAAAAGGGAGCTGCTCTACCAACTGAGCTATAGGCGCTTTTTTCTTCCTCAAATAAAAAGGCTTTTCAGCCCAAGGAATTATTTAGATAGTATCAAAAATATTTTTTTTTGACAAGAGTCAGCTGAATATTAGTCAGATTATTAGACATTATCAATAAAATTTACTTTTGTTACTTTTTATTATTATCAGCGTTTGATATAATAGTTAGAAGAACAAATAAATGCAATTATGGCCATAAGTGCAGAACAACAAATTGAAACAGAGCTGGTCGAAGCTTCTAGAGCTGGCAACCAGGAGGCTTTTAGCGGTCTTTATGATCTTTATATTAAAAAGATTTATAACTTTATTTATTATAAGACTTTAAATAGAGTTGTGGCTGAAGATATCTGTAGTGAAGTTTTTATTAAGGTTTGGCAAAAGTTATGGCAATTTAAGAGTGGTAATTTCTCCGCTTGGTTATATACAATTGCACGCCACAAGATTGCCGATCATTATAGACGTGAGCAGCAGTATTTTAATATCGATGATTGCTGGGATTTAGCTGATAAGCATGATTTTCTAGAGCAAATTGATAATGGTTTAAATTTTGATAAAGTTAGAGTTGCTCTCTCAGCTCTTAAAAAAGAGGAACGTGAAATTCTAATTATGCGTTTCTGGATGGACTTATCTTTTAAAGAGATTGCCAAGCAATTAGACAAAAACGAGGGCTCAATTAAGATGAGCTGTGGAAGAGCTTTAAAAAAAATAAAAAATAATATGCCTTTAGCAATCTTTATGATTGTGCCTGGTTTAATAAATATATGGAAGAGCGTGAATTAAGTAATATTTTGCAAGAGCTATATCAGTTGGATATCAGTTTACGCGAACACGAAGGTATTTTAAAAGAAATTATTGGACAAATGTCGGACTTAGGTTCCAAGACTCCTTTTACACCTGCTTTAGCGGCTCAGATTAAACAGCGGGTGATGAGTCGTTTGCAAGAAGATATTAGAATTCCTGAGCGTAAATTTTCTTTTAATTTTATTAATCAACAGAAGTATTTGTATATTGGTTCAGCTTTAGTTTTGGTTTTATTCCTGACAGTATTAGCATATAGACTCCCAAACTTTAAACAATTAAATTCGGATATAAATAAAGTTGATATTGCTAAAAATGACCATAAGGAAGAATTAATAAATCTCGCCTTAGATAGCTCAATTACAAATGAAGAAGAGGTGGTGCGTTTAGCTTCTAATGCCTTTGGTTCATTATCATCTGTTTCTGGTTCGATGGGAGTAACATCAGTCGCTGCCCGTGATATGGACTTAGCTGTGCCCATTATGGGGGATACAACATTTAGCTCAACGGGCTCGATAGAAGGGGCCTCTACTATTTCTTCAGAGCAAGGCATTGCCAGAGCCATGTCTTCAGGTGCTTATGGATTGGGTGGTGATGGTCATATTAATGCCAGTAAAATGATTGCCCCTTGGTATCAAATAAAATATGTATACACTGGTGAGCAGTTAAATTTAGAAGAGGCGTCAGGTGCCGTTTATAAGCGTTTAACAGGCGGACTAATCTCTAACTCTTCTTTATTGTCTTTAGTTAAGAATCTTAACTTCAAAGATTTAGATATTCAAACTTTTAATAGTCTTAAAGTTACTAATTTATCTTTAATTGAAGACAAGGATAAGGGCTTGGCGGTTAACTTCGATTTCTTAAATGACAATATTTATATTTATGAGAATTGGCAGAAATGGCAGAACCCAGAAAGAGATGCCTGCGGACTAGATAGCGCTTGTTGGGATGGATTTAGAACTAAAATTAGTGATGTACCTAACAGTGTTGATTTAATAGCTATGAGTGATAAGTTTATTAAAGATCATAGTATTAGCTTGGACCATTATGGTGAGGCTCAAGTTGATAATAACTGGAGAGATGATTATGAGAGGTCTACGGATAAGGCAAATTATTATATTCCTGATTACATTAGTGTTGTTTATCCACTATTAGTTGAGGATGCTCCTGTTTTAGATCAAGGAGGCAATTTATATGGCTTAAGAGTTAACCTTAGCTTATTGCACAAAACAGCTGCTGGCCTAAATGGCCTTAGTCCTTATCGTTATCAAAGTTCCGATTATGCCTTGGAAACAGATTTCGCTAGAATTGTAAAAGTAGCTGAGGTGGGTATGCAAACGGGCATGTATTATGAAGGTATAGATGATAATGATATTCAAGAAGTTGAATTAGGCACTCCCAGTCGAGCCTACGTACAGTATTGGCAATATAAAAATAATGTTAATGAAGAGCTGTTAGTTCCAGCTTTAGTCTTTCCCGTTATAAGTAAAAACAGTTTATCTTATTATGGCCAGCGTTCAGTAGTTGTGCCATTAGTTAAGGAGTTACTAGTAGAAAGGGAAATTAGGGTACAGCCGGGAGACATGGAGATAATGCCAATGGTTAGATAGGCGGGGCGGTTGTTTATTAGGATTTTTAAAGAAGACCTGTTTAACGCAGGTCTTTTTCTTTAAACAGTGACACCTTGAAAAAGTTAGCTATTTACGTTATTATTTAAAAATAATTAAAAAAATTATTATGATAAATGACAGTAGTTTTTTAAATCAAAAAGAATCGGAGGACAACATGGAACTAAAAAGGACAAAAGAAGAGGCTCAAAAAGAATTAATTGAAAAATTTGGTCTGAGAAAAACCTCAGATTTTCAATTAGCCTTACAGCAAGGTAAAATTGAGTTAGCCTCAGAATGGCTTGACTATATTTTGGAAAACAAGGATAGCTTTCCTCAATATGAGGCTACTTGGGATTCTTGGCTCATGGATCGTCAAAAAGAAATTGAGCTTTATAGTCAATTAAAGAATGATGGTTCTTTGGAGAAAATGGAGCATCGCAGCAAAGAAGAGGCTCAAGCTGAGTTAAGGGAGAAATTTGGCTTTGCTGATACTAAAGGTTTTAGAAATGCTCTAAAAGACAATTTTTCTCTAGGAGAGGCATGGTTAAACCATATTGTTGCCAATAAGTTGAGTTTTCCTCAATATCTTGCTACTTGGGATTCTTGGTTGGCTGATAGACAACAGGAATTGGCTGAAGCTAAAAAATAATTTATTTAAGATTACAAAAAAGGGCATGTTTGAAACATGTCCTTTTAAATTTTAATCCTTTTGGAAAAGACAAAAGGGAATTTATAATTTATTAATAATTACGTCATTATTAATTAATATCGATGTATTTATAAATTTTTATTTAATAAATTAGAGTCTTGTCTATCAATAGAAGCAGACGTTAATCTTTCTAATCTAGGACTATGGATATCATCTCTCCTGTGAAGAATTTTATCCTTATATTGTTTTTGCAAGCTATCTACAATTTTTATTAAATCTTGCCTGTCTTGTGAAGTAAAATTACTATCCTTAGACCTTACCATAGCCCTGGATTCTTTCATTATAGCTAATCTGTCTCCTCTGCTTATGTAGGTCTTAGAATTAACTGCTTGTTTTTTTAGATGCTTAGCAATTACATCATGTATTTGCTTGATATTGCTCATTGAGAGATTTTTTGTAGTAGAGTGCCTACCCTCATGCTTTGCTTTCATTAGCTGCCCTTTAAGCCCCATATATTTATTTTTACCGAAGCGGGAGTCATATGAACCTTCAGTCATTAAACGGCCTTGGCCAATTTCATCAATATCTATATTATCGAAAGCCCCTTTTTTAGGAGTTACTTTTATAGAAGAACCGTGGTTATTATTTATTGGGAGTGGATTATTATTTAAATTTCTGATTGGCGTAATTGGAGATATATTTAATGCCGTCATATATAATATGTAGTTTTTAGTATCTAAAGCAATTTAGTTAGTATTAATTAAAGGCTTGGATTGTAAAAATAGGAATCATTACTTTAAGAAAAATAATTATAGGCTTTAGCTTATTAATATTTATTATAGCATATTGTTAAAAAACAGGCTTTTAGTAGGTATCTATACAAGTAGTCTCAAAATCAGAAGTTTCCGGGCACTGTGTTGGGTTGCTAGGTAAATTTAAAAATTTAGGTAGGTTTTTTAAATAACAATCTTATGTCAATTTATGTTTTGTAATACAAGTTGTCGTCTCAGAAACCATTATTATTTTTTCCAATATTAGGTCTAAAGTTACTTTTCATGAGTCTGATTATTTTTTTAGAAAATAAAAAACCCCATCTTTGTGTGATGAGGTGGAGAGATAAATTTTTTATTACTTTACTGTGCAAAAATATTTTGACCTTTCTGCATTTCATAAATTATACCGCCAGAAAGTTCTCTGAACAATTTAGCTTGAAGCCCCGTAATTTGGCAAATGAGAGACATCAATTCTTTAGCCCCAGCTTTATTGCATGGGTATCCATAAATAATCTTTTTATCATCATTTGGGAATTCAAACAGCATTCTTTGTTCTTCTTCGCCTGATCTAGACACTGATAATAATAAGTTGAATTGGTCTGAAGGAAAATTTATTGTAACTAAATCACCTTCTATAATACCAGTTCTCCCCACTGCAACATTGAGTTTTCCTGCTTTAGTTGTGTACATTTTCTATATTTATTAGGTTAGTATTAATTTATTAAATAACATAAGAATATATAATATTTTAATAGATTTGTCAATTATTGGCAATGCCTTACACTAGAGCCTTGTGCACATCTTCACTTTTCTAAAAATTTAAAAGTTATTGCTATGGTAATAAAATAAACGGTTAATTATATAGAAAAGCCGCAGCACTCGCTGGACTTTTTTCTTTATGTAGTCTTAAAGTCCGATATTTACCA
The DNA here is from genome assembly GCA_028687275.1 of Patescibacteria group bacterium. Lineage (GTDB taxonomy): Bacteria > Patescibacteriota > Patescibacteriia > Patescibacteriales > UBA12465. The sequence continues at coordinate 12,518 of JAQUAK010000003.1, read as the reverse complement.
AAAATTTGACGGAATTATTAGGGAGATTGAGAAGTGGGTGGAAATTTTATAGGTTTGTATACATCTTTTTCGTCAATGTATACAAACGAGGGCGTTTTGTATACATTGCTTGCGGTGCTCTGTATATTGACTAAAGCCGTAATATGGTATATACTTAATTTATATGTAAACCATATTAAGCATATATGACCTATTTAGATCAAAAAGTAAAAAATAGAATAGATGAGAAATTGCATAGACTTAATAAATTTAGGCCGCTGCCAGTTAGTGTTGTTCAAAAATTAAAAGAGCAATTTGAAATAGAATTAACCTATAATTCCAATGCCATTGAAGGAAACAGTTTAACACTCAAAGAAACTTATTTAGTTATTAACGAAGGAATTACTATTAAAGGGAAACCACTAAAAGATCACCTTGAAGCTAAAAATCACCAGGAAGCTTTAGATTATTTATATGAGTTAATAGAAAAAGATAAACATAATACTTTTTCAGAAAATTTAATAAGGTCACTTAATCAAATAGTACAACAAAATATTGATAAAGAGTGGGCGGGAAGATATCGTAATAGTGGTGTTATTATTGGAGGAGCTGACCATAAACCGCCTGAAGTGGTTAAAGTTCCTGGCTTAATGAGAGAATTAATAAAATGGTACTCTTTAAATAAAAAACAGCACCCTGTTGAGCTAGCAAGTATTATTCATCATAAGTTAGTAAATATTCACCCATTCTTTGATGGTAATGGACGCACATCTAGATTGGTAATGAATATTATTTTAATGCAATCAGGATTTCCCTTGGCTGTTATCTTAAAAAGCGATCGTCAGCGTTACTATACAGCCTTAGCCTCAGCAGATAAGGGCAATTATTCTTTATTTGTTAATTTTATTGCCAGAGCAGTTGAAAGAACTTTAGATATTTATCTTAAAGTTTTAATACCCAAGAAAGAATATAAAGAAAAATATATTAGTTTATCAGAGTTGGCTAAAACCACTAAATTTAGCGATAAATATTTAAATTTATTAGCTCGCAGTGGCAAATTAGAAGCTCATAAAGAAGGAAGAAATTGGTTAACTACTAAGGAGGCGTTAAAAAATTATTTAGAAGGCAGAGAAAGAATAAGATAAAAAATATGCAAATTTACGAAACTAAAAATTTCATAGTTGAGTCGCACGAGAAACCATTCATCTCAAGAACGGATGGTGGTCACATTAGAATTAGAGTAAAAGATGACAGTATTACAGATAGAACTAAACTCGACCCAAAGACCGCCATTGAATTAATGCGACTAACAATGGTAGTTGGAGCGGCTATGGAAATGGCAATGAATAATTTAGGTATTCCAGTGATAAAAATAAATTACCAAGACATGGGGAATTGGGCCTGGAAAACAAGCACTAAACCATTTTTACACATCCATGTATTTGGTAGAGCAAGTAATGTAGCAAAACAAGTCTGGCCAGAAAGTGTTTATTTACCAGACAGAGGAACCGGATTTTATGATGGTTTTGAACCATTAAATAATGAGGATATTGAAGAGATTAAAAAGCAGATTGATATAGTTTTACAAGATGATAAATACAATGAAGAAAAATGGGGCTTATAATTTTATATAAAAACATCCAGTTAGTTTACTGGATGTTTTTTTGATTTGTAGTCCCAAGGGGAATCGAACCCCTATTACCAGGATGAGAACCTGGCGTCCTAACCGTTAGACGATGGGACCTTTTAAGTGGCTTTAAATTTTACAATATCTTTATTGCCTTTTAAAAAGTCGGAGGCCGATAAAGCATTCCGATTTTCACGTTGTAATTTTAATATATGTAATGAATTTTGTCCACACGTAAGGTATAGCTGGTTATTTTCAATATAAAATGATCCGACTAATTGAGAATTAGCTGCTTCAAATACTTCTGCTTCAATAATTTTCATTTTTTCTTGATTGTCTAAGATTAAATATGTGCCTGGCCAGGGATTATAGGCTCTGATTTGTCTTTCTATTTCTTCAGCACTATTTTGTGGGTTAAGAAAGCCGTCTTCTTTGGTGATTAAACCAACGTAACTAGCTTTGCTTTCATCTTGTGTTTGGGCGATAATTTTATTATTACAATAATCAATTAAGGTTGAGACTAAATTATCTGCCCCTAATTTTGATAATTTATCATGTATTTCTTCTAAATTCTCCTTGCCGCTCAAAGTAATTTCTAATTGTGTTAGTATTGGCCCGGTATCAAGACCAGCGTCCATTTTCATAATAGTAACACCAGTTTTCTTATCCCCATTTTTAATGGCAGCCTGTAGGCATGAAGCTCCTCGATATTTAGGCAAGAGAGAGGCGTGTACATTAACACAGCCATATTTTGGTAAATCGAGGATGGCTTGGGGGATAATTTTCCCATAAGCGATAACGACAATTAAGTCTGGCTGGAGAGAGCTAATATTTTCCATAGCAGTTTTAATTTTTTCTGGTTGGAAAACTAGTATATTTTTTTCTAGAGCTATTTTTTTTACAGGAGGAGGGGTAAGTATATGTTTACGGCCGGCACTTTTATCTGGCTGTGTATAGACGGCCATTACTTCGAAATCAGATGACGCCAAAAGACTTTGTAGCCCAGGAACAGCAAAATCGGGAGTGCCCATAAAAATTGTTTTCAGCTTCTTATTCATGTTTATAAATTAGCCGATTAAGCCGGGAAAAGCAAGCTCTTGTTAGTTTGCCCTTTTCATTTTTTATAGTATAATTTAAGTAAATTAATTATAAAATTATTTATGCTGATTTCTTTAGTGCATGCTTTATTACAATTCGCCCAAGATATTGGTTATTGGGGAGTTGTTTTTTTAATGACAATTGAGAGCTCTTTTATTCCTTTTCCGTCTGAGATTGTTATTCCTCCGGCTGCATATTTAGCAGCGCAGGGAAAGCTTAATATTTATTTAGTTATTGGATCAGGTATCTTGGGTAGCTTAATGGGAGCTTTAATTAATTATTTTTTAGCTTATTATCTTGGTCGACCGCTAGTTTATCGTCTAGCTAAGACAAAGTGGGCTAAAATACTATTAGTTAAAACCGCTCAAATTGAAAGAGCGGAGGAATTGTTTAATGATTATCGCCGCGGTTCAACTTTTTTTGGACGTTTAATTCCAGTAATTAGACAATTAATATCTTTGCCTGCTGGTTTTGCTAAAATGCCCTTAGCACAATTTATTTTCTATACTTTTTTAGGCTCAGGCTTGTGGACTTTAGTGTTAGCCGCCTTAGGTTATTTTTTTGGAGCTAATGAGACTTTATGGAAAACTTATTACTCGGAAATATCTTGGGGTATTTTAGTAGTTGCGCTTATTTTTGTATTTTATTTTATTTATCGCCGTCGGGAAAAATAGTTATTTAGATAATAAAAAATATCGGCTTTGAAGCCGATATTTTTATTTCATTAAATGGTCGATAAAGAGGACTCCGTCTAGATGGTCAACTTCATGTTGAATGACTCTGGATAGTCTTTCATCTCCCTGAATTTTCTTTTTTTTACCGCTACGGTCATAGTAGCTGCAAGTAATACGCTTGTGTCTTTCTACTGGACCATAGATAATACGGCCTTTGTCGTCTATAACTGATAAACACCCCTCTTCTTCAATAGCCTTTCCCCATGATTTTTTGATGATTTGTGGGTTAATTAGAAATAAAGACTTTTCTCCTTCTTTAGCTATAACGACTACTCGATCGTTGATTCCTATTTGAGGGGCGGCTAAACCGGCCCCGTCTTTAGATAGCATTGTCACCTCTAAGTCATCAAGAAATTGTTGAAAATTCTTTTGAGTTATTTTCTTTTCGGGAATGCTGCTGGATTTCTTGCGTAAGGTAGGATGGGGATGATGAATAATTTCTTTTATATTTCCGCTCATATATTTAATATTAATTTTTTTATTTTTTCTTATTTCGTAGTTAGTGATATTTAAAGTTTATTTTCTTTGTCTCTAGCATCATTGGCTTCCTTTGTATTTGCGGGACTAGAATCAGTTAAATACTGGTCGGTAATTTTGAAAAAATACTTCCAGGAGGCGCTGTTATTACATAATTCTTTAGTATCATTCATTGCTCTTTCAACTAAGGTCGGCGCTAAGTTCTTGCAAACTTTAAAAATTGCCCCTCTTTTAAAATTAGGAATATTTAATTCTTTAATTACACGTAAGGCTAAGTCCTGCCAAGGATAGGCTGGAGCTTTTTTACTCTGTCTTGCTTTTAGTAAGGCGGCGATGTCATCCATAGAAATATAATTAAATTGGAGCTACTTGTAGATTAAAGTTTACACTTAAATAACCAACTCCAAAATCATTTTGATAGGCTAATACTTCTGGCTCAAAATCTTCTCCAACAACCCCTAAGAGTAGAGATAGTTGCTTTAAGGCACCTTCAAGAACTTCATTAGCCGCTTTATCATCAATGGCCATAATTTTTTCAATACTATTATCGTTTTCGTTTAGGTATTCGATTAGACGATTATCGAAGCGGGCTCCTTTAGGTGAATAGCCGGCTGGGGAATTCTTTTTTAAACGATGAGAGAGATCTCCTACGGCAATTATGGCAATCTTTTCTGATCGGGCATGTAAATACTCACCTAATTTTTTACCAAATTTAAAATGATAGTTGCGATCTAAATTGATAGCGGGGAATAATGGTAAAACTTTAGTATTTTTAAGGGTGTCGGTTAGTAATTTTAGGGCTACAGCTGAGCCATAATCAAGATAGCTTTGACTGCTTAAGCGTATGGCATTTTCTGAATTTTCTAGATATTTTTTTAAATCATCTGCTAGCGCTAGAGCTGGTTTAAAGGTTTTTAGGGTAGATAGCAAGCCAAACTCTTGAAAGCTAACTTTTAATTCTGGGTGAATATTTAGACTAATATTATTACTTTGCATGTTACCGTAAGGTGAAATAATAATAATTACGTCAGTTTCTGCTTCTTGCAAGTAATTGGCGATTTGTTTATAGGCTTGTAATGTTTTATCTAAAATTACGGTATTTTGTTTACCTATTTCTGGAATTAGAAGGGGTGAAGGGGGTAGAAAAGCGCTAGCAATAATGGGCATATATTAATTTTATTGTATATATAATTATATTATAGATTGATTACTTATTAAATATTGACTGAAATTAATTATTATGTCAATATTTTTGTTTTTAAAACCTCGCTAATGTAGAGGAGCGAGGCTTTAACCATTCCTATTAGATCAAGAATTTATTTATAGGGCAGAGTCGTAGCTTATTAAATTACCAAGGGGGTACAAGTAAAGTAATTGGGGAGAGACATTAATTATATTGCTCCATTTATAACCAAGTTTTTCAAAGTCATCACCACTAGCAAAAGGTTTTTTTTGTCCATTAACGATTAGATAAACCGCACTAGAGCTGTCTGATTTTAGTAATTCTCCATCTTCAAATAACAAAGGACTAACTTTAGTGTATAAAGCTAATTCGGCTCTTGTAGCTTTAAGAACCGGTTCTCCGGAGAATTTTTTTTCAAGGATAACTTTATCTATAATTGGTGCTTTTATGCCATCTTGTACAAAATAAACACCACCACTATCTGGATCACGTAATAGGGCTCCAGCGGGATAAGTTGAACTAGCGGTTAAATTTAATCCATTTTGGTAATAACTCAAATCTTGAGCAGTGGCAGAAATAATTTCGTCAGGATTAAAACCGAATTTTTTTAAAGTAGCTTCATTATCAAATTTTCTCTTAGTATCATCAACAATTAAGTAGATATTTTGATCAGTTGAAGATCGGATAATAGAATAGTTTGGTAAGCTGATAGGAGAACCTTTTTCATAGCCGTCTAATTCAGTTTCGTCAACACTAATAATCTTGTCAAGGCTATAACGTGAAACTAAAGCACTTTTGCTTAAGAAGGGTCTTTTAAGTCCATCTTGGATTAACCAAACACCAACTGAACCCTTAGCTTGTAATAATGTGCCACTTGGATAACGGGCTTCTCGGGCAGGGAAATATCTTTCATATAACTTGTAGACATTATAGTTGCCATTAAAAACGTGGGGGGTGTAATTATATAAAGCGGCCGTTGCTTTGTTTGCTGGAGTGACAACCATACTTTCGTTAGAGATGGTGCCGTAGGGGTTACTAAAGGTGTAAGTTTGTCCAGCTTTATAGGTATAGCGGTATTGCTCATTAATATAGGCTAAAAACTGTAGAGCGGCGCTGTTAACTTGTTTGCCAAAGCCTTTGTAATAAGGATTGCAAGTCCAATTATCAGGACAACCGTAACCAGTCGCCCAATCAAGGCGAGCTTGGGTAGGGCTAGGGTTTTCAATTAAGCTAGCCTCTTTTTGTAATAGGACAATTAAAAATTTAGGACTAACAGTGGTGATGCGTTGACATTTAATTGCCTTTTCCGCTTCAACTGGATTATCAGTAAGAGTAACGCCACTGCAATCATAGTTATTATTAGAGGCATCAAAGATAATCTCAGCCGCCGTTTTTATGGTGCCATGAGCATTTTGGGTTTTGTAGCTAGCTAGGTAGCTATTATATTTCTGTAATAGATTTTGAATCTCCGTTACGCTAAGGCTGTCATAATCTAAGAGTTCAGCATCACTGATAATGAAGTTAGGGTCGAAGGCGGGGTCAACTGTTTGGGCTTGAACGTCGCTAAGACCTAGAAAGACAAAACTAATAATAAAAAAGGAGGCTAGATGTAAAAATTTGTTCATAAATAAAAGAATTAAGTATTACTAGTATAGTATATTTTTATTTTATTACCAAGTCTCAATTATTAAAAATAAAAAACACGCTGTTAATTAATTTTTAGCGTGTTCTTTATAGTTTTTATTTCTTATTTTTTACCTCTTTTCGAGTAATTAAGATATCATTTTTATTGCCTGTATCTATTTTAATAATATCGCCTTCTTGAACCTTATTTTCGATAATTTGCATGGATAGTTCATCAAGAATAAGACTTTGAATAACCCTCTTTAAAGGTCGAGCGCCATAAGTAATGTCGTAACCCTCTTTGGCCAAAAATTGTCTCACTTTTGGCCCTATTTTCATCACAATGTTTTTAGCATTGAGACGAGTTTCTACTTTCTTTAATTCTAGGCTGACAATTTTTTCCAAATCTTTTATTTGTAAACTTTTGAAGAGTACGACCTCATCAATACGATTAAGGAATTCAAGCTTGAAATGCTCTTTAAGAATTTTATTAACTTTGTCTTTCATTTCCTTACTTCTCGCCTGATCCTTTTTGGTGGTTTCATTTTCATCTCCGAAGCCAATAGAATACTGTTTGATAATCTCGTTGCCTAAATTGGAAGTCATAATAATAACAGTATTTTTAAAATTGACTACTCGCCCCTTAGAATCTGTTAAGCGACCATCGTCTAGAATCTGTAAAAGCATATTAAACATATCGGGATGAGCTTTTTCTATTTCGTCAAATAAAAGCACACTGTAGGGATGACGTCTTACTTTTTCAGTTAATTGACCGCCTTCATCATGGCCAATATAACCAGGGGGGGATCCAATTAATTTAGCGGCTGAGTGTTTTTCCATATATTCACTCATGTCTAAGCGAATTAGAGAGTTTTCGTCGTTAAATAAGAATCTAGCTAGAGCTTTAGCTAGCTCTGTTTTGCCTACGCCGGTTGGTCCAATGAATAAGAAAGAGCCAATTGGTTTTTGTTCTTCATTAATGCCGGCGCGAGAACGACGAATGGCTTTAGCAACGGCACTGATAGCATCTTCTTGCCCAATTACTTCTTTGTTTAATTCTGTTTCGGCGTCGGCTAATTTCTGCAAGTCATCAGCTAACATTTTATTAACTGGAATACCAGTCCAACGAGCCACAACCTTAGCTACATCCTCTTCATCTACCTCTTCTTTTAATATCCGTTGCCCTTTCTTTTGAATTTTAATTAATTCTTCTTGAAGGGTCTGAATTTTAGCTTCTAATTCAGGGATGAGGCTGTATTTAATTTTAGCCACTTCAGTTAAATCAGCGCCTTGGCGTTGGGAAATTTCTGACTTAATCTTTAATTCATCGATATCTTTTTTGTGTTGGCGAATTTGGGAAATAATATTTTTTTCATTATTCCAATGTAATTCTAGTTGGGTGGATTTTTCCTTTAGCGTACTTAGCTCTTGGTTGATGGAGCGAAGTTTTGGTGTTTTTTTACCATTAGAAAGTATCGCCGCCTTGTTAATCTCTAATTGTTTAATGGTCCTTTTTAATTGGTCTAATTCGTCTGGCATAGAATCTATTTCCATGCGCAGGGAAGAAGTAGCTTCGTCAATTAAATCAACTGCTTTGTCTGGTAAAAAGCGATCACTGATATAACGATCTGATAATTTAGCTGCCGCTGTTAAAGCGTCATCAGTAATACGAACGCCGTGGTGAACTTCATATTTTTCCTTAAGTCCGCGCAACATACTAATTGTATCTTCAACACTCGGTTCATTAACCATTATTGGTTGAAAACGTCTCTCGAGAGCAGCATCTTTTTCGATATATTTTTGGTATTCTTTAGTGGTGGTAGCGCCAATGGTTCTTAACTCGCCCCGAGCTAAGGCTGGTTTTAACATATTTGAAGCATCCATAGAGCCTTCTGACGATCCAGCCCCAATTAAAGTGTGCAGCTCATCAATAAATAAGATAATGCGTCCATTTTGATTTTGGACTTCTTTTAAGACTGCTTTTAAGCGATCTTCAAATTCACCTCTAAATTTAGCACCGGCTATAATCGAGCCTAAGTCTAGAGTTATAATTTCTTTATTTTTTAGATTTTCGGGGACATCACCAGCTATAATTCTTTGAGCTAGACCTTCAACAATAGCAGTTTTACCAGTGCCGGCCTCGCCGATTAAAACGGGATTATTTTTAGTACGGCGTAAAAGCACTTGCATGACTCGGCGAACTTCTATATCTCGCCCCACTACTGGGTCAAGTTTTTCTTGGCGAGCTAATTCAGTTAAATTAGTTGTATATTTTTCCAATACTTTAAACTTTCCTTCTGGACTAGGGTCAGTTATTTTGGAATCACCACGTAACTCTTTTAAGATGGCGGTCACTGTTTGGTGGTCTATTTTAAAATTAAATAAAATAGCTTGGGCCGGAGAGGAAATACCAACTAAAGCTAGGAATATATGTTCAGTAGAAATGAATTCATCATCCATACCGTCAGCCTCTTTCTTCGCTCTTTCTAAAATTAAAGCAGTTTCATTGGTGCCAGAGACAGCTTGGATGGGACCATTTTGTAAATCAACTTTGCTTTTTGGTAATTTTTTAACTTCATTAATGGTAAAATCTTCTAGCATATCAGGGTCAACTTTCATTTTTTCTAAAATTGGTTTAACTAAACCATCGGACTGTTGTAAGAGAGAGAGGAATATATGTAAAGCCTCAATATTAGGTTGACCAAAATTAGCCGCTATTGCTTGAGCGTTAATTATCACTTCTTGTGATTTTTCTGTGAATTTATTAAACATATGATAAATTTTAGATTATTTAATTCTTAGCACTCATAACTTTAGACTGCTAAATTACATAATAATATATCAACATTTGCTTGTCAATATTTATTTAGTAAATATTTCAATTTTTTTTATTTTATGTTATATTATAAGTGTCTATTTATTAAATTTGTTTAAAATCTTTATAAAGATTTTTTTGTTTATGAACAATATAAAAAATTTGTTTAATCAGCGTTTAATTTTAGTAGCTTTGCTACTTTTTTCGGGATTTTTCTTAGCCTTGAATCAAGCGCAAGCTGCAGCCACGAGTGTTACGATTCAGTCCCCCAATTTTCTTGTCCCGGCATATGCTAAGCCTAATACCACTATTCCAGTTTTATATTATGTGACGGCTGATCCGCCTGGGTTTAGTGGTTTCTACAATATGTACTTATCTCAGAGTGCGATGGGCTATTCCTTCCAAGAATTTAACCGTACTTTCATGTCTGGCAGTAATGGCTATAGTGATAATTATAATGTTGGCAATGTTGCTGATGGCATCTATGACTTAGCCGTTAACGTTCCAGATGCAGGTGATTTAAATACTTCATCAGTAGTGGTTGATGGCACTCCGCCGACAACTCCAACCGTTACTTATCCTAGCGCAGCTGGTATTTATTTAAGGCCCAGTAATACTGTGTTAATTACTTGGACAGCCTCTAGTGATACCAACTTTGGCCCCACTCCAATTAGTGTTGTCTATTCTTTGTCGGGAACTTTCTTAGATGGCGTAACTATTGCTACCTTGCCGGCAACAGCCACGTCTACTACTTGGAGGCCACCTAACGTTAGTAGTGCCACTGTTAAAGTGGCGGTTATTGCCACCGATTTAGCTGGTAATATGGTTAGTGATTCCTCAAACAATGCTTTTGCTTTAGACAATCAAGCGCCAACAGTAGACGCTGGTACACTTGGTATTATCTCTACTCCTACTAGGCCCGGCGCCTCTGCCTCTGATAATATCAGTGCTTCTATAGCCCTTACATATGCTTGGAGTTTATTGTCTGGTCCTTCGGGAGGAACGCTTATTGCTTCTAACGCGAGCATACTTAATCCATATTTATCTGGGACGGTAACTGGTAGTTATACCGCTAGGTTAACGGTTACTGATCAGGCTGGTAATTCTGCCTTTGATTCAGTTACTTTTTCTTGGAATGGAAATCCTGGCATGTTTTCAGTGACTACACCTGATTCCGGTGACTATTTGGCTGGTGGCGAGGCTACCAGTATTACTTGGACGACTCCAAGTGGCGGTGATTTAAATCATTTTAAATTAGAATATTCTATTAACGAGGGGAATAGTTGGGTATTAATTAATAATAGCGTCGCCTCTACTTCCAATACTTATACTTGGACTCCGCCCAATGTTAACACTGTTAGTAATTTTATTAGAGTGACTGCTTATGATAATGATACTAACTCTACGGCGGCTATTTCTGGTGGCTTTACTATAGACTCTACCGCTCCGGCTGGCTTAACTTTAACTTATCCTAGCGCTACCCCTTTATATTTAAAGGGCGGCAGTGATTATAATATAGATTGGACTACTCCGACTGATATTAATTTAAAACCTTTGCCGATTGATTTAACTTATTGCATTGATCAAGAATGTATTTTATTAACTAGTAATCTGCCAGCGGAGGGTCCGTATGTTTGGAGGGTCCCATCTCTTAATACATCTTCGGCTAAAGTATCTATAACTGCTACTGATTTGGCAGACAATATAGCTTATGATGAGTCTGATAATCCTTTTATAATTGATTCTTTAGCTCCTGTTATTACGATTACTAATCCAAATCTTGGTTCTATCAAAACCCCAACCGTTTCAGGGGCTTCCGCTGTCGATAATTTATCTGGCGTCGCTTCTTATGCCTGGTCTCAAATTTCTGGACCTGGCGCCATTACTTTTTCACCTTCTGCTGGTATGGCTAATCCAACCTTAGCGGGCTCCATTTCCGGGGCTTATGTTGCTCGCTTAACAGTAACCGATAATGCCGGTAACGTAGCAACAAGCGATGTTAGTTTTACTTGGGATGGTACTCCTGGCAATTTTTCTGTTACAGCTCCTACGGTCGGATCTTATTTAAAGGGAGGTAGTCCTAGTAATATTACTTGGACTAATCCTGGCGACTCCGATTTAAATCATTATAAAATTGAGTATTCTAGCAATAATGGCTCTTCTTGGTCTTTAGTACAGGATAATATCGCATCTACTACTTTAACTTATTCATGGTCTGTCCCTCTTAATAATACAGCCCAGAATTATATTCGTGTGACCGCTTATGATAATGACTCTAATTATAGAACTGTTAATTCCGGTTTATTTATAGTTGATTCTACTGCCCCAGCTGCTGCCGTTATTAATCCTAGCGCTGCAGGGATTAAACTTAAGGGAGGGGCAAGTTATAATATTACCTGGTCAGCTTCAGATACTTATTTAAATTCTAGTAATATTGTTTTAGATTATTCTAATAACAATGGTTCTTCTTGGAGCAATATTACTACTACCTCTAATTCAGGCTCTTATACTTGGACGGTTAGTGGGCCAGAAACTACTACTGGTTTAGTGCGTGTGACAGCCACCGACTTAGCCGGAAATAGTACTAGTGATATATCCAATAACAATTTTGTGGTGGATAATAATGGCCCTGTTATTACGATTACTAATCCAAATCTTGGCGCTATTAACGCTCCAACTGCCACCGGAGCCTCTGCGGTTGATTCTTATTCTGGCATCGCTTCTTATGCCTGGTCTAAAATTTCTGGACCTGGTACTATCTCTTTTTTACCTTCCTCTAGCGCTGCTAATCCAACTTTGTCTGCCAATGTTAATGGTAGTTATTCTGCTCGCTTAACAGTGACTGATAATGTTGGCAATATTTCAACTAGAGATGTGACTTTCACTTGGGATACCACCGCTCCTACCATCACTATCACTCCTCTCACTCCTGACCCAACTAGTGATGCCACTCCAACTTTCACTGGCACCGCTACCGATGCT
>JAQUAK010000002.1 GCA_028687275.1 Patescibacteria group bacterium | reverse complement strand
TCGGGATGCTTTTCACCTTTCCCTCACGGTACTGGTTCACTATCGATCATAAGAAATATTTAGCCTTGGGTCATAGTCGACCCGGATTCATACGGGATTTCACGAGTCCCGCACTACTTAAGAACAAACGCGACAGAGAAATATTTCTTTTCACTTACGGGACTATCACCCTCTCTGGTGGAGCTTTCCAGCTCGCTTCTGTTAAGAATTATTTTTTATGACTCTGCTCTACTGAACTAGATAGTAGAAACGTTGTCTTGCAACCCCTGCGGAACATATGGCTCCAGCACCTTCAGGTTTCTCTCTAGTAAACTAGATTAAAACTGCAGTTCGGCAGGTTTAGGCTCCTCCCCGTTCGCTCGCCACTACTTGGGGAATAACTTTTGTTCTCTTTTCCTCCGGCTACTAAGATGTTTCAGTTCGCCGGGTCTTCCACCGCCACCAAACGGTTGCGGTTACCACGTTATCAACGCGGTGGGTTTCCCCATTCGGACATCTGCGGGTCAAAGGTTGCTTGCCACCTCACCGCAGCTTATCGCAGGCTGCTACGTCCTTCATCGTTTTCTTATGTCTAGGCATCCGCCATACACTCTTTACGAGATTTTCCCACACTTTTGTTTTCAAAAGTGGACGCGTTCCTTCGCGAACGCGATTTTTTTTGTTTCCGCCCGGAAATTGCAAAATAAACCGGCGGTAAACAGTCCGCTTTTTCCTGAAAAAAGCGACAAAAATATATTTAACTATTAAAGTTCTATTAAATACTGCTTTGTTCCCACCAGCGAACTGATAGAAACAATCAAATATTTAATTGATAAAGATGTATTTGAGGTTCAAAAAACCGCGGTAACCGCGGTTCAAAAATAAATGCAAAAAAAGCAAATTATTTCACAACCGCTTAAATTTAGAACTCAAATAAATACTCATAGGCCATTTATAAAAACTGTTATCAATTATAAAGGTTTTAAAAATAATGTCAAGTCCCTTAAAAAGGGCTTATTCCGTTAATTTACAAGAGATTCATCCCATTCAGCCAATACGGTTGATAAACTGGGGAAAAATAAAATTTAGGAGTCTAAAAAGGCATTTTCTTCCATATAATTTAAAGCGTCCTCTCTTTCTATTTCTCCAGCCTGATATAGCTCCTTTAAGTGATGGTCCATGGTGGTCATGCCAATATTACTACTGGTTTCAATGACTGTTTTAATTTGGGCAACCTTATTTTCTCTAATTAAATTAGCAATAGCGCTATTACGAATCATGATTTCTCTAGCAGCAATTCTGCCTCCACTACGACGTGGCAATAGTCGTTGTGACACGACAGCCGCTAAAGTCATAGATAACTGCGATCTAATTTGATTTTGTTGATGGGAAGGAAAAATATCAATAATACGGTCAATTGTTTGAGCGGCATTATAAGTATGCAAAGTTGCTAAAACTAAATGCCCTGTCTCCGCTAAAGTCACGGCAGTGGAAATAGTTTCTAAGTCACGCATTTCACCAACCATAATAACATCCGGATCCTGTCTTAAGGCATGATTTAGGCCGGCGGTAAAAGATAGCATATCGCTACCAAGCTCTCTTTGTGAGACCAAGCTAGTTTCGGAAGTAAATACGTATTCAATCGGATCTTCTAAAGTAATGATATGGCAATTACGCTCGGTATTTAAATAATTAACCATAGCTGCTAAAGTGGTCGACTTACCACAGCCAGTGGGGCCAGTAATTAAAACCAAACCTTGAGGTAAATCTAAAAGATGCCGTACTGCCTCGGGCATACCTAATTCATCTAAGGTTGGCTTATGCTCATCAATCACTCTAGCTACAATTTTGAGATGACCACGATCATAAGAAAAATTCATACGAAAGCGATAAGGGTTAACTGTTTTGGCTACATCTAAATCTCTCTTCGACTCTAAGATGGCAAACTCTTTTTCATTTAACAAAGACTTTGCGGCCAATATTAAGTCTTTATCCGATAAAGGAGCTAAATTCTTCTCGTCCATACCACTTGATAAAAACTTCAAATCACCATCCTTTCTTATTTTAGGCGGCACGTTAAAAACTAAATGCAAATCAGAACCTTTTTGCTGAGCGGTAGCACTTAATAGTTGTTTAATATCCATATGATTTTAATTTTTATCACCTAATTAAACTCGGCCTTTAAAAAAATAAATATTACCAATCAAGTAACTTTAGCCCTTTGGCGGCGGCATCAACCTGTGCCTCTTGTTTGGATAAGCCTTGTCCGGTAGTAATTAATTTATCCTCAAGATACAAGCCTACATTAAAAGTTTTAGCATGATCAGGCCCTTCCTCAGAAATAATATCATAGTGAGGCGTAACGCCACGCTTATCTTGAGATTGTTCTTGAAAACGTGATTTAGGATCAAGATAAGATTGAGTTTTTAGTATCTCTGGAAGCTTAACGACAATTTTTGAGAGGACTAATTCTTTCGCTTTTTGTAATCCCTGATCAAGATAAATGGCACCAATTAAAGACTCAACCGCATTAGCTAAAATATACTGACGTGATTTTTTATTCTTATCTTTAGCCTCTCCTCGAGATAAATACAAATAATTTTCCAGATTCAATTCAGTAGCGATAACATAAAGCATCTTCGAGTTAACTAAAGAAGCCCGCCAGTTAGTTAAATCACCCTCCGGTGTTTCCGGATAATTCAAATAAAGGTATTCAGTTACCACAATCTCTAAAACAGCATCTCCTAAAAATTCTAAACGTTCATTGTGTCCGCTCGCAAATTCGGGGTGCTCATTTAAATAAGAGCGGTGGACCATTGCTTGTCGTAAAACATTAACATTATTAAATTTGAAACCTAGAGTTTTTTCTAATTTACCTAGTTCCGGCATATATTTTTTAGTTCCGAAACGATATCGTGACGGCTGTATTTAGTTGCCACCATGTCGTTACACAACAGTTAAATAAAGCCCGCGAAAACGCGGGCATTTATGATAAAAGCTATTTCATTACTAATCACCACTTAAGCTATCGGCCTCAGAAATAATGGTCTCTGTGTCAACTTTTTTAGTTTTAACTTTAGCGTCCAAACCTTCCTCTGAATTATCTTTTTCCTTATCCCAATGATTATCACGCTTTTGCTTTTCTTCATCCGGCCAATCGTTATAAATTGCCCCTAATACACCATTGATAAACTTGCCCGAAGCGTCACCGCCAAAACTTTTAGCTACTTCAATAGCCTCATTGATTGCCACTCGAGGCGGAATTTCCGTATAAACCAATTCAAAAATACCTAAACGTAATATATTTCTATCAATGGTTGTTATTTGATCCAAAGGCCATTCTGTCGCATAGCGAACAATGGACTTGTCGATTTCCTCTAAGTGATCGGCAACTCCTTTAACTAAATTTTTCACAAAACCACCATCATCAAAACTAGGGGCAAAGTTTTCAAAATTATCCTTAATAATTGATTCTGTATTTTTGCTATTTTTGCCATTAAAGTCCCAGGCGAATAAGGTTTGTAAAGCAATTGTCCTCGCTAAATGACGATTGGACATAACTTTTATTTCTTAGTCTTAACAGGGGCGACAGCCTTAACTTTAAGAACTTGACGACCACGATAAGTGCCACAAAAAGCACAAGCGGTGTGAGGCTTAACAGCCTTACCACATTGTGGGCATTTATTTAAGGTTACTTCTTCTAGCGCTAAATGAGCCCTATTAGTTCTAACCGCACTTCTAGATTTCCTTTTTTTAGGATTAGCCATATTATTGAATTAAGTATGCAAATAGAGCATTTAATAAACTGCTCTAATTATTTATATCTATTTTTAGTATAGCCAAAAAATAATATTAGTCAAACTTTTGGCCTGTAAATAAACTTCAATTAATTATGCTTTAAGCCAGCAAAGCCTCAAACTCTTCTTTTTCTAAGGTCTCCTGCTTTAATAAGGCTTCGGCAACAATATCTAATTTCTGACGATTTTCTTTTAATATTCGGTCAGCCGTTACTTTAGCCTCCGCAATAAAGGCGGCAATTTCAGCATCAATCTGCTCGGCCATCTTTTCGCTATAATCGCGTTGTTCGTGAATTTCACGCCCCAAAAATATCATTTCTTCCTTTTGTCCAAAAGTTCGCGGACCAAGAGTATCACTCATGCCATAATCGGTGACTAAGCTGCGTGCTACTGCAGTTGCCCTTCTCAAATCAGAAGTAGCTCCAGTTGTAACTTCTCCAAATATTTCTTTTTCCACTAAATGACCCGCCAAGAGGACAGCGATTTCATCTAAGAAATCTGATTTAGAGTGGAAATAACGATCTTCAGTCGGCACCTTTAAGGTATAGCCTCCGGCTTGACCACGAGCAATAATAGAAACCTTTTGTACCGGATCACTATTTGGCAAAAAATAAGCAACCAGAGCGTGTCCCGCTTCATGATAAGCGGTAATCTTCTTTTCCTTATCATTAATAATACGACTCTTTCTCTCTGGCCCAATCATTACTTTTTCAATAGCAGAAAATAATTCGGCCATACCAATACTCTTCTTGTCTTCACGAGCAGTTAAAATGGCGGCCTCATTTAATAAGTTAGCTAAATCAGCTCCGGAAAAACCAGGAGTTCTCTCGGCAATTCTTTTTAAATCCACCTCTTTATCTAAAGGTTTCTTCTTTACATGTACTTTTAAAATTTCTTCCCGATCTTTTAAGTCAGGGCGATCAATAACTACCTGACGATCAAAGCGACCCGGCCTGAGTAGAGCGGGGTCAAGTACATCTGGTCTATTAGTAGCAGCAATAATAATCACATTTTGAGTAATCTCAAATCCATCCATCTCCACTAATATTTGATTTAAGGTCTGTTCTCTTTCATCATGTGAACCTCCCATACCAGAGCCACGACGACGTCCGACCGCGTCAATCTCATCAATAAATATTAAACAAGGGGCCTGCTTCTTAGCCTTTTGAAATAGAGAGCGCACACGAGAGGCGCCAACACCAACAAACATCTCTACAAATTCAGAGCCAGACATGTGGAAAAAAGGAACTTTAGCTTCGCCCGCGACTGCTCTCGCTAATAATGTCTTACCGGTACCAGGAGCACCAAGTAATAAAACGCCACGAGGAATACGCGCTCCTAAATCTTGAAACTTTTTAGGATACCTTAGAAACTCAACCACTTCACCCAATTCTTCTTTAGCCTCCTTTGCCCCGGCCACGTCTTTAAAAGTAACTCTTTCTTTATTATCTAAATTAAAATCCTTAGCGTTAGACTGTCCAAAACTCATAGCACTTGAATTCATGCCTTTAGCGCCACGCATCATAAAGAATAAAAAGAAACCAACTAAAATTAAAGGCAAGGCGAAAGGCAGAATTACTCCGAGCCAATAATTCCAACCAGAAGGCTCTTTAACATTCACCGTGACCGTTTTTAATTTTTCTGGATCAACAGAAAAATTATTTAATAAAGCAGATAAACTTTCACCACTTTCTTTTTGGACTAACTGCTTCGAACCATCATTAAGCTCTACTTGTATTTCATTACCAGTTACAACCAGTGACTTTATTTGACTATCATTCAATTCCTGCACCATTGTTTCAATACCAACCGTTTTTACCTCATCAGCCTGTGAAAAACTGCTAAATAAAGCGGCAATGGCAATAAAAACTAAAAAGAATACCAGGAAATTGCGTATTAATTTTTTCATATTTTTCTAAAATAAGCTAATTTTTATCTAATTATTGTTTTTTTATTATATAAGATATAAGTTGGTTTGGCAATCATCAAAATTTGTAGAGAATAAAAATACTCCCTATCATACAGGGAGTATTTTTACTAAGTATTATTCAATAAGCAATAATTATTCAGCTGCCTTTTCTTCCTTCTTTTTATCTTTAACCTCAACTACCTTTTTTTCAGCTTTCTCTTCTTTCTGTTTTTTGTCTTCAGTTACTTCAACCTTAACCTCTTCGGTGATATCATCCTTTTTAGTTTTACTCCCTTTTTTCTTAGCTTCCTTTTTATCATCAGCTAACTTTAAACCTAAACGATGTTCGGATGGGGAAATGCTAACGATTTCAAAGTCACGAACTTCACCAGATTTAAATAAATCACTCAATTTCTCTTTACCAGCTAAATTTAATTGGCTGATATGAGCTAAGCCATGAATTTCCTCATCAAGCTTAACAAATAAACCAAAAGGATTTAATTTTACAACTGTACCGGAAACAGTTTGTCCAACACTGTATTTAGCGCTAGCTTCCTGCCAAGGATCCTCCTGTAATTTCTTAGAGCTTAAAAAAATCTTACTACCATCGATGCTCACAATTTCTGCTTTGATATGATCGCCAACCTTAAATAATTCGTTTGGTGAATCAATACGCTGCCAAGCGATTTCAGAAATATGGATTAAACCTTCCATGCCATCGTCAAAATTTAAGAAAACACCAAAATTAGTAATAGCGGTAATTCTTCCATCAACCACCATGCCCACATTATAACGATCTAGAGCTGGCTTCTGTTTCTTATTCCAAACATCCTTCTCGCTAAAAATAATTTTATTTTCATCTTCATTTAAAGTAATAACTGAAACTTCAAAATCACGACCCACAAAAGATTTTAATTTTTCTAAAATTTTGCTCTTATCACCACCGCTAATACGTGGATAATTTTCAGGAGCTAATTGAGACACGGGTAAAAAACCATTAATCTGACAATAACGGGCTAATAAGCCACCTTTATTCGCGTCAATAATTCTAATTTTAACAGTTTCTTTTTCTTTGAAAGCTTCTCGCAAAGCCTCCCAAGCTTTCTCTTGCCCAACCTGACGGAAAGATAACTCAATGTGACCGCCCTCGTTCTCTGTTTCTAAAACAGCCGCCTCGGCTTGATCACCGGGCTTTAAATTAGCATATTCATCAACCTCAGCGTACAGCTCAGGGCCACGAACTACACCCATTAAAACACCATCAATATCTAAAACTACCTCTGACTTTGAAGCGGTAACGACGGTGCCTTTAATAATATCACCAACTTGGGGGATATTAACACCATCTTTTTCTAATAAATCAGCAAATACACTTGTCTTTTCTTCTAACATAAAATTTAACTTACTTTAAATAAATAAAATTTATTTAAGGCAATAAAAAATAATCCTTAACCCCTCCTTGCGGAAGAGCCTTCAGGCCACCTCAAGTAAAATATAGCTATTTTACTATCAAATCCCAAAGACTTATAAAAGGTGATTATTTATTTGTAAATTAATACTATTATAATAAAGCAAAAAAGTCAAGACTAATTAGTCCTGACTTTTTCATGAAATATTCTCGATTCGCTACTAAACTTTAATCACCACCGGCAAAACCATCGGTCGACGCTTAGTTTGAGTAAATAGGAATTGACCAACATCATTTCTAATTTTATTTTTGATAAAATCATCATCAGCTGGAGTCATCGGATTCTTATCCTTAACAATATTTTTAACACGCATACGTGTTTTTTCAATTAAATCTCTACTCTCCTTCATGTAAATAAAACCGCGAGAAATAATATCAGGATTACCAATAATATTTCCCGTTTTAGCATCGATGGTGGCAATGATAACAATCATGCCATCACCAGCCATCATTAAGCGATCACGTAAAACAACCTCGGACACATCACCGACTCCTAAGCCGTCAACCATAACATAATCGGAGGGAACCTTTTCCTTAGTTAAAGAACCAATACTTTTGCCATTATTATTTTTTTGAAATAATACCGCCTGGCCATTATCAGCTACAAAAATATTTTCTTTAGCAATACCAACTTGCTCGGCTAATTCAGCGTGAGCTCGTAACATATAATGATTAGCTTCAATTGGCATGAAATATTCTGGTTTAATTAAACGCATCATTAACTTTAAATCCTCTGCTTTAGCGTGACCACCAGCATGAATATCCAACATTCGATAATGAATAATATGAGCACCCTGCCTAACCACCATGTCCATTAAATTCTGAATTGATCTTTCATTACCAGGGATAACTGAAGATGAGAAAAGAACGGTATCACCTTGCTTGATATGAACACTACGATGTTCACCATTAACCACTCTACTTAAAAAAGCATTTGACTCTCCTTGAGCGCCAGTGCCAATAATTAACACTTTATTATCAGGAATACTATTTAATTCATTGTCGTTAATAATTATTTTAGGGTCAAATTTTAGATAACCGATTTCATGAGCAATTTCAACATTAGAATTCATGCTACGCCCCTGTAAACTTACCCTCCTGCCAAAACGCTGTGCTAATTCTAATATTTTCTGAACACGACTAATTTGGGATGCAAAAGTACCAATAATGATACGGCCCTCAATCTTCTCAAAAATTCTACCCATCTCTTCACCAATAGCTGATTCGGAAACCTGATAACCAGGATGAGTAGCGTCAGTGGAATCAGACATTAACATCATAATACCACTATTGCCAATCTGGGCTAAACGCTGCAAGTCCGCTGGCTTATCATTCACAGGGGTAAAGTCAATCTTGAAATCACCGGTGTGCATAATCTTACCTAAAGGCGTGCTAGCTATAACCGCAAAACAATCAGGAATAGAATGATTAACGCGAGTAAACTCTAAATTAAAAGAAGCCCCTAATTTAAGATTAAGCCCTTCATTAATCAATTTTATTTTTAACTGCGGTGCATTTTTATATTCTTGATGACGTTTTTGAACTAAACCCGCAGTTAAGGCTCCCATAAACATTGGTGGATTACCAATCTCCCCCATAATATGAGGGATACCACCAATATGATCGTAATGACCATGGGTAATAATAACGCCTTTAATCCAATCTGTTTTATCTCTTAAATAAGAAATGTTAGGAATAATATAATCAATCCCCGGCATATCTTCTTCCGGAAATTGAAGGCCCATATCAATGATAATAATTTCTTTATTACATTCAATTAAGGTCATGTTGCGACCAACTTCTTCTAAGCCACCTAAAACAATAACTTTAACGTAGTCGCCGTTATCATTTTGTTTGTAAAGAGTTGTTTTGGGATTGTTAAAACTAGCGCGCTGCGGCGTTTTAGTTTTTTGTACAGCACCACCTGGGGCGCTGCTTTTTTTGCTGGCGTTCATGCCAGGCTTATAACGAGTAATCATGTGTTTAGTAAACACAAATAGAGCGCCGATGCCAAAAATGCATGCGGTATTTTCAATTCATGTTTATTTATTATAATGAGAATTTATTAAATTTAGACCTTACCAGCCTAAATGCTTACTTGTTTTTAAATACCAGTTACTGATACCAGCTAAACGATCACTAGGATTGTTAATGGCGCTACCATTAAAACCACGGACTCGTTTGGTCTGCACATAAGTGTAACTGGGCGTGTATAAAAAAATTGCGGGAACGTTGGTGCTAATAATCTCTTGAAATTTTTTATATTTTTCAAAGCGTAAATCAAAATTATCAGCTGCTTGTCTAGCCTCCGATAAAAGAGTGTCGACTTCGCTGTTGTTGAAACTGGAAAGATTTAAACCTTGTCCACTAATTTTAGAAGAGTGCCAAAAAGAGATTACATCTGGATCAAGGCCAACCACTTGTCCATATAAGAAAGCTTCAAAATTATGATTGACAATTAATTCAGAATTTAAGGAGCTACTACTTATTTTTACAATCTCTACGTGAATACCCAAGAGCTCCCAGTCTTTTTTGATGCTCTCGGCAACATCAAAGCGACCATTATCAGGAACTGATAATTTAATAACTATCGGCTGATAGGCTGTACCTGTTTTGATAACACGCCATAACCCCTTGGCCTCAATCTTAGTTGAGCTAGCATAATTAATAATTGATTTTTGCTGATCATTAAAATCAACGCCAGCTAAGATTTGGTCATTTATTTCGACTAACTCATAATTAGCCTCAGCTAATAATTGTTCGGCTTTAGAGCGATCAAAATTATGTTGCAATTCATTTGGATTATAAATGAAATCAGTTGCTAAAATCGGACCATTGGCTCGCTTTACTTCTCCATTCAAAACATTAGATATTAAAAAGTCATAATCAATGGCATAAGCCAAAGCCTGTCTTAATTTTAAATCAGCTAAAAGTTTATTATTAGCTGTATTAAAAAAGATGGCATTAATCTGAGGTAAAAGTAAATTATGAATAGCTAAAGAATGTTTAGCTAATAGATCATTTTGCAAATCATCAGGAACATAACTAGCACCTTCAACACTATTAGCATTGAGGGCTCTTAGAAGTTCATTATAATTAGGGAAAAATTTAAAAATAACCTCTTTAATATAAGGTTTAGCCCCGTAATAATCTGGGTTAGCCAAGAGATTATATTCCTTTAATTCTCCTCCTTTATTTTTAATTAGGGAGTCCCACATGTAAGGGCCGGTTCCAATTGGTTTTAAATTCAATTCTGATAAAGTTACCGCGTCCGAACTAATTGATTCCCAAGCACTTTTTGGCATAATACCAAAAGTTAATAAGCTAAAAAAGTCAGCATAAGCTTCTTTTAAAGTAATCTTAACAGTTAGATCATCAACCCTGCTTATTTCAACGCCCTCAAGTGTCGCGCGTAATGGAGATCTGTATTCTGGCAATTTAATTAAATTAAAAGTGAAAATTACATCATCGGCATTTAAAACGCCTCCGCCATGCCACTGCACATTATTTTTCAAAGTAATAATGTAATCTTTATTATCATTTTCTATGCGCCAAGACTCAGCTAAATCAGGCAATAAACGTCCGGTCTCATCATAATTAAAAAGACTGGAATAAATTAAACGAGCTAAATCGGCATCGACATCTCGACTAGTGGAATAGAGTGGATTAATTGTTTGTGGATAGCCAACAACCCCTTCAATATAAGTTCCTCCAACTTTAGGTATTTGTATTAAATGTTGCTCATAAAAATTATAAACAAGATAACCAATGCTTAATAATAAAGCTAGAATTGCAATTTTTAAAAATAATTTTTCTTTAGGGTTTAAAAAACGAGCAATATGTTTTAGTTGATTTTGACGTGGTATTTTGCTATGAGCTAAAGAGTAAACTAGATTCTTATCAGCCTGTAAATGTGAATATTGCGCCTTACCGCCTCTACTAATTAAGCCCAACTTGTTAAACCAAACAAAAAATGGAGAAAATATCTTTTTTTTCTCTTTAAAAAACAATTTAATTTTTTGAAGCGATAAATCCACAAGTTAAAAACGAAACGAGAGGAATCGGCTTAAATTAACAAACCTGCTAATGATAAACCAAAGAAGAGCACTGCTAATACAATAGTAGCAGTGAATAATTTCTTTTCCAGACCGCGCTTCGTCAAATAAACACCACCGGTGCCACCAAAAGCACTACCAAGGCCAGTGCCCCGACTCTGAAGCAAGATCACTATAATAAGAAGAATAGAGATTACTATTTGAGCTATTTGTAACCAAGACATATATTATTTCTTAAGTCCTCCGACTATTTCTGCTAATACCTTTTTATTATTAACAGCTAAATCTGCTAAAATCTTACGATCAATAACGATATTTGCAGCTTTTAAAGCGCCTATGAATCTGGAATATGACCAGCCGTATTCACGCACAAAAGCATTAATTTTAATCTGCCACAAAGCACGCATATCGCGTTTCTTTTTACGACGATCACGATAAGCATGAGCACCAGCCTTAGTTTGAGCGGTGGTAGCTAATTTAATTAAATTTTTTCGGCCCCATTTATAACCCTTAACCTGCTGTAACAGTTTTCGGCGTTTTTTTACATGAGTGGTTCCTCTTTTTACTCTTGGCATATACGAATAGCTTAAAGCCGCATCCTATCGATACGGGGTTAAAGTTTTAATAGTTTTCACTAAAGTTGCGTCAGCGTTAATATCTAAACGCTTAGCCCGCTTAGTGTTACCGGATTCCCGGGAATTAAAGTGGTCTTGTCCAGCCTTTCTTTTCTTTAATTTAGAACTAGCTGTTAATCGGAAACGTTTCACCGTTGCCTTGTGAGTCTTTATTTTCGGCATAAATTTGATAAAAAAACAGGCGAAATCACCTGGATGATAAAAAGATGTTTATTTCTTGTTTATCAACAATATAGTAAATCTTCCACCTTGATTTGTCAAGCCTTGTTCAATTTCAATATTTAGATCTTTATTTTGACGAAGTTTGGCAATAAATCTATCAATAAGTTCACGGGCCTTTTGGGGATACTGACGCTCTCGACCACGTAAAATAAGTTCGATCTTTAATTTATTCTCTTTGGCTAAAAACTTTTCTGCCTGAACATAGCGAAAATTAAAATCATGTTCACTAATACGAAAAGATAAACGAATAACCTTAGTGTCTATTTTTTTCTGCATCACTTTTTGACGGTGAAGCTTCTTCTCATGTTCATATTTTAACTGACCTAAATCAACAATCTTGGCTACTGGTGGCTGAGCCTTAGGGTTTACCTCGACTAAATCTAGATCTAGATCTTTAGCCATGGTTATCGCTTCATCGGTATTAACGATGCCAACATTTTCTCCAGTCTCATCAATTAAAAAAACCTGCTCCGATTTGATTTGTCGGTTTGATTTGAAAAATTTCTTTTCCTTCTGTTCAACGCGATGGAATTTTATACGCATGCTATCTGAATTTAATTATTTATATTAGCAAAACCAGGTCATTTTAAGTCCTAGCTTGAATTTTTTTACCTAATTTACTTAGCCATTTTAAAGGTTGAGGCTTTACTAGGGTCTTGTGGGCGACCATTTTTATCATATTTAACTCTAATGGCATCAATCGGAGCTTTCTTATTTCTCACACGAATAAGCCTAGCTCTTTCTAAATCAAAAAAAATCTTACCATTTTCATCGTAACCAGTAATTTCTTTGCCAATAATTTTATAAAAGGCATTGCTGGCATCTTTTAAAGCTGATTTTTCATCTTTGGCATTATCTAAAATTTTTCGATATTCAGTTAAAAATTCATTGGTTCGTTTGAGAAATTCCTCCTTTTTATTATCATTTACCTTTTCAAAATAATCTTCTAAAACTTGCACAAAGCCAAACTTATCTAATTCGGGTCCACTTTCAATTTTTTCGCCATTATCTACAAATTCGTATATATCTTGTTCAGCATTTTCATCAGGAGCCTCCTCAATTTTTTTGCCAGTCACATCCTCAAATAATAGATCGATTTCTGTATGTTCATCCTCATCGCTGCCTTTATCTTTATGTTCCATATCATAATTATCAGGAGAGGTCGGTATATCCATTTTTTCAAAGCTCATATAATTAAAATTAATTTATTAAGCTCTCTTTATAGCTTTATAGCGTAAAATTAGAGAAAAGTCAAATAAATAAACAATATTCTCTTAATTTAATGCCTCTAAATTAAAATTTATTTTTGAGCAATATACAAGCCTTAAAATTGAATTATTACAAATTAAAGTCAAGTTTTCTATTCTTTAGTGCGTACGTTTATACCATTAATCTGTTGATATACTCGTTTCTTATTTTTCTCTATTTTTAACACTAGCTCTTTTTCTAAATCAACGCTTGTCATTTCAGCTATTCCTAAAAGATAAATTAATACATCTGCTAATTCTTCTCCTAAATCAGGTAATTTTCGATAATAGGCACGATAGGCTTCCGATAATTCTTCATGAGCAAGACAGAAATCCTTGGCTATATCGCTAATATTAAATTTCTTATCAACTTTATTCTGATAAACATCTTTTTGTAGCTTTTTTAAATCAATCATATATCAATATAATAGCTCTAAATAGAGGATATTTCAATTTTTTGTATACAAACAATTTCTTGTACTAGAGCAGCTAAAATATAAATTAAAAAAACTTTAAGAATAATCTCCCCACAAACAAAAAAAATCCCTAATGGGACTTTCTTTATATATGAGCGGGTAAGGGGAATCGAACCCCTCTCTCAACCATGGCAAGGTTGCATAATAGCCACTATACGATACCCGCATAAGCTATAACTTTTATAGCAAATATTTTTCTTCTCGGCAAGCTGCCTTATTAGGCAAAATTTGACACATAAACACTACGTGCCGCGGGCGGGAATCGAACCCGCACTGTATCTCTACAACTGGATTTTAAGTCCAGCGCGTCTACCAGTTCCGCCACCGCGGCTTATACTCTGTGGAGATGATGGGAGTTGAACCCATGTCTAATAAGAGTTTCTAGATAATTTTACAAAAGTAGTTTGATTTGTAATTGTCGTTGATGTCATCAAAAATCAAACAAAAGAAACATCAACCACCCTTCGTTGTCTCGAAAATTACAGGAAGGGACCGCAATTTTCAAAGCTTCGATATATAACACCGGGTGGTGGCGCTGAAGCAGCACCGGTCCGATGGCTAAGGCTATTTTTTAATTAAGCCATAACAGGAGCGAAACTTGGAACTTTCCAAGAAAACGCTCTGCCAGAATTTTTGGCAAATATATTTTAGGTTAATTTTTACGGTATAACCAAAACCCGTTTTGAATACCTAAAAACGGTCTTTACTATCGATACCCGGCATCCCCCAACTATCGTTTTAAAGCCTGTCTCTTTGTTAATGTTCGTAAATCTCGTTCAATATCTTTTTGCTTAATTGACTCGCGCTTATCATACTTTTTCTTACCGCGTCCTAAAGCAAATTCCAGTTTTACAAAACTGCGTTTAGTATACATTTTGACGGGAATTAATGTCAAGCCTTTTTCCCTAGTCTTGATAACTAAGCGCTCGATGTCCTTTTTTGCTAATAAAAGCTTACGCTCTCGTAAAGGATTATAGTCAGCTAATTTACCAGCAAACTTATATAAAGAGATGTGGGTATTTAATAGCCATAACTCTGGACCATTTGGACCGGGTCGCATTGAAACATAGGCTCCACTTAAATTCACATGACCAGCCTTAGCTGATTTTGCTTCATGGCCAAACAAAACCATGCCGGCCTCATAGTTTTCTAATAGGTCGTAATCAAAACTAGCTCTTCGATTGTTGGCTAGAGTCGGCATAATTCCATTTTTTTAACTGAGCAACGACCTGGTCGTTAAACATCATATTTTCTACATAGCGTTGATACTCTGATGACTCTACTTGTTTTAAGACCTCGGGTTTATCAGCATACATTTGCTTCAATTCTTCAATCTTTTTTGCTACCTCTTCCTTTTTTACTTCTACTTTTTCTAAAATACCAACTTCACGAATAATTAGAGCTGTTTTAATACGCTTAATCGCATTAGGCAGCATCTCCACGCGAAGCTCATTCTTAGTTTTGTGTAAATGTTTTAAGTAATCCTCAAATTTACCTCCCTGATTAGCAACATTCCTCTCTAACTCAGCCATCATGTTATCAGACTCACTCTCTAGCAAGGTTTCCGGTACATCACCAAATTTAGCCTTACTGGAAATAGCATCAAGCATTTTAAGCTCAGCCTTAACATCTGCCTGTCTTTCACGATCAGCTAAAATATTCTTTCTAATTGCCTCTTTTAAATCAGCTAAATCTTTAAATTGCATTTCCTTAGCTAGCTCATCATTTAATTCCGGTAATTCTCTGTGAAAAACATTAGTGGCGCTAACATTGAACTCAACCATTTTACCGGCTAAGTTAGCCTGATGATGTTCTTTTGGGTAAGCTAATTTAAATTCTCTTTTTTCGCCAGCTTTCATACCCTCAACTTTCTCATCGAAGCCGGGAACCATATACTCTTTGCCTAAAATAACATTAACGTCATGAGCATGGCCTTCTTCAATCTGCACCTTGTCTAAACTCAAGTGAATGTTTAAGACAATTTTATCGCCTTTTTTTGCACCCTCAGTACTGGCCGTTTCCTTGACTCTCATTTCTAAAATTTCATTAATGGTTTTATCAACGTCTTCATCAGCTACAGCTGGTTTTTCTGCCTCAATCTTTAAATCTTTATAGGCTCCTAAAGTAATGGTGGGAAGAAGAGAAATGGTAACTTTATACTCTAATGGATTCTCAGGGGCTAATTTGGTAATTTCAATACCCGGTTGCCCAACTGGCTGTCTATCTGGTAATTCCTTTCTTAAAATATCATCAATAGTTTTACGGATAGCAATATGAGCAGCCTCCTCTAAAATACTAATTTCACCAACTTTTTGCTTTAAAATATCATATGGTACTTTGCCAGCACGAAAACCTTCAATTTTAACCTTTTCTGAAAGAGCCTGAGCTCCTTTTTCAATATATGGCTTAAATTCGTTAAATTCTAACTCTACTAATAATTCTACTTGTGATTTTTCTAAGTCTTTTTTAATAATTTTCATATTCTTTTACAATTAGAAGCGAGCTCTTGTAAGCTCGCCTGATTTTTTCAATTATTTCTACATTCTAGCATTTTTTAAAGAAAAAGCAAATTTGTGCCTTAGGCTAAAATACGCTAAAATAGTGAAGTTTATCAGAAAATATAAAACAAAAAGCGCCCGCAAAAATGCAAGCGCTCTTTTTATACTATAAGAAGTTAGAGTAACAAACCAACAATTAACAGAGCTACGATATTTAGAACTTTAATCATTGGATTAATAGCTGGGCCGGCAGTATCTTTATAAGGATCACCAACGGTATCCCCGGTAACAGCCGCTTTATGAGCGTCTGAGCCCTTACCACCAAAATGACCCTCTTCAATATATTTCTTAGCATTATCCCAAGCACCACCACCAGAGGTCATAGAAATAGCTACAAAGATACCGGTTACAATTGAACCAACTAATAAGCCTCCCAAAGCTTCAACGCCATGACCAGCACCAAACAAATTAAAACCAAAACCAACAATTATCGGAGCGGCCACAGGAATTAAAGCGGGCACAATCATTTCCTTCAAAGCGGCTTTAGTAACAATATCAACTGTACGACCATAATCAGGTTTTTCAGTGCCATTCATAATACCTACTTTCTCCTTAAATTGAGCACGAACATCTTCTACAACTGAACCAGCGGCACGACCAACTGCCTTCATTGCCATTGCTCCAAATAAATAAGGAAGCATTCCTCCTAAAAATAAACCAGCTAAAACATATGGATTATTGATTAAGAATTGAGCGCTACCACCTAAATCAGTAATTTTATAAGTAAAATCGGCAAACAAAACTAAGGCGGCTAAAGCAGCTGAACCAATGGCATAACCCTTGGTTACAGCTTTAGTGGTATTACCGACAGCATCAAGTGGATCAGTAATATTGCGTACATCTTCACCTAATTCAGCCATTTCCGCAATGCCCCCAGCATTATCAGTGATAGGACCATAAGCATCAATAGTCACAATAATACCAGCCATAGAAAGCATGGCTACAGCCGCGACAGCAACGCCATATAAACCAACTAACATATATGAACCTAAAATAGCAGCAACAATAATTAATACTGGAAAAGCAGTTGATTTCATAGACACTGCTAAGCCAGCGATTACATTAGTGCCATGCCCAGTCTTTGATGCTTCAGCAATATTCTTAACTGGAGCAAACTTAGTTGAAGTATAGTATTCAGTAATAACTACTAAAGCGGCTGTTACTGCTAAGCCAATCAAACTAGCAAAATAAATATTTAAAGCTAAGTGAGCATCTTTAATAAAAGCTTGAGTAATCGGATAAAAAGCGATAGCTGATAAAACACCAGCTACAGCTAAGCCTTTATACAAAGCTTGCATGATATTTTTCTTTTTACCTAAACGAATAAAGAAAATACCAATAATAGAAGCGATGATCGAGGCGGCGCCTAGAACTAAGGGGTAGATAATAATATTGGCATCGCCAGCATATAATAACGAACCCAGGACCATGGCTGCAATAGAAGTAACTGCATAAGTTTCAAATAAATCAGCGGCCATACCAGCACAATCGCCCACATTATCACCAACGTTATCGGCAATCACAGCGGGGTTACGAGGATCGTCTTCAGGAATATCAGCTTCTACCTTACCAACTAAGTCAGCGCCAACGTCAGCAGCTTTAGTATAAATACCTCCGCCTAAACGAGCAAAAATAGAAATAAGAGAACCACCAAAACCAAAACCAATCAAAGCATGAAGATTACCAGGATTTAAAAAATAAAAACCAGCAGTTCCAAGTAGGGCCAGGCCAACCACTAATAAACCAGTAACGCTACCACCACGAACAGCAACGTTTAAAGCTTTCTGTAAGCCACCACGAGCCGCTTCAGCTGTACGGACATTGGCACGAACACTAACAAACATGCCAATATAGCCGGTTAAAGCAGAAAAAACTGAACCCAATAAAAAGGCAATGGCAGTCAACCAGCCTAGAGAAGGCAGAAAGCCAATAATTAAGAAGAGGGCCGCCGCCACCATCGCTACCGAGCGATACTGACGATTTAAAAAAGCATTAGCGCCAGTTTGAATTGCCTTAGCAATTTCTTTCATTTTTTCATTACCCGCTGGCAAACGGAGAATGAACATGCCAACAATCAAGCCATACACAATGGCTGCAACTGCGCTGGCAATAATCAATAGATTAGTCATCATATTAATATTATTGCCCTCCAATTTACGCTCAATTGAGCGGGAAAGGAAGGTCTAAATTATTCTTTAGAGCTATCTTTTTTTGTAGTTTTTTTAGTTTTAGTTACTTTTTTCTCCTTCTTATCTTCTTTTTCTTTCTGTTCCTCTTTATCTTCTTCTAGTCCTTCATTCTTAGATTCTTCTGTTTCTTCCTTCTTTTTATCTTCAACCAAAACCTCGGGAGTAATGACTCCAGCGTCGCTATCGGCTACTTTCTTTTCACCGTCTTCAGTGGCTTCAATAATATCAATTTTCCAACCAGTCAAGTGAGCAGCTAAACGCACGTTCTGTCCGCTCTTACCAATAGCTAAAGATAACTTATCAGAGCTAACCTTAACGGTAGCGCGATGATCTTCTTCATTTAAACTAATGCTAATTGTTTTAGCCGGAGCTAAAGAATTGGCAATAAATTTAGCTGGATCATCACTGTATTCTATTATATCAACTTTTTCGCCACCTAACTCACTAATGATAGTTTGGATACGTGCGCCACGTTGACCAACACAAGAACCAACTGGATCGACATTCTCAGCTTCGCTATAGATAGCAACCTTAGATCTAGCGCCAGCTTCACGAGCAACAGCCTTTATCTCTACTAAGCCGTTGGCAATTTCTGGGATTTCTAAATAGAAAATTTTCTTTAAAATTTCCTCACTACGCCTTGAAAGAATAATTTCAGGACCCTTGTGTCCTTCGCGCACTTCTTTAATATAAACCTTCACTCTTTCGCCTGGATTATAATATTCATTAAAAATTTGTTCCTCAGAAGGTAAAATACCAATCGCTTTACCTAAATCAACAAAAACTAAACGACCCTCACGACGCTGAACAACCCCGCCAACTACTTCTTTTTCCTTGCTCTTAAATTCACTCAAAATCATATCACGCTCCATCTCCCGTAACTTTTGAATAATTACTTGCTTGGCAGTTTGTGCGGCCATACGCCCATAGCTTTCAGGGATTGGCAATTCAGTCATAATTTCATCTCCAATCTTAGCACCATGCTTCAAAATCATCGCTTCTTTAATCTGGATATCCGTCTTAGGGTTAAATTTATGTTCCTTTTCTTCGCCCTCGGCTAATTCTTCTTTCTCTGCTCTTCTATCTTTTCTCTCTTCCTTTTCTTCACGACGATAAGCAGGGTCGTTTAAACGACGAAGCATTTCCTCTTCTTCTTGAGCTGGTAAATTATCAACCACTGTCTTAACATCATAAATTTCCGAAGTACTAGTATTCGGATCAAAACTTACCTTAATATTCTGGTTTTTCTCACCGTAATCTTTGCGATAAGCGGCAGATAAAGCCAGTTCGATAGTGTTTACAACCGCTTGGTAGTCAAGATTTTTTTCTTCACATACCTGCTTAATTGCATTAATTAAATCAGACATAATGTTTGGCCGTTAATATTTCGGCAAAATTAATAAAGTAAAAGCTAATTGTTTAGCACAATTAGCCTTCTATGGTAATAATAATAGCAAATCTTAGATATTTTGTCAAAAAATTAAAATAAGTAACTAGAACCAGAAACGGCCGCTTGTACACGCATAAGAATCCAGAAGCTAATTCCCCAGGCCGACAAAACAATAACCAGCCCAATAACTGCCTGGGTAATTTGTTTTAGAGCTGTTTTCACCTGCTCTTCATTGCCAGCGGCGGTCATATATTTAAACCCAGCTATCAAAACCAAAACTAAAAATATTACTGATAAAAGCAATAAAGCAATATTAATGAAACGGGTAATTGTATAACGGATATCATCTGGGGCTTTATTACCAAAAGAAGTTTGAACTTCATTATTTTTAAAACCTTCTTGAGTGCTCAATAAACTGTCATCGGCTAAGGCTAGGTTAACGGGTATTAAAATAGGCAGCAAACTAAAGGCTACCAAGAAAATAAAGACTGAAATTTTTTTAACAACAATGCTCATATATTTTTTATTATGATATAATCATTATATCTAATCCCTTCTGAAAAAACAAGAAATTATGAGCTTACATCAAAAAATATTCAATAATACTTTAATTCAAGCTGTTGGCAAAATTGCGTCTACTGGTCTTAATCTCTTTGCTTTTGCCTTTATGACCCGTGAATTAGGACAAAGTGGTTTCGGAGAATATACCACCGTTATTACTTTCTTATCTTTTTTTGCTATTATCGCTGATTTAGGACTCACTTTAGTTACGGTCCAAATGATAAATAGCGATAAGGATAATGAAAATAAAATTTTAGGCAATCTCTTCGGTTTAAGACTGTTATCGGCCCTGCTATTTATTGGTCTAGCCCCATTCATCGTTCTTCTCTTTGATTATAACGACGGCATTAAACTTGGCGTAATGATTGCTGCCGCTTCTTTTTTCTTTACCGCCCTCAATCAAATTATGGTGGGGCTCTTTCAGAGTCGCTTAAAAATGAATCGGGTGGTTTGGGCGGAGGTTATTAGTCGTTTCGTTTTAATTATCGCTGTTATTTTAACTATAAAATATCACTGGGGGCTAAACGGTATGCTAGCAGCCACCTCAATTGCCAGTTTTAGCAGCTTCTTACTCCATTTTTATTTTGCAAGAAAATTTGCTAAAATTAGACCACTATTTAACTTAAACTGGTGGTTAAAAATAACAAATTTGTCTTGGCCCCTAGCAATCACCATTGCCTTTAACCTTATTTATCTGCGCGCAGACACACTTATTTTATCTCTAATTAAAACTCCGGCTGAAGTTGGTCTGTATGGCGCAGCTTATAAAATAATTGACGTTCTCAGCTCTTTACCTTTTATGTTCGCCGGCGTTATCCTGCCCGTATTAGTTCTGGCTTGGCAAAAAAAAGATTTGCCAAAATTTAAAAATATTTTACAAAGATCTTTTGACGTTCTCGCTCTAATAGCGATGCCTATAGTGGTGGGCACACAATTCCTAGCCAATGATATTATTGTATTAATTGCCGGACCAGAGTTTATTGAGGCGGGCATGATTTTGAAAATGTTAATTATAGCTGTAGCTGCTATATTTTTAGGAAATATGATGTCACATGCCGTTGTTGCTATTGGTGCTCAAAAAAAAGTAATTTGGATATATGTATTTACCAGCATTACTTCCTTAATAGCTTACTTCATTTTCATCCCTCGTTTTTCTTACTTTGGCGCAGCGGCTGTTACCATTTATAGCGAAATAACCATTGCAATTCTCTCAACCATTTTTATATACCGACAACTACATATAAAAGTAAACCTAATCGCTTTAAGTAAGTCGCTTGTATCCTCTTTATTAATGGGCCTAATTTTATGGCTCTTACCCACAAATCTATACCAAAATTTTTTAGGCTTATCAGCTACGATTTTACTTGCTATAATTAGTTACACCTATTTTTTATGGATATTTCGTGCTTTTAATAAAGAAGATATGAAATTAATCTTAAACAAACAATAATTTTATGAAAAATATTAAATGCCCCCAAGGAGATATACCAATAATTTATGAAGATGATGATGTTTTGGTAATTAATAAACCTGCCGGAATGATTGTACATGAATCAGAGAATACCGAAGATAAAACTTTAGCTGATTATATAGTCACCGCTCGGCCAGAAGTTATTGCAGTTGGTGAAGATAGTCGCCGACCAGGGATTGTTCATCGCCTTGACCGCGAAGCTAGTGGTCTCATGGTAATTGCTAAAAATAATCAATCTTTTAAGAATTTAAAAAATCAATTTAAAACACGAAAAATAAAAAAACAATATTTGGCCTTAGCCTATGGCAAGATTATTGCCGACGAGGGCTTAATAAATTTTCCCATCGTTAGAGCCAAGGCTGGTCACAAAATGGCGGCCATCCCCCTCAAAATGCGTGACGATAAAAGCTTCTTATCGAATCGAGACCAAGGCAATATTATTGCTCGAGAAAAATCAAGAGAAGCTATTACTAATTTTGAAGTGATAAAACGATGGCCCCATTATACCTTACTAGAAGTTAAAATTAAAACCGGACGCACGCATCAAATTAGAGTTCATCTCGCTGCCTACGGACACCCCCTATTAGGAGATAATTTATATGGAACCACTAAAACTAAGGTAAAAAATAGTAAGGTTAATTTAGGTAGAATTTTCTTACTCGCTCAAAAATTAAGTTTTACCTCTTTAAACAAAGAAAAAATGGAGTTTGAAATTCAGCTACCGCTAGAACTAAAATCCTTTCTTGATAATTTAAAATAATTTTGACTTTATAGTCGTAATTTTCTATAATTAGCAACAGATAAAATTAATTAAAAATAAATTAATAAATAATATGAAAAAAATGTATAAGCGCTTATCTCAGAACAAAAAAATGTTGATAAGCATCATCGTTGTTTTGGTGGTTATTCTGGCTGCCGTCCTCTTTGCCCTTTTATATAATAAAAAGGATTACAAAGAGATAGATGTAAATGAGGCTGTTACCAAGACTGAAAATTTTGTAAATACCTATTTAATGCCTAGTGGCAGTCAAGCAACTATAATTGATACTTCCGAAGAATATGGTTTGTATAAGATGAATATTAACATTGGCTCAGAAAGCCCAGTTGAATCATACGTCACTAAAGATGGCAAGCTATTCTTCCCACAAGCAATAAATATAGACCAAGAAGTTCCAACCCCAGCTACTGGCGCTGGCACCTCTGCCCCAGCCGCTACCGTTAGTGTAAAAAACGACAAGCCGGTCGTAGAATTATTCATTATGAGTTACTGTCCTTATGGAACTCAAATTGAAAAAGGAATTTTACCAGTTATTGAAACTCTAGGGAACAAGATTGACTATACCTTAAAATTTGTGGATTATGCTATGCATGATAAAAAAGAATTAGATGAAAACTTATTACAATATTGCATCCAAAAAGAACAGCCAGAGAAATTAAATGACTACTTAACTTGCTTCTTAGCTGAAGGAGATAGTGCTGGTTGTTTAAATACAACTGGTGTAAATAAAGATAAAACAAATAGTTGTGTTAGCGCAACCGATAAAGAATTTAAAATAACCGCTAATTATAACAGCAAAACAGATTGGCAGGGAAGTTACCCTAGTTTTAATGTTGATAAAGCTGATAATGATAAATATGGTGTAGGTGGATCACCAACCTTAGTTATCAACGGAGCTCAAATCAGCAGTGGTCGTGACTCTGCCTCCTTGTTAGCTACAATCTGCTCTGCTTTCAACACTCCTCCTGCTGAATGTAATACTCAATTAAACTCACAGTCTCCTACACCTGGCTTCGGCTTTGACTATAGTGCTAATTCCAACTCCGCCGCTGCCTGTAACTAATCAAAAAATCTCAATCAAAAAACCGTCTCCAAATGAGACGGTTTTTTTGTATCCTTACAATCTTTTTAACTGCGCCAATGCTTAGCAGCCAAAATTCTTCTTACCGCTAAAATATAAGCAGCTTGTCGCAAGCTAACATTACCTTTTTCTTGATAGAGACTAAACATTCTTTGCCAATTATTGCGCATCTTTTTTTCTAATAAACCTTTCAGATATTCTTCATCTAATATTTGTCCAGTCCGATTTTGCGCCCATTCAAAATAACTAACTATAACGCCACCAGAATTAGCCAGAATATCAGGAACTATAACTGTGCCCTTAGCATCTAAGTATTTATCCGCTGCTAAATCAATTGGACCATTAGCTAATTCAATAATATATTTAGCTTTTATCTTGTCAGCATTATCTCCGGTAATTTGGTTCTCTAAAGCAGCTAAAACTAAAACATCAACCTCAGCTTCAAGTAATTCGGTATTACTAATAGCCTTGCCATCACTATAGGAACTAACGTTATTACCGGCTGCTTTATAGGCAGATAGAGCCGGAATATCTAGCCCATCTTCTTTATATATTCCTCCCTGACTATCAGAAACGGCCACTATCTTAAAATTATCAGCCGCTAACTTTTCAGCCATAAATAAGCCAGCATTACCAAAACCTTGAACAACTATTTTAATATCCTGAGGCCTACGTTCTTTTAAAAATTCTTTAATCATTTCTTGAGCAATAAAATAACCACCCTGAGCAGTAGCATCAGATCTTAATTTAATACCACCGAGCTCTAATGGCTTGCCGGTAATCATACCTGGTTCATGATGACCAACTTTTTTTTCATACTCATCTAGAATCCAAGCCATAGTTTGGCTATTAGTATAAACATCTGGCGCCGGTACATCAACATCTTGTCCTAAAACTTGATAAAAAGCCTGGGCATAAGCACGGCTAACTGTTTCTAATTCTTTCCTATCAGCTTCTTTAGGATTAAATTTCACTCCACCCTTAGCACCACCGTATGGGATATCAGCTAAAGAATTCTTAAGAGTCATCCAAAAAGCTAATGACTGCACCTCATCCTCGTTCACATCTTGATGATAGCGAATTCCACCCTTACCCGGGCCTAAGTCATTACTATAAATAATGCGCCAAGCCGGATACCTATTATTACCAATCACTAATTCCCTATAACTTACTTTATAAGGAACACTTAATAAGTCTAAATCTTCCTTGCTTAAATTATCTAAATCTTTAAGCTCTTGTAATCTCGATAAATTGTCTTGAACCATGCCCATATTATTAAATTTATTCTTTAGAAAAACGACCGCTAAAAGCGGTCGTTTACTCTTAAAAATTATAGATGTTTTTCTAATTCTTCTTTTAAAGCATCTTTACTGCGCATACCAATAAACTCATCAATAACCTCTCCGCCCTTAAATAATTTCATATTAGGAATGCTCTGAATTTGATACTTAACCGCCAACTCTTGATTTTCAGGGTTTTCGGTATCAATTTTAGTAATTTTAACTTTACCTTCAAGCTCACCAGCCAATTCATCAAGAATTGGGGCCATCATGCGACAAGGCATGCACCAAGGAGCCCAAAAATCTACCAATACTGGCACTTCACTCTTTAATACCTCAGCCTCAAAATTGCTTTTTAATAAATCTGTTGCTTTACCCATAGTTTTGTTACAGCTTTTTACAGTATTAGTATAAATAAGCTGTGTTTATTATTTCTATATTATTTTTTAATTATTTCTCTAAATAAGCCCTCCATTTTTAATCTTTTTTCTGGAGCCAAACGACCACCTAAACAACGATCAAATTCTGATGATAAGATTTTTTCAGTTAAAGAAGAAACGGCTGATTTAATAGCCTTCATTTGGGTTAAGAGAGCGAAACAATCATCCGGCGAATTAAGCATCATTTTCTTTATCCCCTCCAACTGTCCGATTATATTATTGATTCTTTGTTCAGCAGTTTTCATATATCTTAATAAAAAGATTATATCATACACCCCCTGGGGGTGTCAAGCATATCTATTTTTTCGAAGCCATCAACCAGTAATTATGCTTATCATCTCTTTCCTCTTCTATTTTCCAGCCAGCCAAACTAATCTCTTTCCTAAAACTACTTTTAGTAAAAGAATGATAATAGCGCTGACAAATTTCTTCACCTTGAGCATTTTTCCAAGGGAAAACTAACTCTCTTACAGGAAACCTATGCTGACCAATAATTTTTTTCAAAAAATTTAAATATATTTTATTTTTATATTTACCATTCATCTTCCAAAAACTAATTAATAGTCTTGAGCCAGTCTTTCCGGTCGACAGCAAGTCTTGCAAAACTTTGATTCTTGCTCGCTTGCCAGGGATATGACTAAGGACTGCCGAACAAAATATTAAGGAAAATTTTTGAGAGGGAAGATCAGATTCCGTTAAATCAAAACTCTTAAAGCTATATTCTGGGTGTAATTGTTGTGCTCTTTCAACTAAGGCTTGACTCTGGTCAATGCCTAAATATTTATCAGGACTTGTTTTAACATAATCCAATAAGCGTCCATTACCGCAACCAGCATCTAAGACGTCATCACTTTCTTTTATTTGGCTGGCCGCCCAAATAAAGTCTGACGCCGCTATTTTACTACGGGTATTACTAAAATGATCTGCTGTCAATTGATATGACTCAGCTACAATCCCTTTTAATTTAGCTAAAGTTTTATCTCTCATACATTAATAATCACCAAGATAATTTTTAGTAGGCATTCTTTCTTTTTTTAAACAATTATCACAGCAGCCACAAGTCTTAGCGTCATGCTCACCAAAATATTTTAGAATATACTGCTGCCGACAAGTATTAGAATAAACATAGGACTCCATTTCGTTTAGCTTGCCCCGAGCATGTTCAGCCTTTATTTCTAAGGCTTTAAAATCTAAGGATAAATCCTCTGGATCAACAATTTTTAAGATTCTAATTTCAGTACCTTTAAATGGCGGCCTATATGTAACCAGTTCTTGTTCGGCCAACTTCTTAATGGCTCGATTTAGAACATCTTTTTTAACATGCAAGACAATGGCGACTTCTTCAAGAGAAAACTGCCAACCTTGCAACATCTTTTCTTCATATTTTTCTTTAAGTTTTTCTGCTATTGCCAACTGAACTTTAGCCCGTGAACTAATTCCATTTAACAATTCCTCCCAGGAACAAAGTAATTGAATATAAGAGTTAGTAGTGCGCTCATTTGGACGTGAAACATAACCTTCTTTTTCTAATATTTTAACAACTGTACCAATAGCCATGTCTGGAGCGGACTCTGATAAGCGCTTGCCGATTTCCGCATAGGTAATTAGGATAGAATTTTCATTTTCTGCTCTCGCCGCATGAGCATCAAGTAGATATTGATATACCTCCTTAATCATACTTGGACTAGGATTATCTCCAGAGATAAAAAACTCCTGCAGATAACGATCTGATGGGGAATAGAATAATATACAATAACTGGTTAAGCCATCACGTCCAGCTCGACCAGCTTCTTGATAATAAGCCTCTAAAGTGCCCGGCAAGTCATGATGGATAACAAAACGAATATCCTTCTTATTAATCCCTAACCCAAAGGCATTAGTAGCCACCACTACCTGCGCCTTCCCCTGCATAAATTGTTCCTGTACCCAGCCACGACTATCACTATCAATGCCAGCATGATAAGAGACTGCGGAAACACCATTATCAGATAAATATTCCACAATTTCATCCACCTTGGATCTAGTGCCAACGTAAACAATACCAGAAGCGCCAGGCTGACTATTAATTGCATCTAAAATATAATCCATTTTACGATTATTACTAGTCACGACGGCTGCTAACTGTAAATTGGGACGAGCAAAGCCACTAATAACTAATTCGTAATCTTTAAAACCGAGCTGCCGAGCAATATCTTCTCTCACCTCTGGCGTGGCGGTGGCGGTAAGGGCAACGACCGTCGGTGAACCGCATAATTTAATTGCCTCTTTTAAGCGAATATAACTAGGGCGAAAATCATGACCCCACTGACTAATACAATGAGCCTCATCAATAGCAAATAAAGAAATTTTTATTTTTTTTAATTCATTAACAAAAGATTGATTATAAAATCTCTCCGGAGCAATATAGACTAAACGATAATAAGATTTTCTAATCTTATCTAAACGTTCATTTAATTCTTGTAAAGAGATCGAAGAGTTGATAAAAGTAGCCGGGATACCAACTCTATCTAATGAATCGACCTGATCTTTCATTAAAGCAATTAAAGGTGAGACCACTAAAGTAACCCCCTCTAAAACTAAGGAGGGTAATTGAAAAATCATCGATTTGCCGCCGCCAGTGGGCAAAACAGTAATTGTGTTTAAGCCGGCCAAAATTGAGTCAATCGCCTTTTCTTGACCAGGACGAAAAGATCCATAATTAAAATGGATCTTAAGTAATTCTAATAATTGTTTCTTTTTATCTATCATGAAAAAATCTAACTAATTTTATTTTTATGTTTAAATATCTGCCAAACATTATAAAACAAATAAGCAATCGTCATTGGTCCAATCCCTCCCGGCACCGGTGTCAAATATGCAGCCTTTTCTTTTACATCTTCAAAATCAACATCACCTAAAACCTTTCCTTCTAATTTAGTGATACCGATATCAATTAAAACTGCGTCTTTCTTAATCATTTCTTTTTTAATTTTATGTGGCTCGCCTAAGGCGCTAATAACTAAGTCCGCTTGCTCAATCCTTTTTCTATCTACCACCTCCAAACCTCTTTTCAATAACATCTCTCGAATAGTGTTGCCAAAAATTTCTGAGTTATATAAGATACAGGCCTTTTTTCTATCTGCTAAAAATTTAATTTCATCCAAACAAGCTTCAACTGAGGCTAGTACTGGTGAAACTACAAAATCAGGATGAAGGGAATGAAAACCATCCACATCTTTAGCCGGACTAATAGCCTCAATGATTTTATTGGTATTTAAATGACCTGGTAATGGTAATTGGATTAGTATAGCATCTACCACCTCATCATCATTTAAAAAATTAATAACAGATAAAATTTCTTCTTCAGTGGCACTAGCTTCTAACTTATATAAATGTGTATCTACTCCGACTCCCACAGCCTCTCTCTCTTTGAGAGTGACATATAGCTTAGAGTCTTCACGCTCTCCCACTAAAACAATAGCTAAATTTGGCCTTGGTCCTTTTAAAGCATTAATTTGCTGAGCAACTTTATCCTTAATACGATCAGCAATTGCTTTACCGTTAATAAGTTTTAACATATTAAATCTAAAATAAATTAATTACTGGGAAAAAGAGGGAAGAGATGACATAGATTTTTTACTTCATTCTTAATATTTGCTAATTCCACCATATCCAACCTTGCCTTTAAAGATCTATCTATAAAATCAGCTATTTTTTCCA
This sequence comes from Patescibacteria group bacterium, assembly GCA_028687275.1. Lineage (GTDB taxonomy): Bacteria > Patescibacteriota > Patescibacteriia > Patescibacteriales > UBA12465. Next base: position 130,336 of record JAQUAK010000002.1, on the reverse strand, counting down.
TTTCCCCTTCTTTCATTCCTCTAGTAGTTACGGCGGGTGTTCCCAGACGAATACCAGAGGGATTTAAAGGTGGTTTAGGGTCGTTGGGAATAGTTGATCGAGAAACTGATATACCAACTGCCTCAAGCGCTTGTTCGGCCTCTTTACCGCCAATATCTAAAACACTTAAATCAAGCACTAATAAATGGTTATCCGTTCCCCCAGAAACAACCCCGTAACCCCTCCTTAACAAATTATCAGACAAAGCTTTGGCATTAATAATAATTTGTCGACTGTACTCTTGAAATTCTGGCTTTAGGGCCTCAGCAAAAGCGACAGCCTTAGCCGCAGTAACATTATCATGAGGCCCTCCTTGCATGCCTGGGAAAACCGCTCGATCAATCTGTTTAGCATATTTCTCCTTACACATTATAATTGCTCCTCTTGGCCCCCTTAAAGTCTTATGAGTAGTAGTAGAAATAACATCAAAAATTGGAACAGGGTTGACTAACTGTTTGCCAGCAATCAAGCCAGCAATATGAGCAATATCAGCAAAAGTATAGGCACCAACTTCATCGGCAATTTCTTTAAACTTAGCCCAATCTATTTCTCTAGAATAGGCACTAAAACCTGCTACAATCATTTTTGGTCTTTCTTCTAAAGCAATTTTTCTAACCTCCTCCATGTCAATAATTCCTGTTTTCTCATCAACTCCATATTGAACAAAGTTATATAAGCGTCCAGAAAAATTAACTTTGTGACCATGAGAAAGATGCCCGCCGTGATCTAGTCTTAAACCTAAAACCTTATCTCCTGGCTCTAGAAAAGCCATGTAGACAGCGGCATTAGCCGGAGAACCAGAAAGTGCCTGGACATTAACGTGCTCAGCCGAAAATAATTCCTTAGCTCTCTCGATAGCTAAAATTTCTACTTCGTCAATAATAGCATTACCTCCATAATAACGTTTAGTTGGATAGCCTTCACTGTATTTATTAGTTAATATTGACCCCAGAGCGGTGCGCACCGCAGGCGAAGTATAATTTTCTGAAGCAATTAATTCTATTTCATTACTTTGACGTTCAGCTTCACGTTTAATAATGTCGGCAACTTTAGGGTCAACTTGGTTTAAATTTAAATTTTGCATATATTTTAATTTTATCTGACGTTAATTAATATTTACTAAAAACTATGCTATATCATAAATTTAATACATTACTATTTATTATAAACCATTTTTTTAATCATGTAAGTATTAGCAAGCTTATAGCCAATTTTACGGTAATATCCACGAACACCAACCCCAGAAATAATAGCTAACTTCTCAGCCTTTTCTTGTTTAACTATCTGTTCTGCCTTATTCATTAATTCTTTGCCTAGACCACGATGCTGAACTTTTGAGCCACTACCGACTGGCATTAATTCCCCGTAGACATGTAATTCTCTAATTATTGCAGGCGAAATCGGACTATTCTTATCTAAACGTAAGCGACAAAATCCATACAAAATTTTATGATCAAGACTATCAGCACTAATAAAATATTCGAGCCCACCAGAAGCTTCATAACTAATAATATTGATTTTGTATTTAGTCATTGTCAGCTCTTTAGCTTCACGACAACGAATGCAAGAACATTTAATTCCTCGCTGCTGTAAAATTTGACGTAAATTCGTAATTTTATTACCAGCAACAATTGATTCGGCGGGGATGTCACGAATTAAACGAATAATTCGTACATACTCAGGCACCACTGCCTTACACTGAGCGATTAAATTTTGCAAAACTTTATCACTATAAGGTTTATACTTGCCCTGTTTATACCATTTATAAAGCAAGCTCCCCTCAGTCACAACTGTTGGATAAAATTTAATTTGATCAGGTTGAAAACGTTCATCGGTAAATAACTGCTTAAACATCTGTAAATCTTTTTTAGGACTTGCCCCGGGCAGAGCTGGCATTAAATGATAAGTAATTTTGAAACCATATTTTTTTAATAAAGCCGTAGCCTCAGCCACCTCTTTTACTCCATGCCCTCTTTTATTAAGCTTTAAAATCTCATCACTAAGCGCTTGAACGCCAATTTCCACACGCGTACAACCCAGAGCTCTCATCTCCTCAACTTCTTTATTATTAATATAGTCTGGCCTTGTTTCTAAGGTTAAGCCAATAATACGGTAAGATGAACTTTCATTTTTCTTCTGCTCTTTTAATAACAACTCCTTTAATTCTGCTAATTTTAAATTCTGCTTATAAGGAGATTTACGTAAACCACCCTTAGCCTTATATTCATTAGCAGCCTTAAAACAATTTAAAATATACCAGTACTTATATTTCGTTGGCAGATAACTCCAAGTACCACCAATAACGATAACTTCAATTTTTTCCGGACGATGACCATTGTCTTCTAAAGCGCGTAAACGAGAACTTACTTGAGTGTAGGGATGATAATCACAACGAATAGCTCTCATCACAGCGGGCTCATTAGACAAATAACTAACTGGCACGTCTTTTTGTCTGGGACAATAAGCACAATTCCCCGGACAAGGATAAGATTTAGTCAAAACGGCCACAGGCGCGATTCCAGATAAAGTCCGGATAGATCGTTTGCGTAAAAGTAATTCTAAATCAAAATTAGCCTCAATTTTATTCAGACTTAATAGACGCTTATACTCTTTAATAATAACGGCGTTGGCTAAAGATGATATCTTGTATTTTTTACTTAACTCTCTCTTAAAGGCAGAAAGTTCGTCACGATTATGTATCAACTTTGGCGCATTTTCAATTAGCTCTTTAATTGCTTCCAGCATACATTTAGGATATAATATCCATATTATTATAGCAAATATTTAAAAATTTATTTTTATGACTAAAATCGTCAAATTATTCATGGCCACTTTTCTTCTTGGATTATTTATTATACCAATAAGCGTCTCGGCTGCGGAACTCAAGTCTAGTGAAAATTTATATATTCCGCAAGGAGAAACAATTGATGGTAATTTATACACCGCCAGTAATAATATTATAGTTGATGGAGATATTAATGGTGATTTAATTGCTTTAGCTAAAACCATTACAATTAATGGGCGTCTAGATGGTGATTTAATTGCCTTGGCGCAGACAATTGTTGTTAATGGCGAAATTAACGGCAATCTTCGCTCAATCAGCAACACGGCTACTATAAATGGCTCTATCGCCCGTAACGTAAATTTTGTTGGCAATAATTTGAATATTGAAAAAAATGCTCAAATTAATTGGGACTTAGTAACAGGGGCTTTAAATACGGATATTAAGGGGACTATTAAAGGCAATGTCGATGGTAGCAGCGATAGTATTAGTCTCGCAGGAAAAATTGGCAAAAACTTTAACTTTAGTCACAGTAGCCAAGCTCAGAAAATTACGATTAGCCCAGAGGCTAATATCAACGGTGATTTTTTATACAGTGAAGGAAGTTATTTAAATATATCGGAACAAGCAAATATTACTGGAAAAACCGAATCAATAAAAAAAGAAAATACTGATAAAAAAGATACTACTCGAAAAGTCTGGTCATTTATTTATAAAATTTTTGCGGTACTTGTTATTGGCTTAGTATTAAGCACCTTAGGAAAAAAACACTTAATTAATCTTAGTAAAAGTCTAAAAGAAAATATAAATAAAAGTCTAACTTGGGGGCTTTTAACCTCTTTAATCGTACCTTTAGTGGCTATTATTTTAACCTTTTCAATTATTGGCATGCCCCTGGCTTTAATTTTGGTTATTTTTTGGATTACTCTTTTATGTCTTGGTAAAATTATTATTGCCATCTTGGTAGGTAAATATTTACTTGATAAATTCAGTAAAAATAAACAAAACTTTACTCTAGCCCTAATTGTTGGTGTAATTATTTTATGGTCGCTCTGTGTGATCCCTTATCTTGGTTGGCTTATTTCTTTTGTAGCTAGTAGCTTCGGCCTAGGAGCAATTTTAATATACTTTAAAAAAATAAATTCTTATGTTTAATCCTAATATATTTAAGGCCTACGATATCAGAGGAATTTTTAATAAAGATTTTGATCTCGATTTTGCCTATCAACTTGGAAAAGCTTTTGTGTCCCTACGTAAGCATGATCAGGATTATGTGGCCGGAAAAACTTTAAAAATTCTAGTAGCGCGTGATATGCGCTTAAGTTCACCAGCAGTTAGTATGAGCTTAATTTCTGGACTCCAAGCTGCTGGAGCCGAGGTTATCGATGCTGGCCTATTATCAACTCCTGCCTTTTATTTCAGCGTTTCTAAACAAGTAGCTGATGGCGGCATCATGGTCTCAGCTTCTCACAACCCTAAAGAATGGAACGGTTTTAAATTGGTAAGAGCTAAGAGCTTGCCCGTTAGCGGCGAGACTGGCATTGAATGGTTAAAAGAGCATATAGATAGTAGTATTTTAAATCAAAACATTAAAACTAATTCCGCACTTTTATCAACAGGGGCTGAGGACCAATTAATGCATGACCTAAATTTTATTCATAAAGATAAAATTAAACCTTTATATGTTGTAGCTGACGCCGCTAATGGTATGGGCGCACAATATCTGAAGTTATTAGCCCAAAACTTACCGATTAAACTGGAGGGGATAAATTTAGATTTAGATGGTAATTTTCCCGCTCACGAAGCCGACCCCCTAAAACCAGAAAATATTAGGCAGTTATCAGAAACTATTATAAAAAATGGCGCTGACTTGGGCATTGCCACCGACGGCGACGGTGACCGTGTTTTCTTTTTGGATAATTTAGGTCAATTAATTGACCCAGCTATTATTCGAGGTCTACTTGCCCAAATATTTCTAAAAGATAAACCTCATAGCAAAATTTGTTACGATGTCCGACCAGGTAAAATAACTGTTGATTTGATTGAAGAGGCTGGCGGAGTAGCTATTCCTAGTCGAGTTGGACACTCTTTAATTAAAGAACAAATGCTAGCTGAAGATGCCTACTTTGCCGGGGAGTCTTCTGGACACTTTTTTCTTAATCTAGAAATTGGCTGCTTTGAAATGCCAATAATAATGATTGGACGTTTACTAGAATTATTCTCCGCACAAGATTCTAGTGTAGCTGAATTTATTAAACCCTACAGACGTTATAGCCACTCTGGAGAGATAAACCTTTCGGTAGCAGACAAAGACAAGGTCCTTGATAGAATAAAAAACACTTACACTGACACTGATATAAAAACTTTAGATGGCGTCAGTGTTACTTATCCTGAATACTGGTTTAATGTAAGAGCCTCTAACACTGAAGATAAGGTCCGTTTGAATTTAGAAGCTAATGATGAGAAAGTAATGATTGAAAAACGTGACGAAGTTTTAAATCTAATTAAATCAGCCTAAATAAAAATTAATAAGCAACAAAAAAAAGAGAATGAAAATTCTCTTTTTTTATAAAAAAATAATTAATCCTACTTCTTTTCTACTACCAAGCTACATTTATTTAATAGGGCGGCCAAAGCACCAATAGCCGCTAAAACAGGAGCAAAAACAGCTCCGATTACGGCCACCGTTACCGGGATTTCCATCATCACCTTGCCTTTTTCGTTTTTAATTATTATTCTACGAATATTGCCAGCCTTAATTAATTCCTTAATCTTATTAACGAGTTCATATCCATTTAACTTAAACTCTTCAAACTTATCTTCATTATTTTTTGCTCTTACCATAAACTTAAAATTATTTTTTAAAACTTAGCTTTCTTGTATTTGGCTGCTTACTATCACTTAACGACGAAAAGACAACAAACAACATTTCTAATTGATTAATCATTGAACGAATAAAAAATTCCTGATCACGATTTTCTAACTTAAGTGGTAAAATACAAGCTGTTTTAATATTTAGATTGTCTTGATCTGAACTAATAATCGTACAGTCGTTTAAACGTTTCTTGCCAGATAAAATATCTTTATTTTCAATCTTTAAAACTGAGTTGCCATTTTGATGACGAACAAATTTATCTTCCCGCACTGTGTGTTCATTTTTTGTATCAATAATTCTTAAAATTACCCAATCAGCGTTAATCATGCTTAATATTTTTTCTGAAAAATAAACAAATACAGTTCTAATATCTTTTTTGCTTTCTGGGTATTTTTTGAAATTAGCAAAGGCCTTCCTCATCTCCTCCATTTGCAAGTTAACCGAACCAATATATTTAAAAGTGTCTTGCAAACGGTCCTCCAAGTTAACTTGGTAACGACGTAAACGCCCTACCTCTTTTAAATAGAGAAGGTTTAGTGAATAAGAGCCGAGCAGCAAAAAAAATAAAAGAAACACTTCTAATATTTCTTCGGAAATCCCAAATACTCCACCTTTCACAATTAACGGTATGCCCACAGCAATGGCAAAAATTATAATTGAAATAATAAATGCTGTTTTTTTATATTTAAGTACTTTCTTCATAATTCAACTTAATTTTTATCATCTATTAACATTATATCTTGTTTTCAATAAAATTAATAATACATCGCTCATGATCCATTAATATTAGCAAAATATAATTATTAATTTGCCAAGCTATGTATTAGCAGTTAAACTATTATTAGAACCTTAAAAACATATCAATCATGAAAAAACTCATCAAAAATTTGATTAGCGCTGTTTTTCTTTTTTCATTCTGGCTAATTGCTTGGTGGCTATTTAAGGTTAGAAATAAACTAACAATAAATGGCAAGGAAAACATTCCTCAGAGCACCGGCATACTGTTTCTCTCTAATCACCAAAGTCTAATAGACTCACTGGTGATAGCTTACGCCCTATTTAGACCGTGGGACATCATTAAAAGGTTTTCTTATATTCCCTGGAATGCGGCTGCCTGGGAAAACTTCTTTAAGAAACCCAGTAGAAGAATCTTTTGTTATTTTCTAAAAATTATCCCTGCCTACCGCGGTGGTAGCATGCAAACTATCGATAAAAATATTATCGATTTTAAAAAGATTCTTAATAACAGTAACTTGCTTTTATACTTCGCCGGAACCCGTAGTCGTGATGAATCTATTGGTACTTGTCGTTATGGTCCTGCAAAAATAATTGCTGATTTAAATCCAACAATTATTCCAATTAGATTATACGGCATGGACAAAGTGATGCCAATTAGTATCGGTTTTAAGTGGCATAAAATTAGAGGAGGGCAAAATATTGTTATTAATATTGGCCAGCCTATAAACTTTAATTCCACTGATATTAAAAACATCCGACACAGAGTAGTACAGCTCGTTGATGATTTATAAGCCTAATTACTTAGATAATTAGGCTTTTTTATTTATATAACTTCTAATAAATCCTTTTTCAAATCTTCAATCTCTTTTAACCCTTGTACATATTTATCTTTAATTGGGCCATCAGCCTCAATATTACCTCGAGAACATAAATACCAGTCAGCTAAATATGGTTGCTGACTTTTTTTATCCAACATAACCGTGGAGTGACTAGGGTCATTATGAATATAGCCAACTTCAGCTGCTTGAATATATATTTGTTTTAATTTTTCAAAAATTTCCATCACGTCCCATTCTTGACGATCCTTTTTATCCCTTAATAACAGCATGCTTAAATCTGGTCCATCAATATATTCCTCTAAAATAGAGCCATTTAACTCATCATAAACCGCTCCATAGAAAGCAGGAATACCTTTAATGCCTTGTAGATTTTTCAAAGCTTGTTCTTCATTATACAAATAATCAATTATTAAGCGATTTTTATTTTCATTTTTATTGTTTCTTATTTCATAGCGTGGCTCAGAGTCTTTCCGCCAAGGCATGCTAACATTAACCGAAGCAAAACGTCTTTCAACATCCTTAATTTCACTAAAGCAACGCTCAACAATTTTTATCTTCTTGCCACTAATTAATTCCTTAGCTTCAAAAGTGTAAATTGGACCAAAAACACCACCACTAAGAATTTCGCGTGCACTCAAAATATCAAGCTTATTTTCCTTAGCCACATCAATAAGCTTTAAAAAATCAGTTACCACTAAAGGATCTTCATTGGAAGGACCTTCAATATCTTCCACTTCAAGCTCATTAAGAGCTTTAGTCTTGTCGTTTAGATTAAGAACTCTGATTTCTTCTTCATCACTTAAAATTTCACTTTTACCATCGATCATATAATTATTATTTAAGCTTTCTTATATTTTTATATTACCATTAAATTAACATTTTCTCTAGAAATATATACTACTAATATTTCTGCCATAAAAAAAGGCCATCTGGGGAGATGGCCTGGACACTTGAATGACTTTTTTTATTTTCCCATTGGCTTAAAGTCAATAAAATAGCCTGGAGCGCCAGGTATTTCAACCCGACCAGAAGAGCAGCCAATTGAAAGTTTGCTCTTTGGAACCAATTTACCGGCATCCAAACCTTTCATTTTAATGTCAATGATTATAGTGGTTTTTTTTCTATAATTGTCGGTTTTTTCAACAATTGATACTTCATCTACCACCAACCATTGACCCCGAAGCCCGGGATAAATAAAGAAGTTTCTTATTAAGATGTTCTTGTTGTAATAATCCTCCACCTTAAAGTGAGAGGCTACTTCTACAAGTCTTCCTTCGTCATTTAAAAACTTGTGCCTTTCTATGTAAGGCATTGTTTTATCATTTGCGCGTGGAAATTTAATTAAGACGTTTTTCTCCGTAGCTAACGTTTTGTAACCAGGCTGCAGTTTAGTTTTTGCTTCCATTTTTCTGTTTTTTTTTGTGAATATTAATGATTTAAATTGATTGCTAAAAGCATAGTAACTATGCCCTTGGCAATCAATTTAAAAAATATTTTTTAATGATCAATTACTAACAAATCACTATATCACATTTATATATATTTGTCAATGATTAGTTCACATTCCCTCTAATGGTTGTACGTTTATAACAAAAAAATACCCCTTTTTATTGGGATATTTCTTATTCACTTCTAGGGTGCGGCTAATCACAAAACTTGGAAAAGTTTTTTGATTGAATATTTAATAAATTAACTATTATTAGCTACTTTTATTAAATTTATAAATTCATCTTCAATTTTTTTAATATCCGCTCCTACGCCCTTATTAAAATAATCATTAATCTTTACCACAATATGAAGATAACAACCAAAAACAGTAACGAGCGTTTCTGTTACCAAATTGTCACTTGGGCCAGAATTTAGAATTAAACGACCACCCTCTTCTTTAAAATAATCGTTAGATGATCTTGGGTTAGAGTGACTCAAATTACATTGTATCCTATAAGCAGTTTCATATAAACCCAGTAACCCGGTGCTGTTAGCCATTTCATAAATACTTTTATCAGACCAACTATTACCATAATTATATTTTTTGTTCACCTTCTTTGCTTCTTTATTAATGGTAGAAATTATTTGTTGGCTTTCTGTTGATAATAAATACTTTTGAAATCTACCAGATCTAATCATATAACCATACATCTTTTTTCTTTGAATCCAATCATATCTAAAATATCTTTTAGCTAAATCATTGGTTTGATCGCTAAAAATATATTCTATTGTTAAGGATAATTCAAAAATACTTCTACATAAAATAGAAGCATCCTCACCCATTCCATTGCGACACAAAAGAGCGGCAGCACAAAGAGTTTTATCCGCCTTGGCAATAGCATAAAGTAATAACGCTTCTTTTTCGTTTTGCGGTTCCGGATGATTAAGTAAACACTTATCCCCTATTCCTCTTAACTGCTCTAAAAGCTGGTAATACTTTTCCATTGAAGTTTAAGGTTATGATTTATTTTTTCTTTTTATACATCTTTCTATTCTTTTGTCCCATTCGCCGTTCCATATTTGCTCTTTAGCTTGTTTACATAAACCTATTGCTTCGTCATATTTCTCTTGTTTTTCTAAAATTATAGCCAACTGCTCATAGCCAGTATGTATTGGTAATCTTTGACACTCATATTCTTTTGTAAAAGCTATGCTAGCATGAGAGGATAGATTAATTTGTTTTTTACAAGCCTCAATTGCAATGTCTAAGGATTCTTGATCTATTGCTCTAAAACGATAATAAAATTCTATTTTATTATGATAAAAAAAATGAATATCCAATATCTCTGTATTATCGGTAATTAGTTTTTCGGCTTTATCTAATAATTTATAACCAATTTCTCTGTCTTTAACATTTTTAAACCACCCTGCTAAGTTAGCCAATAAAGAAACCGCACTGCCACTGCTATACTGAATTTCACCTTTTATTAAGGCACTACCAGAACCACCAAGGGGCTGAAATGTCTTTACAATATAATCCCGTTCTTGCTTATTAAATGTTTCAACCCACCATTCAGTTAAATTGTGGTAGGCAATTTCACCGCCAATCTTTCTTTGTGATTTAATAAAATTAAACATTAATTTGATTTTTCTACTATTTTTTTAAACTCTAAAAATGCATTAGAAAATTTCTCACTTATCAGGTAATTACTAAATTGATATTCTTCGTTTAATCCATTTTTTGTTTTTAGGTTAATAACGCCGTATTTCACAACTGGTATTTGATAATTATCTTTAAATCTTTTATCTGGTTGTCCATTTTTATTAACCTTAAACCAGGTATACTCTATAATCTCTGAATCTTTAGGAACTTTTTCTTCTTCAACAAGTTTAGCGCTATTAAAATTAAATTCTATTTCATCTAAGCCTAAAACACCAAAACTATCTTTTCCTTGCATAACAATAAAGCTTGGGTAAAAATATAAATCCGCTCCATTAGCATTACTAAAATACAAGGATTGCTTTCTATATTTAATATCTTCCAAATCTTTAAGCCCTATTTTTATTTCTTTTCTAACAATTGCCCTAGAAGCTGATGATCTAGTTTTTGTTTTGTCATTTTCCTCCTCCCTTGTTATGTCCCAAATCTTTTCTATCCCCATTAATTCTTTAAAACTTTCAAAAACCTTTTCATACTTATTCAGAGATTCGCTATCAAATTCAGCATCTAACTGAACATACGATTCATTTATTTGTTTTTCTAATTCTAAAATTGCCTCTTTTTGACTTATAATATTTTTCTTTATTTCTTCTGTTATTTTTTTATAAATAAATCCAATAATAAAAAGATAAATTAAAAAAAGTTTTATTTTTGACAAGGTTAAATCTTTTTTAACTTTTTTAATATCTACTACCAGTTCTTTTCGTTGACAATGAGCATCTATTATAGATTGTTTTACGCCCTCCATATTCTGACTAGTAATTTTATCAGGTTCTACACTAAAAATATTATCTTTTTGTTCTGTTATTGGTTGAGGGTTTAGATTATCATTTTCTTCACTCGCTAAATTATTCCTTAATTTAGATGATGAGGAAATTTTTTGCCTTTTATAAATACCTGTTCCGGGAATCCCGGTATTCAGGTATGTTCCATCTTTGCTAAAAGTAAAATTAGCGCCCCTAATTCCAATAGAAGTACTTATTCCTCCTCTGCTAAAATTTAGTCTTACACCTGGTATTATTTTTATTCTCCTTCTAAAACTCCAACTAGCCATATTTTTAAAAATTATTACTTTTGAAATATATTATTATATTATCAATAATTTAATTAAAAACCAATTACTTTGATGCTATTTTATGCTTTTTTGATAAAATATAACTATGAGAACACATGATCAAGAAATTAAATTTTCAATAGTTGAAATAAGTAACGTTTTGAGACCAGAAAATGATCTTGCTTTTGAGGTACAAAACTCCTTTTTTGATTTATTAGAAAGAAAACAAACTGATTTTATTAAATAATACAATAATTTAAACAGTGATGAAAAACCTACAATTATTCCATCTAGGGGTGAAATATGAATGGCAAACTCCATTTTTTGCCTTATATAAAAGAAAAAACGAGCTTTTAAACTCGTCTTCTCAACTAGGGGTGCCTACCGGGAATCGAACCCGGACTAACGGAACCACAATCCGCTGTTCTACCACTAAACCATAGGCACCATAATTATCTTAATTACTTAAGACTATTTTTCTTCTCCACAATGATGTGAGCAACAACTACAATCACAACCGAAATTTGCTGAAAATAATTCTTCAATTTCAGCTCTAGTTTTATCAACTTTAACTGGACTTTTCTTAGCTGCTTTTGTGGCTGTCTTTTTTACTACTTTCTTGTCTGTCATATATATAATAAATAATTATTAATCTAATGTACGCCCAGTAGGAATCGAACCTACATAACCAGCTTAGAAGGCTGGTGTTCTATCCATTGAACTATGGGCGCTCTTTTTACAATATTCTGATAATACAAGATAAAAACTAGACTGTCAAATAAAAATAATGACTAAAATTAGCCTTATTTTTTCAAATTACGTTGTCTTCTTGCCTCAAACATCACAACCCCAGCACTAACCGATACATTTAAAGAATCAATTCCTGCTTGCATGGGAATAATAATATTATTATCAGCATTGTCAATCCAAAAATTACTCAGACCAGTTGCCTCCGTTCCCATAACAATAGCCGACGCCTTTTTCCAATTAATTTTATCATATGGCTTAGCAGCAGTTATGTTTGTAGAATAAATACTAATTTTATTTACCCTTAGCCACTCTAGGGTTTCAGACTTACTAGCCATCGCTATTTGATCACTAAACACATGACCAGAACTAGCTTTAATAACGTTAGGATTATAAAGGTCTGTTTGCAAATCATTTAGAATAACTACATCTACTTTGGCGGCATAAGCGGTTCTAAGCATCGCTCCAAGATTTCCAGGCTTTTCCACTGCTTCTAAAATTAGAACTAGGGGGTTTTTATTAATCTTTAAATCTTTTAACTGTTGATAACGCGGCTGAACAAGAGCTAGCCAACCATTAGGATTGTCAGCATAAGCAATTTTTTGAAAAACCTCTTTGCTGACAGTTGTAATTTCTAAAGGTGCTTCTAGCCAGCTTTCGTTATTAATTTCTGGACAATGAAGCAATAAATTAAAGTCAAAACCATAATCAAAGGCAACTTTAATTTCCCTTAAACCATCAATAACAACTAATTCTTGTTGTTTTCTATTGCGAGTTTTTCGCAATTTGACAATGTTTTTTATTAAATTATTTTGTAAGCTGGTAATTAACATATTTATTACATTATATCTTATTTTCTAAAATATCAATAATATAAATATTTTTCACTAAAAATAAGAAATCTGATATAATAACAATAATCATTATTAATACTAATCGACATTTTTACTTAAAAATTCAACCAAGCCCGGATGTTTGTGCGGAAGTTGAGTTTGGCTCCGGTTTAATAATTAATACAGTATTTCCGGAAACTACACCTAAATATTATAAATAATATGCCTATCCCACAACTAAGAACCATATCTAAGCCTAAGGCTGATTTTTGGAGAAATAATAATTCACCTAAAAAAAAGTTAAAGTTAAAAAATAAAATATTTGTGGCATTTATGCTTTTAATGGCCCTAGGCCTATTAACTGCTTTTATTTTAGTAGCTTGGGTTTCTAGAAATTTACCCAACCCAAATCAACTCATTGATCGTGAGGTGGCCCAAAGCACAAAAATATATGATCGTAGCGGTGAACATATCTTATATGAGATTCACGGTGAAGAAAAAAGGACCTTGATAAGCTTAGAAGAAATACCAACTAGTGTAAAAAAGGCTACAATATCCATTGAAGATAAAAATTTTTATAAACATGGCGGTTTCAGTATTTGGGCGATGGTAAGAACAGTTGTCACTAATGTTATTTATAGCCGGATGGCCGGTGGCTCAACACTAACTCAACAATTTATAAAAAATGCGGTTTTAAGTTCAGAAAAAAGTTATGTTCGTAAAATCAAAGAAATAGTTTTAGCTCAACGCATAGAGAAAAAGTTTAGTAAAGACGAGATTCTGCAAATGTATTTAAATGAAATTCCTTATGGCTCTAACACCTACGGCGTGGAGGCGGCCAGTCAAAAATATTTTAATAAAAGTGTTCGTGATGTTAATTTAGCAGAATCAGCTCTTCTGGCTGCACTTCCACAAGCGCCTAGTCGTTATTCTCCCTATGGAAATAATAAAGATTTATTATTAGGCAGGAAAGATTATATCTTAGACTTAATGGCCGAACAAGGATATATCACTGAAGCAGAAAAAAACGCTGCTAAGAGTTATGAAATTAAATTTGAAAGACAAGAAACAAATATTATTGCCCCTCATTTTGTGATGATGATTAAAGAATTATTATCGGAAAAATATGGAGAAACGGAGGTGGAGCAGGGTGGCTTAAAAATATATACTACTATTGATTGGGATAAACAAAAAAATGCCGAAGAAATTATTAAAGAAAAGACTGAAAACTACCAAGAAAAATATAATGCTAATAATGCTGCTTTAGTGGCTATAGACCCAAAGACAGGACAGGTTTTAGCTATGGTTGGATCACGTGATTATTTTAATGACGAGATAGATGGCCAAGTAAACGTCGTTGATAGGCCAAGACAGCCAGGCTCATCGATGAAGCCCATTGTCTATGCCGCTCTATTTGAGCAGGGATATACTCCCAATACCAAGCTTTACGACGTTGTAACTAATTTTTCTACTGATCCCAATAATCCGTATACACCTCATAATTATAACGGGAAAGAACTAGGACCAGTTAGTATTCGCCAAGCTTTAGCTGGGTCACTTAATATACCTGCTGTTAAAGCAATTTATTTAGCTGGAATTAATCAGGTTTTAAATCTTGCTGATAATCTTGGTTATACCACACTTGGTGATCGTAGCCGTTTTGGGCTTTCACTTGTTTTAGGTGGTGGAGAAGTAAAAATGATAGAGCACGTTAATGCTTTTAGCGCTTTTTCCAGAGAAGGAAAATTAAATCAAGTGGCCCTTATCCTAAAAATAGAAGATAAAAATGGAAAGGTTTTAGAAGAGTACAAAGATCAGCAAAGCAGAGTTCTAACAACTAAGTCTGCTAGAATGATAAACAGCGTTCTAAGCGACAACCAAGCCCGCTCCTATGTGTTTGGACCTAAAAACTGGTTAACCCTCGAGGATCGCCCCGTAGCGGCTAAAACGGGAACAACTAACGACTTCCGTGACGCCTGGACGATTGGTTATACACCATCACTTGTTGCTGGGGTTTGGATTGGAAATACAGATAATACAAAAATGAAGGCTGGCGCTGACGGAAGTGTTGTAGCAGCACCAATTTGGAATGAATTTATGAAAAGATCTTTAACTGGAACCCCGGTAGAAACATTTAAATCTTTAGATGATGAAAAAACTAACAAGGCAGCAATAGATGGTGAACTTGAATATACTAAGAAGATAATTATTGACAAAGAGACGGGTTTACCCGCTAATTCAAGCACGCCTGAAGAAAATAAAGCTGAACTTGAAGTCTATAATCACCACTCTATTCTTTATTATGTTGATAAAAATGACCCCCTAGGTCCAGCCCCAGAAAATCCTAGTATTGATCCTCAATTTAATACTTGGGAAGAGTCTGTCTTACGCTGGGCTAAAGAAAATAATCAAAGCTCTAATCCGGAAATAATAGAAAATCTAGATTTAATAAAACCAGAAAACACTCCTGTTATAAATATCGTCAGCCCAAAGAGTGGGGATGTAATAAATTCCAACATACTCACCGTTGTAGTTACTGCAACTGCCCCAAGAGGAATTAAATCTATTAAATATTACTTAAATGATAACGCCCTATTAGGGGGTGGAGCTGAAACTGAAATAAACATATCTTTAGACGGTCTTAATAATGGATATCAAACAATTAGCGCAATTGCTTGTGATGATGTGGGTAATTGCGCAACTGGATTATCTAATTATAATTTAATAAGATAATTTAAATAAAATCGATTAAAAAAGACCTTTATTAAAAGGTCTTTTTTAGTCTATAACTATTTATTAATTTCTAATCGGCATAACAATATACAAATAATCTTCATCATCAATTGATGATAAGGAGCAAGGAGTATTACTATTAATCACTTGAAGATTAATTATTTCGCTCTCAATAATATTTAAACCGTCCAAAAGATATCGATAATTAATAGTAATATCATTATCATCCCCCACGACCTCAGCCTTAAGGTCAATTGAGCTTTCTCCATTTTGACCAGAAGATGAATAAACATTAACCAATCCTTTCTTAAAAATTAAAGATACATCAAAAACCCCTGCCTTTGAAAATATAGAGGAGGCTTTAATAGCTCTAATTAAGTCCTGACGATTAATACTAGCATTTGTTTTATATTTATCTGGAATTATTTGCTTATAATCTGGGTACTGACCGTTAATTAAACGAGATATCAATTCTATTGAATCTAAACTAAATAAAATTTGATTATCAGATAAATATATTTTAACAACATCAGATTCTATCGCCTGAGCATCACTACTATAATTAGAAATTATTCTTAAAATTTCTTGAACTGTTTTAGCTGGAACAACTACCTTTGAGTCACCAATATTTCCAGTATTAACTTTAATTTTTCTTTCGGCTAATCGATAACTATCAGTTGCGGCTAAAGTTAATACTTTATCATCAAAAGAAAACATTACCCCAGATAACTCTAAGCGGTTATCATTACTTGCGACGGCAAAAGCAACACTACTTAAAGCTTTTTTGAAGTCAAAAATATTTAATTCACAAAAATTATTTTTATCAATGACTGGAATAAGTGGAAACTCCTTTGACGACTCTCCTTTTATTTTTGTTTTATAATTTCCACACCTTAAAGAAACTTCATTTTCCTTTTCATCTAATTCAATTTTTTCTGATGGTAATAAATTAACATAATCACTTATTGTTTTAGCATCAATTGTCATCTCTCCGCTATTCTCAACTTTTCCTCTCAATTGATGTGTTATTCCAATTTCTAAATTAGTACTAATTAACTCTATTCCATTATCACCAGACTTAATTAAAATATTATTTAGTATGGGTAAATTAATATTTTTACTGTTTATATGATTAACCATAGCTAATCCCTTTTTTAGATTTTCTTGTAAACAGATAAATTTCATATATTATATATTAATTTATATATATTTTAATAATAGTAGTAATAAGGGGTGTGGAAAAATTTGAAATGAGTTATTTTTATTTTATTATTAGCTTAATTCTTTTGTGGATGAGGGTGTTTTTTATTAGTGACTTGTACTTGTTGTAAAAGTGGATTACTTTTTTGAGTATTAATAACTAGATGCTTATAAACTGTTTAATATTTTTTAGTAACAAGTTAATCCACAGAAAAACGAAGCCTTATACACAACTAATGCCCATTATTAATATGGAGAGGAGCTAAAAATTTGTTTAATTGATTCTAAATCTTGCTTTAATTTTTCATTTTCACCTTCAGTAACCTCTTTTAATATTTTATTATAAGCATGCATAGCTGTTGTGTGATCACGTCCGCCCATCTCTTGGCCAATACTAGGGTATGATGTATTTAATTCTTCTCTAATTAAGTATATAGCAGCCTGTCTTGGTCCCACTAATTCTTTTTTCCTACTACTACCGGTAATATCTTTAATATTTATTTCATAAAAACTTGAAACTGCTTCAATAATTTCTTTTGGGGTTAAAGATTTAGCTTGTAAGCTTGATACATAATCACTTAATGCTGTTTTAACACTTTTTAAGGTAGGTATAGAGTTGTTTAATTGATGAATAACGATTACTTTATTTAAAGCTCCCTCAAGCTCACGAATATTATTTTGTACATTATTTGCAATAAACACCAAAACATCCTTATCCAAAGGAAAGCTTTTTTCTAGAGATTTTTTTTCTAAGATGGCAATTTTTGTTTCAACATCTGGCTTACCAACGTCAGCAACCATACCAGACTCAAAGCGAGAGATTAATCTTTTTTCAATAGCTGGGATTGATTTTGGCGGGCGATCAGATGTCATTACAATTTGTTTATCACTTTGTTGCAGTTCATTAAAAGTATGAAAAAATTCTTCTTGAGTTCCGTCTTTACCACCCATAAATTGGACATCATCAATTAAAAGTAGGTCCACGTTACGGTACATGTTTTTAAAATCTTTTCCCTTACCAGTTTGAACGGCCTGAATATAGTTGTTTGTAAATTTTTCACTAGTTGTGTATAACAACTTATCAGTGTGTTTTGCTACCTCATTACCAATAGCTTGTAGTAAGTGAGTTTTACCCAAGCCAACACCGCCATAAATAAATAAAGGATTATAAGCTTTTCCTAAATTATTTACTACTGCCTGACAGGCAGCATTCGCTAACTCATTACCCTTACCAACAATAAAATTTTCAAAAACATACTTAGGGTTTAAACCAAACTTATTAACATTATTATTTTTTATTTCTGAGGGTTGTGATATCGGTGCGCTTTCATTATTGGTAGCCATTCTATTTCCCTCTATTTTTGCGCCAACTACAATTTGTCCCGGAAGATGTCGTAATTCTATTTTATAAATAATTTGATTTAGTTTTTGTTTGGCTATGTTTTCTAGAGAGCTAACAATATTTTTATGATATTTTTCTTCCAACCATTTTTTTACAAAAGCGTTTGGCACACAAATAATAGCACTTCCATTTTCAAGAGAGGCTAAAAAAGTATCCTTAAACCAGGTCACAAAATTAACTCTTGATAAATTAATTTCCAACTCACCTAAGGTTGCTTGCCAGATTTGATCATTATTCATAAATTTATTTGTGTGCTTATATTATAAGTTATAACACAGGGGGGCACAAGCTAATATTGTGTTTATAAGGTGTTTATAATAAGTGTATAAGTTATTTGATGATTATATTGACCTTTTAAAAAATTAGTGTTATCTTGGTTATATTATTTAGAATAAATTAAGAATATGCCTAAGAGAACTTATCAACCAAATAAGCGTCGTGCTCAAAAAAAACATGGATTTTTAAAACGTATGAGCACTAAAGACGGTCGTGATGTTTTAAAGCGTCGTCGTGATAAAGGACGCGAAGTTTTATCTAAATAGATATATACTCATGATTCCTAGTGCTCATAAAATAAGCCTAGATAAAGATTTTGAAAATATTTTTAAAACCGGCCGTAGTATATACGGGCGGTTTTTAGGCTTTAAGGTATTAAAGAATAGTTTAGACTATTCTCGTTTTAGTATAATTTTAGGTAAAAAAATAAGAAAAAGTGCTGTTGCTCGACATTCCTTAAAAAGAAAAATTTTTAATGTTGTCGCTAAGATAGATAATAAATTACCATTTTCAATCGATTGTGTTATAATTGTCTTGCCTAATAGTAAGGAGGATGTAAAATTTTTTGATATAGAAACCGAAATTATTCAAATATTAGAAAAAATTACCGAAAAAAAATTATAACATTAGGATATGATAAAATATTTATCTAAAATAATTGCAAATTTTTTAATTGTTTTAATTAAAATTTATCAAAAAACCCTATCTTTTGATCATGGGCCTTTAAATTATTTGTACCCGCATGGGTTTTGTCGGTTTCATCCAACTTGCTCAGAATACAGTATTCAGGTAATTGAAAAATATGGGCCGATTAGAGGGGCGCTTAAGACAATTTGGCGCGTATTGCGCTGTAATCCGTTTAATAAAGGGGGCTATGATCCTGTAAAATAATAATATTTTTATGTTAGAACTATTTCAAACAGTATTTTATCAACCAATTTTTAATTTATTAATTTTTCTTTATAACACTGTTTCTTTGCAAGATTTTGGTGTTGCTATTATCTTATTAACAGCGATTGTAAAGCTAGTTCTTTGGCCCCTATCTAGAAAATCAATTAAATCACAGAAAGCTTTACAAGACCTGCAGCCAAAGATTAATGAGCTAAAAGCTAAATATAAGGGCAATCAGCAGGCGATGGGGAAAGAATTGATGGAGCTTTATAAAAAATATAAGGTTAACCCTTTTTCATCTTGCTTACCTTTATTAGTGCAATTTCCTGTTTTTATTGCTATTTATAGAATTTTTAGAGAGGACTTAAATAAACACTTAGATTTGGTTTATTCCTTTTTATATAGACCAGAAATTATTAACACCAGCCTTTTGGGGTTAATGGATTTAAGTAAACCAAGTATATATTTAGCAGTTATGGCGGGTGCAGCCCAGTTTTGGCAGGCTAAAATGATGATGGCCAAGAAAAGTAATAATGCGGTTTCAATTCCTGGAGAGAAAAAAGAAGGCATGGCTGAAATCATGAATAAACAGATGTTATATTTTATGCCGGCGATAACTATTTTTATTGGAGTCACTCTGCCTGGTGGTTTAACCTTATACTGGTTAGTTCTAACTCTTTTGACCGTTTTACAGCAAAGCTTAGTGGTTAAAAAGCAAGAAAAAACACCCATAATTGAGGGTGAAGTTATTGAGTAATTATTTATTTAGATTATTTAAAAAAAACCGGTTGATCCGGTTTTTTTAATTGAAACTTCTATCTTTTCCGACTATAATATTTATTTTTTGTTGGATAATGCCCATTTCACTTGGTAAAGAAATTACTATTGATTCATCAAGAATTATTTCACCAGTACCGCGCATCTTAATGTGGTCACTAGTAATAAAGGTATTGTCTGCATTTCTTCCGCCTACAATCAAATTTAAATTATCGTCATTGGGGTATATTTTATCTTTAAACATCAGTTTGCTGTCATCATTTACGTTAATAATTTTAACATTAGTTTTACTGTCTAATTCTATGTGATAATCGCTATTAATTTCAATAATTGCGTCATTACTTATTAACTCTGCTTTGTTTAAAAAAATATTATTCCCAGCGTAGGCAACGTCTATTTGCTTCACCCTGCGAGCAAGTAAAATATTACAAGCATCTTCTTCTTTCTTTATGCCGAAAGAATTAGCGATTGAATTGTTTCCACCAATTGGAATAACAGAAAATAATACATCCTTTTGAAACGGGCTGTAGTTTTTATTTGTTATCATTGCACTAATAACCTTATTAACTGTTTCGTTGTTGCCAACTGCGATGATATTTTTAATTCCGTTTTTAATTTCCGCCTGAATAACCTCCTTAATATTCTTGATTGCGCCTAGTCTAATGATTTTTCCGTTTAAACCAAGGTCTGTTAATCTTATTTCTACACGATTAAGCGAGCGACGATAACGGTTTTTATTTAAAAAATCATCGTAAATATATGCATTCATAAGCAAATACGATAATATTTAAGCCTCATTCTCAATTTTATCTTTTTTATTATCAATTTTTTTTGATTCTTCTGAAGAAACAATGATTTGACCTGTTATAGAGGCACCTCTTTCAATTGAAATTTCTCCACATTGAATATCACCACTAATTCTTGCTGTTTCCCCAATAGCTAAATATTTTTTAATTTTTATACCACCACTAACCTCTCCGTTGATTAAAGCCTCTGAAGCTTCAATATTAGCGCTAACTTTAGCCTTTTCTCCAACAAAAACATTGGCTATCGTTTTTAATGATCCCTCAAGCATTCCCTCAACCACAATGTCGCCCTGACCATTAAAATTACCTTTAACTTTAATAGAAGCGCCGATAATAGTTTCAGCATCTTTGAATTTTTCTAACTTTGTATCTTTATTAAACATAAATTTAAGCATCTACCACCTCCTTCGCAGTAGATTTTTAATTTTAAGCCTTTAATTAAATATGATTTTGGCTAATAGTATTTTAGAACAAATTTTAATCTTTGTCAAAAATTTATTTAATGTTATTATAATATAAAAGACTGTTTTTTAGTTGTAAAAATAATAAATATCAGTTATTATTATTTTGTCTTGCCTTGCCCTTGTAGTTTAATGGATAAAACAAGAACCTCCTAAGTTCTAGATCCAGGTTCGATTCCTAGCGAGGGCACATATTGACAAGTATATTAAAAAATGTTATTGACAGGATAATGGAATGTGTTATTATAGTAAAAGTTCTGCGTAGAACATTAAGGGCCATTAGCTCAGTTGGCTAGAGCGCTTCCATGGCATGGAAGAGGTCAAGGGTTCAAGTCCCTTATGGTCCACAATTTAATCAGCTTAGGCTGATTTTTTGTTTTTTGTAGGATATTTTACAGATAACAGCCTATATTAATATGTTCTACGTAGAACATGTAAAAATTTAGATAATATAGTTAGTAAGTTGTGTTCTGCGTAGAACATTTATAAAGAAGATTTTATAAAATTAGCTGATGTTCTGCGTAGAACAAATATTACCTACTATAATTATAACTATCTTCTATGAATTTGAAGATAAATGTTCTATGTAGAACAATTAAAATTAATATATCTTTATAACTATTATTTAAAAATAAGCATACGCTTTGTCCTAAATGTTCTTTATAGAACATTTGTAGATTTATATCTTTGAATAAATATATATTTATTAATTATTGATGTTAAAAGATATATACATGTTCTACGTAGAACATGCTACGAGTAAAATATTATATATTATTATATTTAATAAATTAAATCATTGTTCTACGAAGAACAATAGTAAAATAATCAAAGGCAAAATAAATTTTTTTTAGATAAATTTGATATAGTAATGTTCTTCGTAGAACATTAGTTATTTAATTTTTGCTAATATTAGCAATATTATATAATAATATCAAGATAACTTATCTAATATTTAGTATAAAAATTAAATTGCATTTTCAAATACGAAGATGTATAATATTTGCACATATAAATTAATTAGTAAAATTATTATGTACGACACAATCATTATTGGACAAGGACCAGCCGGAATTACAGCTGGGATTTATGCGGCTCGTCGAGAAATGAAAACTCTGATTTTAGGTAAAGAAGCTGGTGGGCAAATCATTTGGGCGGGAGAAATTGAAAATTATCCCGGTTTTATTAATATTAGTAACTTTGAGCTTATTACCAGGTTTAATGACCATGCACTTGCTTCAGGGGTTGAAGTTAAGACGGCTGAAGTAAAAAAGATTGAAAAAAAAGCAGACGGAAATTTTGTTTTATTTACAGAAAAAGATCAATTTGAAGCAAAAACAGTTATAATCACTATGGGTCTAGCGCCTCGACGCTTAGCCGTCCCAGGTGAATTAGAATTAAGCGGAAGGGGTGTCTCTTATTGCGCTAACTGTGACGGACCTTTGTATAGAGGAAAAGAGGTTGCGGTTATAGGTAGTGGAAACTCAGCTTTTGATGCTGCTGAAGTTTTATCAAAAATAGCTAGCAAAGTTTATTTAATTGCTAGAGGTGATAAATTTAAGGCTTTTGATTCTTTAGTTGAAGAGGTAAAGCGTAGAGAAAATATTGATATAATTACTAATGCTAAAATAGAAACAATTGAAGGTAAGGAAAAAGTTGATGGAATAGTTTATACAGATGTAGATGATAAAATTATTAAACTGCCACTCGATGGTATTTTTGTGGAAATTGGTAGAATTGCTAGCACAGACTTAGTTAGTGAATTTGTGGAACGAGACAGCAAAGATCAAATTTTAGCGGATGAAAAGCAAGCAACTAAAACTCCTGGATTATTTGCAGCTGGAGACGTGGTTGTTAGTGATTATAAGCAGATTACTATTGCTATGGGACAGGCTACGGTTGCAGCTTTATCTGCTTATCAATATATTCAAGGTGCAGAGGCGACAATTCAAGCGACCGTAAAGTAGACACTATAAAGATTAATTTAAAATAGCCCTTTCAGGGGCTATTTTTTTATAGTATAATGAAAATGAAATATAATTATATGGATAGTTACAATAAAATTCATTTAGTGGCGGCTGACATGGGCTATGGTCATCAACGTGCTATATACCCATTAATCGAACATAGTTTAGATGGCCCCATTAATCTCAATGATTATTTAGAAATTGAAGATTGGGAAAAAAAATATTGGCTGAACAGTAAAAGGGCTTATGAAAAAATTTCATACTTTAAGAAAGTGCCACTTCTAGGTGATTTTGTTTTTAAGGCTATGGATTATTTTCAGCGGATAGAAAAATTTTATCCTAATAGAAATTTAGAAAAACAAAGTCTTCAGCAAAAATTATTTTTCAAAGAAGTAAAGAGAGGTGTTGGTAAAAAATTAATTGAAAGGCTAAATAAAAATCCAATACCTCTTGTGACTTCTTTTTTTGTAGCTGCTTATGCGGCTGAGTATTATAAGTATAAGGGGGATATTTATTGTATTGTTTGTGATGCGGACATCTCTCGTGCTTGGGCACCAATTAGTCCGGAGACAAGCCGTGTAAAATATTTAGCCCCAAACAATAGGGTGAAAGACAGATTAATGATGTATGGAGTTAAAGAAAGTAATATTATTATTACTGGGTTTCCCTTGCCCTTGGAAAATATTAGTGGCGATAATAACGAATTAGTTAATAGTGTGGTTAAACGTTTAAGGACGTTAGACCCAAATAAAATTATTGACAAGGGTATATTATCAACAAAAGTTGAAGAACATAATTTTATTAACCAATCCAAAAAACCTACTATTACTTTTGCTGTTGGCGGGGCTGGCGCTCAAAGGGAAATTGCGGCTTTGATTGCGGAAAAATTAAAAAAAGATATTGAAAATGGAAAAATAAAATTAAATTTAGTGGCTGGCAGTCGCTTAGATGTCTATAATTACTTTGAACAAGTTCTTGAAAAATTAAATTTACGGAATAATCCTAACATAACAATAGTTTATCACCCGCAGAAAATGGAATATTTTCGTTTATTTAATCTTTGTTTAGTTGATACTGATATTTTATGGACAAAGCCATCAGAATTAAGTTTCTATGCTGGTTTAGGTCTACCTATTATTATTTCCGATCCAGTTGGTTCACAGGAGGTATTTAATCGTGAATGGCTACTTACAATTGGAGCAGGGCTCGATAGTTTAGATCCAATGTATGTAGATGAATGGATTTATGATTGGATAGATGATGGGCGCTTAGCCAAAGCCTCTTTAAATGCTTATTTGTACGCCGAACACAACGGCACACAAAATATTTATGAAGAAATATTTAAAAATAATTAATTTATGAGTTGGTTTATAGTTGCTTTAACGGCTTATTTTTTATTAGCAATCACTAATTTAATCGATAAGTTTTTAGTGGAGAAAGTTTTAGGTAGTGCTCGTGCCTATACTTTTATTGCCTGTATAATGGGGGCTTCTGTACTTATAATTGCTCCTTGGTTTTTATCTTGGCCAGGATTTAATTTTTTCTTATTTAATATTTTTTTGGGATTTGTTTTTGCCGCTGCTCTTTTGTTTTTATATGCCTCTCTTCGTCGAGGTGAGGCTTCAAGGGCGGTTGTAATTATTGGCGGCTCTACTCCAGTTTTTTCACTGCCCTTATCATATTTAATTTTAGGAGATAATTTTAGTTCAAGTCAGCTATTAGCCATGGGACTATTAATTTTAGGTGTTACGGTTGTTGCCTTTTTACCTAAATTGAAACTTGGTTTTTGGGATAAAGTTTTGTCATCATTGAATTTAAAACAAAAATATTCAAGCCATAGTATATTTTTTGCTCTTGCCTCTGGTTTTATGTATGCTCTTTATTTTGTGGGCTCAAAAATGGCTTATGGCGAGCAAGATTTTCTAAGTGCTTTTTTGTGGATTCGTTTGGGTGCCGCCTTGGCGGTTATTTTTATTTTATTATCACCAAGAGCTCGACGTGAGATTAAGTCATTATTTGAACGTAAACCAAGCAGGAAAAGAAATCAGAGTTTAATTATTGGTAATCAAATATTAGGATCTCTTGGTTTTGTTTTACAAAATTATGCAATTTATCTTGGCCCAGTTGCACTTGTTAATGCCTTGCAAGGAGTGCAGTATGCTTGGATAATTGTTTTAGGTTTAATTGTTTCTTTGCTTGCCCCCAAAATATTAAAAGAAGATATTTCTTGGCGAGCTTTGTCTCAAAAAGCTTTTGCCATATTATTAATTAGCGCTGGTATTTATTTTCTTTTCTTATGAAAACCTCTTACAAAATAATTGGGCTAACCTTTATTGTTATGTTGATTAGTTTGTCTATATTTACTCGTATATTTAAAAATAACAACAAGGATATTAAAATCGAAAGAAATCCTGAATATTTTGGGATTACCTATTCTAAAAAATATGCTGAAGAGATAGGGTTAAATTGGCAGGAGGTGTATTTGGCCATACTTGATGATTTAAAGGTAAAAAATATTAGACTCCCTATTTATTGGGATGAAATTGAAAACACAAAAGGCGTGTTTGATTATAGTGATTATGATTTTATGATCACTGAGGGGGCAAAGAGAAATGTTAATTTTGTAATTAATATTGGTTGGCGCTTGCCTCGGTGGCCAGAATGTCATGCTCCAAGTTGGACAAATACGGAAAGCGTGGAAAGCATTAGATCAGACACTCTGGTAATGATTAAAAAAACTGTGAATCGCTATAAAGATAATTCTTCTATAAAATATTGGCAAGTAGAAAATGAGCCATTTTTAAATACTTTTGGTATTTGTCCTCCTAGCAATGAAGAATTTTTTGCTCAAGAAGTTGCCTTAGTTAAATCACTAGATAAGCGTCCAGTGATTGTTTCCGGGCCAGGTGAATTAAATTTGTGGCTCAAGGAAGCCAAATATGGTGATATATTTGGCACAACTATATATCGAGTCATTTGGAATAAAACAATTGGCTATATGAAATATCCAATACCGCCTTGGTTTTATGCTGCTAAAGCTTGGTTTGCCAGCATTAAACCCGATAACAGGGTAATTATTGAGTTACAGGCAGAGCCCTGGGTTCCTCAGGGTAAGATTATATATCTATCGCAGAATGAGGCTAAATATTCTTTTGATGTGCAGCAGTTTAAAGAAAATTTACAGTATGCACTTGATACTAAGTTTAATAAAGCATATCTTTGGGGGGTAGAGTGGTGGTACTGGCAATATAAACATGATGATCAAAGTTTTTGGCTTTTTGCACGCGAATTATTTTAATATGATTTCTATAATTATTCCGACTTTAAATGAAGAAAAATATTTACCTCAAATTTTAAGAGACATTAAGAGTCAGGGCTTTTCAGATTATGAAATTATTGTTTCTGACGGTAAGTCTGAGGATAAAACAAAAGAGATTGCACTTGCAGAAAAGTGTGTTTTTGTTGATGATGAAAATAGATCTCCAGCAAGACAAAGAAATCAAGGGGCTAAAATCGCCAAAGGGGACGTTCTCCTTTTTTTAGATGCAGACACTTCTTTGCCTGATGGTTTTTTACCGGCTGTTTATAATGAATTTAAATCTAGAGACTTAAGTGTGGCTGGTTTTTATTTAAAATTTAATTCAAGTAGCAAAATATATCTTTTGTTTGATTTTTTTTATCATAAAATTTGTTGGCTGGGACAGTATTTTTTTCCCGCTTCTGTCGGCGTAGGAATGCTATCTTTAAAAGTTAAACATGATCAGGTTGGTGGTTTTGATGAAAGTATTTTTATTGGTGAAGATTATGATTATATAAATCGTTTAGCTAAGACCGGCAGCTATCGTATGATTATATCGAGTTTTTTATATTTTTCTGTTAGACGCCTGGAAAAAGAAGGCATGGTTAGAGTTTTGTGGAAGTGGTTTAAAGGAGGAGTATATTTTTTAGTTAGAGGCCCGATTAGAAAAAAGATAGTTAAGTATGAGTTTGGTCAATATTGATAGTCATTTAATTTTTAAAAAAAGGCTCCTAAAGGAGCCTTTTTGTATGAGCGGGTAGGGGGAATCGAACCCCCATCTTCAGCTTGGAAGGCTGACATAAAAGCCATTATACGATACCCGCTTAAGCTAGAGTTATTTTAGAAGATTATTTATAAATCGTCAAATTTAAAGAGTATCTTTAATGGAATAGATAAACACATAAGCAGAGGACATAATTAGAGCTACAAATAAGAAAAGGTATTCTAGGGGGTAAAAATTTATAATAATACCTGCTACGATGGTTCCAACTAAAATACCTAGCGGAGCAGTTATACGGAAAAAATTAATATAACTCACATCTTGAGCGTCAACTATTTTAAAGAAGTATGTTTCCCTCATCGCCTCAACTAAAGAGGCCCCAATACGACTGAAAAATAATATTCCTCCCCATATCCAAGGGTTTAACTCTTTAACGCTAAAAAATAAGATTAAAGCAATAATAATAATAGTAATCCCGGTAGTCATAATTTCTTTTTCTCCTAGGTATTTATCTGCTAACCAGCCCGCCGGTATTTCAAAAATTATAAATGGAAGCAGCATAACTGAAAACATAATACCTAAGGTAGACCAATCAAAACCAAGATTGTTATGTAGATAAAAAGGAATGTAAACAACTGCGCTACTAATAAAAATGTTTAATAAAAAAGCAATAAAGAAAATGCCGCGTAAGTTTTTATTATTCCACAAAGCTTTAAAAGATTGTTTAATGCTTTTTGCTTGATACTCTTCATTGTATCTAATCATAGCTTTGTTTTTAATCAATATGATTAAAAATGGAACTAGACAAGCAGCAGCAGCGATAAATACCCAGTAGTATCCACCGTTATTAATAATATAACTAGATAAGGTTGGGGCTATAATCCAGCCCAGATTAATGGCCGTAAAATAAATAGTTCTAGTTATTCCGGTGGTGGCATTGTCGGAGAAATTTTCTACTAGTATATCCATGTTAATCCAAATAAGATTACTGGACACACTTAACATTAAGAAGGCTACAAAAAGACTAACAGGGCCAGAAGCAAGACTCATTCCCAATAAAGAAAAAATAAAAATTACTAAAATGAACTGAGTGGTAATAATATTACCTAATTTTTTGATTAGGCGGGGGAAAAATAGTATAGAAATTATAGTAATAAAATTAGCTCCGGCAAAAAAGACACTAACCCAAGAAATGGATAGTGTTGTAGCTAAAAAACTTGATTGAATATAGGTTGGCAAAGCGTTTGCCACAGCCAAAATTGTTCCTAATAGATATAATAAGGTTAGGCTTTTCTTGTTATTAATATGAGCTGATAATTCACGTATCATATGGTTTTAGATTTCACCTTATTTTTAAAAATGGAAAGCAGAATAATAAAACTGATTATAATTGTAATTAAGCTAGCGACTTGTGGCCAACGCAGACCTAGAAATATCGGTGTCTGATCAACTTTTATAAACTCTAAACTAAAACGTAAAATAGAATAGGAGAATAAATAAACAAAAATAATAATTTTAGCTTGTTTTAATTTTAAATTTTTTCGCCACAAGTAAGTTAGTAAAAATAAAAATAAAAAGATCAACAATGAACCTAGGCTTTCGTATAAAAAAGTAGGATGGAAATAGACTGAATCAATGTATTGAAAAGGCCTGTTAATTGTTTCGATAGGGATTGACCAGGGAAGATTGCTGGGTAGACCAAAAAGTTCTTGATTAAACCAATTTCCCCAACGTCCAATTGCCTGACCTATAGCCATGCCGGGTACGACTAGAGCAATTAAATAAATTAAAGATAATTTATTTTTTTTAGCGAAATAAATGGCGGCAATAATACCGCCAATAATGGCGCCATGGATTGCCAGACCACCCTCCCAAATTTTTATAACAGCCAATAAATTATGAGAATAGTAAGGAAATTCTAAAAATATTTCATAAATACGAGCTCCTAAAATACCACCAATAATGAGATAAATTGCTAAATCAAGCATAGTCTCTCTTGAGATATTATAATACTTGCCTAGTTTAATGCTTATGAGAATAGCTGCCCCTATCGCTAATACTAAACAGAGCCCATACCAATGAATGGTTAATGGGCCAAATTTTAATAAAACGCTTGTGGGGTAAAAAGAGTGCAATAGAGTCAGCATGATTATGCAATTAAATTGTGCGGGCGGAGAGACTCGAACTCTCAAGAGTTTCCCCGCTTGGTCCTAAACCAAGTGCGTCTACCAATTCCGCCACGCCCGCATGACTTTTCGTATTTATCTGATAACATATTAAGGTATAATTATAATAAAGTAAAGAATGTGTTATAATAAAATTACATTTTTTAAGAGTAAATAATTTAAAATAATTTTTATGATCAAACCTGAATTTATCCGTTTTTTTGAAGAGCTATCTATTAAAGATGTGCCTTCAGTTGGAGGGAAAAATGCATCTTTAGGAGAGATGTATCGCAAGCTTAAAGATAAAGGAATAAAAGTTCCCAATGGCTTTGCTACTACCGCCAATGCTTACAATTATTTTTTAGAAAGCACTGGTCTAAAAACAAAAATTAAGGAAATTCTAAAAGACTTAGACACAAAAGACACCCGTAATTTAATGGCTCACGGCAAGATGGTTAGAAGTGCAATTTTAGCAGTTCAATTGCCGGTTGATTTCAAGAAAGAAATTGTGGCTGCTTATAAACGTCTTTCAGCCGAGAGTAAAGTAAAGAATTTAGATGTAGCGGTTCGTTCAAGTGCTACCGCGGAAGATTTGCCGGACGCTTCTTTTGCTGGACAACAAGAAACCTTCTTAAATATTGTTGGTGAAAAAGAACTTTTGTTGGCAGTAAAAAAATGCATTGCTTCTTTATTTACTGATCGAGCTATCTCTTATCGTGAGGATAAGGGTTTTGATCATTTTTCAATTGCCTTATCGGTTGGTGTACAAAAAATGATAAGGTCAGATCTAGGTTCTTCTGGGGTTATGTTTACCATTGATACTGAGAGTGGTTTTAAAAATACAGTTTTGATTAATTCCATTTATGGTTTAGGTGAAAATATTGTTCAAGGGAGGGTTAACCCAGATGAATATTATGTATTTAAACCAACATTAGCTATTATTTCACGTTCAATTGGCAAAAAAGCTGTTAAAATGATTTATAATAAAGGTGGAAAATCTCCAGTTAAAAATATTCCGGTTCCAGCCAAAGATCGTTTAAAGGCTTCCATTAAAGATAAACAGGTAAAGCAACTCGCTCAATGGGGAATGGACATAGAGGCTCACTATGGGCATCCTATGGACATTGAATGGGCTATGGATGGACGTGATGAGCAGTTATATATTATTCAAGCAAGGCCAGAGACAGTCCAAAGTGTCCGTAATCTGCAAGTTATTGAGGAATATCGTTTAAAGAAGAGAGGTAAGGTACTTTTAACTGGACAAAGCGTTGGCAATAAGATTGGTGCTGGTAAAACTCGTCGCATCATGGATGTTAAACAAATTCATAGCTTTAAGCCGGGTGAGGTTTTAGTTACTGACATGACTGATCCGGACTGGGAGCCAATCATGAAAATAGCTTCGGCAATTATTACCGATAAGGGTGGGCGCACTTGTCATGCCGCTATTGTTTCTCGTGAACTAGGCATCCCTTGTTTAGTGGGGACTAATAATGGGTCTAAATTGCTTAAAGATAAACAAATGGTTACAGTAAGCTGTGCTGAAGGCGAAGAGGGCTTTGTTTATGAAGGCAAAATTCCTTTTTCTCTTATAACAACAGATATTAAAAATCTAAAGAGACCAAAAACAAAAATAATGATGAATATGGGCGAACCGGAAATGGCCTTTGCTCAATCATTTATACCTAACGATGGCGTTGGTTTAGCTAGATTGGAATTTATTATCAATAATTATATTAAAATTCATCCCCTAGCTTTAATCAATTACCCCAACTTAAAGGATAAGGAGGCAATTAAAGAAATTGATAGGCTAACTGCTGGTTATGCCGATAAGACCCAATATTTTATTGATCGTTTAGCACAAGGAGTTGCTATTATTGCTGCCGCCTTTCATCCTAAGGATGTAATTGTTCGTTTGTCTGACTTTAAGACCAATGAGTATGCCAATTTAATTGGTGGTAAAGAATTTGAGCCACTTGAATCAAACCCAATGATTGGTTGGCGTGGCGCTAGTCGTTATTATGCCAAGCAATTTGTGCCTGCTTTTAATCTTGAATGTAAGGCCATGAAAATTGTTCGGGATGACTACGGTTTAACCAACTTAAAGATAATGGTTCCTTTCTGTCGCACTATTGAAGAAGGAATAAAGGTTCAAGAAATAATGGCTAAAAATGGTTTAAAGAGAGGTGTTAATGGTCTAGAGATTTATGTAATGGCTGAAATTCCTTCAAATATTATTTTAGCTGATAAGTTCTGTGATATTTTTGATGGCTTTTCCATTGGTTCTAATGATTTAACTCAATTATTGTTAGGTATTGATCGTGATTCTGGCGGTACCCTTAAAATTGAGGGTCTAGCTAATGAAAAAAATGAAGCAGTTAAGATAATGATTAAGAATTTAATTACAGTGGCAAAGAAACGTAAGCGTAAAGTTGGTATTTGCGGACAGGGTCCGAGTGACTTCCCTGAGTTTGCTGAATTTTTAATGGCAGCTGGAATTGATAGTATTTCCCTTATTCCAGATACAATTGTTCCAACAACACTTAATTTAGCCATCAAGGAAAAATCTTTAAAGAGAAGAGGTTTTTTATCATTTCTCTTCTAAAATAATTTATACAAACAAAAATCCGCGTGTCTTTTAATTGGCACGCGGATTTTTTATATTTTTTTGAAAATTATTAATTTACAAATTCAACTACTTCTATTTTAGCCACTTTAACGCCAAAGCTACGAGCATCAGTCTTTTCTTTCATCCAAATATCAACTCGACTAGTATATCTTTTATTCATGCGATCACGCACTACAAATATTCTATCACCATATAATTCAGGGATTCTAACCTTAGTCCCGAACTTTAAAAAGTTAGCAGCAATAGTGTCTTCTTGCCAGTGTTCACAGACATCAAAACCGTTGGCAGTAATACATGGAGTGTCATCAGTTTGAGCAGGGTCAGAATTATAGGCAGTAATAGTATGAGTGCTAGCGCTTAAAACCTGTAGCTTTACTTCAAGTGATAAATTATCACCCTCATTTAAAGGAGCATCTTTTTCGATATCTACAAATTTTATATTATTATTTTTAGCATCTTCAATTAATTGGCTAACAATCGGATCAGCGCTGCCCTTTGAAGTGGCATCCATTTTAATATCATCATTGTTTAAAGTAATTGCTTGGGCCGATAGGATGGGCGCAAAGAAAAACATAAACTGAAAGACACAGGCAATCGCTAGGATTAAAGCCGTATGCTGGCGTCTACTAAGGGGCACTAGATCTTCGCTGAGTTTGATTTTTTTCATATTAGCGTAGAATTATTAAGTCAATTAAAAAACCCCTAAAGACTAAATAGCAATCAGGGATTTTGACAACCTTACTTTATAGCACGTCTTATTACATAAGTCAATATAGGGCTGTGGATAAATCATTGACATATTGTAATAAATGTGATATAGTAATTAGTTCTGAGTGGGATATAAATAATCATCACTTTGAACTTAGAGTTTCAACGAACATTAACAAAAAAAACCATAAGACATGAAAAAAATCATTTTAATTGCTATTTTAATGGCAACAGTTACTTTTGTCCAAGGACAAAGAAGGTATGGATCATTCAATATTGGTGGCATGAATCCGGTTGAGCTTTCTGAGCAAATTAGTCAGCAAATCAGTGATTTGCAAAAAGACTTGAAGGCGCTTGATAAGGATCTGCAGGTGCTGAATTTTAAAAGCCAAAAAAACGCAGACCTAGTAACCAATAATATGCTAAATGAAAATTTAGCGAGGAGAGACTTCTTAATTTCTCAGATTGAGAAACTGATTGAGCAGAAAAATGAACTGCTTGTCAGTAACGCTCCGGTAACTAATATCAGCGTTAATACAAAAGATCCCATGGCAATGGCAAACGCTTACTACATGGTTAGAGTGGCTGATGCTTTTGTGTCCGGAGAACAAACTAATAGTCAGCGAGGATTCAAAGGAATTCTTGTGAATTATTGGAACTATCTGGTACAGGTCACAGTGACTGGACCTGGTGGTTTTGTCAGGGAGTTCTCGTTAGAAGCTGGTAGTTCAAAAAACCCAAGTATCCAGGAATTTGATTTTCAAATGCCTGGAAATTACACCGCGACTTTTAGATCATCTACAATTCAGGCAAAATCCACCACTAAACCAGGTGGTATGCCAAACATCGCTTACTACCATGACGGTAGACAATATGCTTTTAAAGCAACTCAGCTTGGGCGGTTTTAATTAAACTGCATAAAACCAAAGTACTGATTGTTTTAAAAAGGCACCTGTTTTTAATAGGTGCCTTTTTTCTTTGTCAAAATTATATAATATGACTAATTAGACAACTGGTGGTTGAGTCGCTCCACCGCCGAAGGGTAATTGTCCAAAAACAAAGTAAGTTATGGCGTAGGCCATTAAGACAATAATTAAACCAATAATGGCTCTAGTTATCATTTGTTGTGAAGTCTTAACTGCTTCTTCGTTGCCAGCAGATGTCATCCAGCGATAACCAGCAAAAACCATAATAACTACAAAAATTATGCCCAATAAACCAAGTGCCGCCTGAATAACAATGGCTATTATTGCTCCTAAACTAAAATCACTGAGACTAGTATTGGCTAGTACATTCTGAGTTGGTCCGCCAACCGTTTCTGCCAGACTTTTTTTTGTGCTACCTTCTTGGGCGTGTACAAAGAACAATGGGATAAGGAGTAATAGAGAAAAGATAAGTAGATTTTTAAATTTATTTTTCATATTATAAATTGGCAATTAAATTTTCTAAAATGAAATTCCAAATAGCCCAAGAACCAATTACGATTACCAAGCCGATTATAGCTCTTTTAATAGTGTCTTGTGCTTCTTGTACTTTTTCCTGACTACCAGAAGCTGTCATCCAATTATATCCAGCCAGGACCATCAGAATAATGAAAATTACCCCTAAAAGACTTAGGGCCGTATTTATAACTAAGCCAACAACTGCGGTGAGTGAATTTTCATTAGTTGTGCTAGAATAAGGGCCATAATCACCGGCAGCAACATCTTGCAAGATTTCCATTGGCCCCTGCTCTGTTTTAAGTAGGCTAGTCTCTTGGGCTAGAACTGGAGATAGATTAAATAAAAAGAGTGATAGTAATAGACTGAATATAGAGAGTTTTATTAATTTTAAATTCATAAAGATAATTTTAGGCTAAAAATTTGAAAATAAAGTAGGAAATAGCGTAGGCAGAAAGAATAATAATTAGACCAATTAAAGATTGGGTAATAATACTTAAAGCCTTTTTTGTTTGTTCTTGGTTTCCACGAGAGGTTAAATATAAAAAGCCACCGTAAATTGATAAAATAATAAAGATAACCCCCAGAAGTGATAAGAAGGTTGTTATTATGTTGCCAAGAGCACTGTTTAGTAATACATTTGAGCCATCATCATAAGTGGCATATGATCCGGCGTCAGCCACTTTTTTAGCATTAGGAAAAGCATCTTTTAGATTAGCCGCCATTACATTCTGGGCGTATAATAAAGATGGAAAAATAAGGAGAAATGATTTTTTTACAAATGATAACATGGGATAATTAGCTTATTTATTGGACATTAGGCTGGGTAACAACTGGGGTATTTGTTTTAAGGCCTGAATTAGTAGTTGCTTGTAATACAAAATAACTAATAGCATAGGCAGCAATAACAATAATAACACCAATAATAGACTCAATAATTAATTCTTTTGCTTTTTTAACCTTCTCTTCATTTCCAGCCGCAGTCATCCACACAATGCCTCCATAAATAGTGAAAGCTAAGAAGATAATTCCTAAAACTGATAGAATCACCGAGATTATTTTAGAGACATAGCCTGTCAAAGAGTCATTAGAGCTTGTGTCGTAGCCAGCTTGGGCGCTAGCTTGCTTTAATCCGCTGTCATCAGCGAAAGTATAGCTTTGGGCAAACACAAAATTGGTATTCAAAAAAAACAGAGCTGAAGCAACTAATAAAATATAGGAAAATGATAATTTGTGCAGACTCATATTAATTAAATTAAGCGATCACCAACAAAGGCAGTTATAGCATAAGCCGCCATAACAATGACTAACCCAATAATAGCGTTAATCATTAAGTCTTTAGCCTTAGTTACCTTTTCTTGATTACCAGCCGCAGTCATCCAAGTTAGCCCAGCAAAGATCATTAATATTAAAAAGACGACGCCTACAAATGACAACACAATGCCAATAACATTTCCAACCTTGGTGCTTAAAAAATTAGGATCAGGGGTGGCCACTTGAGCCTTGAAAGCATCAACACTGTTAGCACTAGTATCGAGCCCGTATGAGGGATCTTGTTGTGCTAGAGCAATATTAAAAAAGCCGGCAGTGAACAGGCTTATTAGTATTAAAAGACTAAGAAATTTTGTAATTTTGCTAAATGACATATTTTTAATCTAAGGTATAATTTCACCGCTCTAGAAGCCAAAAAATTTGACTTCCAGAGCGCTGGCCCTTGATAAAATCAAGGGCTTTGCGTTTTTAAAATCGATTCTAAAAACAAGTTAAGCGGTAGCATTAATCAATCTATCGAGTAAGAAGGATGCGATCCCCCAAGCGGATAGAACGATAACTAAACCGATTACACCAGCTCCCATTAACTTCTGAGCTTCGCCAACCTTATCTTCATTACCAGCGGCAGTCATCCATTTGAAACCAGCAAGTAGGATGATAACTACAGCGATGATACCCAAGAAAAGCATAGCTACGTTGATGATTCTAGCAACAATGATACGAGGATCAGTATTGCTTAAACCTTCTCCGTTAAAGCCTTCTTGAATTTCGTTTATGCCAACGTCAATATTAGTTTGAGCCATTGTTACAACTGGCAAAACCAATAAAGATAACATAGCAAAAACAACTAAATGCTTTAAGATTTTTTTATTCATAATTCACCACCTTTCTAGTTGTTGATAATTAAAATGATGCTTTTATTTTAGCACAATATTAAGGCTAAGACAAATATTTTAGCTTGTGCTAAACTATTTATATGTTTGCCAAAATAAACAAAATATTGCTCTATATTATGCCTTTCCTGGCGGGGTTGTTATTATTAGTTTTTCTCCTAAAAAACTCTTTTTCCTACTCCGATTTAGATTTGGGTTGGCACTTACAAGCTGGGAATAACATTATTAGTAGCCACGAGATTTCTTCGTTTAATCAGTATAACTATACTTTAATTAATGAGGACTGGATCGATCATGAATGGTTATTAAACGCCGTCATGGCTTATATTTATGATTTTTTAGGATCTTTATCTTTACAGCTTGCATTTTTAGCCCTAGCTCTTATAGCCTTCTATTTAAGTTGGCGACGCAGCCTCTTATCGTATAATTCAAATTTTAATAAGTATTTGAGCTTCATCATTCTTTTTATTGGCTTTTGGGCCAGTCAGCCACACTTAGGTATTAGGGTTCAAGAGTTTGGCTTAATAGGTTTAGTTTCTCTACTTATCTTTATTGATACTTATCCACAAAAAAAATATTTATTATATTTTACCCCTCTTTTGTTCTTAGTTTGGGCAAATATGCACGCTAGCTTTACCTTAGGCTTAGTTTTACTAGGCTTATATTGTGGGTATCTATATTTAGCTCCGTATTTATCTAAATTATCATTTTTAAAGTATTTTTCTTTTTTGTTGTTAAAAAATAGAGAAAAAAACAAAGTTTTATTGATTCTAGGTCTATCAGTTGTGGCTACTTTAATTAATCCTTACGGTTGGCAGCTATATTCATTTTTAGGCGGTTACGGTAACACCTTTTACATGTCCTATATTAGAGAATGGCAAGGACAGTTTTCTTTGCCATTATATTATCCTCAACTTATTTATTTATCCATAAGTGCGGCCGGAGCTATAATTTGGGTTTGGTTTAATCGTAAAAGAAATAAAACAATCGGCTTTTGGGATAGCGGTCTTTTTGTTCTGTTTTTTATGTTAGCTTGGCGATCACGGCGTCATTTTCCTTTATTTGTGGTTGTTTCCTTACCTTTGTTAGTTTTATTTTATCAAGATATTTTCAAATCTGTCTGGCATAATTTTACTATCAATATTAGAGTTGTGATTTTATCTTTTTTAGCTCTTTCATTATTATTATCTAGTCTCTTAATTTCTACTTACTTGCCTTTTAATCAACATATTATTAATAGTTTTTGTGACAGTCAATATCCCTGCTCCGCTGTCGATTATTTAAAAAATAATCAGGAGACACATAGCCAGAGAATGTTTAGCGAGTATAATTGGGGAGGTTATTTAATCTGGGCCTACCCGGAGAAAAAATTATTTATTGATGGTCGCATGCCTCAAGTTGTCTACAAGAATCACACTATTTTAGAAGAGTATTTAGATTTTAGAAAGTCTATTGATAGCGCTCAAGAGAAATTAGATGAGTATCAGATTGATTTAGTTTTAATAAAAAATAATCAGAAAAAAATAAGACTTCAACCTTGGGAAAAAATCTTACTTAATGTAAAGGATAGTGATTTAGTTGTGACTGATTTTCTCCATGATTATATTAAGGAGTCCGATGAGTGGCAAATTGTTTTTCAAGATAAGTTGAGTTCAGTTTATAGTAGGAATTAGGACTATTTTAACACAGGTTAAGTTTTTATTATGAGTAAAAGATAAATAAAAAATCCCTCCATTTGGAGGGATTTTTTTAAGGTATATATTTTTTAAATTCTTGTTCTTGTTCACGTTGTTTCTTTTTGACGGGAACCAGTCTAAGGCTTTTAATAATTGGCAGAATCCAAAGAATCATGATAATTAACCATATTCCAACCCAAAAACGAGAGGCCAGAAAAGCCGCGCTTTCATAATTAAAGAAAAAGAGAATAACGCCAATTACTAAGTTGCTTAAACTAAACATATAAGCCTTTTTCCAGAAGTGGCGGTATAAGCTCTTTCGACTTTGTTTGACAGCGGTAAAGATGCTTAATAAAAATAAAAGCACGAGAAAGCCAAAGAATATTTGCATGATGTGTGGTAAGAATGGTTCAGGGCGTAGATTGAACCAATAACTCCAAGTTAGTAAGTTTTGCATAATTTTTATGATTTATGAAATATTAAACCGTAATGGTAAGGGCCAACTTCAAACTCTGATTCTAATATTAATCCAAGTTTCGGAGCGGCGTCTTTTATATTTTCTTTATTAACACGTTGACTAACTGCCGGTCCAATAGGACTGGCAATATTCTTCCATTCAATTATTAACAAGCGCCCACCAGTCTTAAGCATACGTACAGACTCCCTTAGAATCTCAACTTTCTTGGGGGATTGGTGTAAAACATTTATTAAGAGGGCGTGATCCAGACTGGTGCTTTCAATTTTTGTGCCTTTAAATATTTCTAAATTACTCCAAACTGTTTCAATCTGTTGAATATTTTCGAGCATAGCTCTTTTTTTGATATCTTCTAAAGTGTTTTTCAAGATATCAACTGCGTAAAGGCGGCCGCGCGAACCAACGAGCTGGGCGACAGGAAAGACAAAATAGCCAAAATTACCACAACCTAGCTCTGCAATCCTTTGGCCTTCCCCTACTGCTATTTTATTCAAAATTCGATTAATGTCAAATAGAACTGTTTTATTAGGTTTATTCATAATTTTCTTCAACTAAGACTTGACGTTGAATAATACTCTCTTCGCCATACTTCTTTTTGGCACTAATCGTGAGCTTATTCAGGCCCTGTTTAAGTTTAATTTCTTGAGAGAAGCTGCCATCTTTAGCGCTCATTATACTGGCATTATTAATTCTTATTTCTGTTTCCGGATCACTTTTACCTCTAACATCAATAACAAGTTCTGTGGTTACTAAATTTTTATTAGGGTATTCAACACTTAGGCTGGGCGGTGATATTAATTGTCGAAAATAAATCAGTAAATATAGGATACAAATTAAAAATAGAGCAATGAAAATAAGACTACGAACTAATTTGGGAAAAACAAGAAATTTATGTTTTCTTAGAATTTTTTGGGAAAATGGATTTTCATCTTCCTTGTCTTCATTGAAGGGCGTAAGAACGATAATTTGTTTAAAATTAAGACCAAGAAAACGACAATATTCTTTTAGAAATTGCTTGCCATATAAACCAGATGGTAATACTCCATATTCTTCACGTTCTAGGGCTGATAAATATTCCAATCTAATCTGTAATTTTTTAGAAACATCCTCAAGGGGCATGCGTTTCTTTAATCGAGCAGTCTTTAATTTATCACCCGCCCTCTGTTCGTTTTCCAATATCTTTAAAGTAAATCCTGTCATGGCAGTTTCTTTTAAGAAGTTAAAATTAATTTTGGCTTGGAGCGCTTACAATAGGTATAATTGTTTTTCCTCCCTCCCAACCGATACCAACAGAAGAAAGTACAAATTTGATAATTAAGTAACTACTAAATACAATTATTAAACCAATTACAGCTGCGATTAGCACTCCTTTGGCTTTAGAAATTTGTTCACTACTGCCTGAAGAAATAAGAAATAGTAAGCCGCCATAAATAAACATAACTAAGGTTAAGGAGCCAACGATACCTAGTATCCAGTTTGCCGCTGTAATAAACAATTGAGTCATATCGTTTAAATCATAATTACCACTAGCGTATTTAGTGCTAGTTGAGCTAATGATTTGAGCTTGAGAGCTTAAAGGAGCTAGTGCGATAAAAGAGATTACCAAGAATACCCCTAAATAAGTAATAAGTTTTTTAAACATATAGTTAGTTAATTGTTTGTTGAACCTTAGAGGCCCCAGTGTTTAAAACATCTAATATTTTTTCAGTGCCTTGTCTAGCTTTACGAATCATCTCGGCCATGGCTGTTTCTGCCGCGTTAGCATCAAGACCTTTATACCAGCTTTTGGCGGTTAATACCTGATCAGCAAAGATGCCAATATCGATATCACTTCTTTGTTCTGCTACCAAAGATCTTAAGGCAGTGGGTTTTTTGGTTTTTTCTAAATAAGTCTTAGCTTGTTCGGCTTTAGTAGCAAAAATAATAAAATCCCAGGCCTCATTTTGTTGTAAACTTTTTTTCGAAACACTTTCTACCCAGTAATTGGCAAAATTAACCTCCACTGGACTTCCTTCTATTTGTGGTAATTTACTAATTGAAAAATTTAATTTTGGAGCCCCTGCTTTGATATCGGGTAGATTATAAGAATACCCAAACATCATTGCCAATTTTCCGTTAATAAACATGTCTAAAGAATTAGGTAAATCCTCATTCCAAGAATAAACTTCTTTGCCCGGGTTGGCAAAATCAATATAGAAACGTAAGGCTTCTAAACCGGGATTATAATTTGTATCCTTAGTTACGGCAGGAATAGCATTAAATAAAACCTGATTACCATTAATCATAGTGGCTCCATTTTGCATCATTAATACAGCTAAAATATCACTAAATCTGGTTATATTAACATCTCCACCTAAAGCTATCCCAGACTGGGTTATACCCTGAACAGAATCTTGTTTAGTTAGTTTTTTAACAGTTTGTTGGAATTCTTTGTTCCAATATAAAGGAGTTTGAGTGATGCCAGCATTGTTAAATAAATCTCTGTTGTAGTAAAGAGCCAAGGTATCCACCGATAAAGGGAGGCCATAGACTTGATTGGCGTCTAAAACTACGTCATTAAAAACAGCATCAACAAAATTATCTTTAATATCTTTTAAGTTTGGACTATTGTAAGTTCTTAATACGCTAATTATTTCTTTTTTAATTGAACCAGTTTCTTCCTGATAGGCCATCGTAATTGACGGCGGCATGGGGGCTAGTTTATTTTGATATTTTTTAATCCAGGTATTATGAATAGATAGAATATCTGGGCCACGGTCTTCTGCTAAAGCATTAAGTAATTCATTTTCATATTCTTCATAGCGTAGCTTACGGTAGTTAATAGTTATATTTGGGTGGATGATTTTATACTGGTCTATAATATCTTTAAAAGCATCAGGGCCATCGAAAACTCGCCAGTAGGTCAAGGTAATTGGTTGCATGGCGGCAGCTGTTTTTTTATCTGTTGTTTTACAACCAAAACCAGAGCCCAAAATAAAAAAACTAAGTAATAAAAGATAAGTTATTTTTTTATACATACTAAAATAGTGAATAAAATAATTTCCCTTTGAAGATAAGGTTTAATTACTGTTATTATAACAAAAAAACAGAGATAAAGTAAATCTCATGGATGGGGTCCCTGCCATTGTTTTATGGATAGCCCATTGTTTAGGGATTTAACCGATATTTATAATTTTATTTTTTCTGTTTTTATAAAAAATCACTTATTATAAGTGATTTTTTTATAGGATTAGATGCAATTTTTAACTAAGTTTTGTTTTGAAAAGTTTCCATTTCATCTAGACGAATGCTTAATAATTGGCTAACACTATCTGCTTTCATGGTTACACCATAAATAATACTTGCTCTTTTCATTAGGGCACGATTATGAGTAATGGTAATAAATTGAGTTTTGGCAGATAAATCGTCAAGGATTTGTGCTAGGCGCTCTGAGTTTGACTCATCAAGGGCGGCGTCAACTTCATCTAATAAAACAAATGGAGATGGATTAGCACTAATAATAGCACAAATTAAGGCAATTGCTGTTAAGGCTCTCTCGCCGCCAGAAAGCATAGAGATTGATTGTATTTTTTTACCTGGAGGCGTTGCTTGAATTTCAATGCCACCAACACCAGAAGTGCTGTATTTTTTTAATTGTTTTAGTCGTCTATATCTTTCATCTTCTTTATTATCATTATTTGCTAAATTCACGTCAGCGTCTTTATTTGCATCTTCAGTTTCTA
The DNA here is from genome assembly GCA_028687275.1 of Patescibacteria group bacterium. Lineage (GTDB taxonomy): Bacteria > Patescibacteriota > Patescibacteriia > Patescibacteriales > UBA12465. The sequence goes on along the minus strand of JAQUAK010000002.1, from coordinate 87,773 downwards.
ATTTAAACATTTTAGCATTACCACCGTTGAATAGAATTTTAAAGTATTCACTAAATTTTTCTGAAATAATTTTAAATTCTTTTTCAAATCTTTCTTTGATATTAATATCTAGTTCAGTAATTACTCGATCTAGCGACTGGATGGCAGCGCTTAGATCATCAGTTTGTTTGGTTAAGAATTGATAGCGCTCGTCGGTTTCAATAAATTCTTTTTCTGTCTCTGGATCAATGCCGCCAATTAGCTCTAATTGATTTTTTAATTCATTAATGCGCTTGCGTAAGCGCTCATCTTCAATTTCTTCCTCATTTTTGATTTGATAATTTTTAATAGATTCAATTTCAATTTCTTCATTATTAATATTATTTTCTAAATCTTCAAGTCTTGTTTCTTGACGAGCGATTTCGATTTTATAATTATTAGTTTTATTCGATAATTGATTTAACTCACTCTGTAATTCTTGAATTTGGGATTGATAGGAAAATAGTTGCCTCTTTTCTTCTTCTTTGTCTTGGTTATATTGGTTTAGTTCAACTTGCCATTTGTTAATATCGACATCAAGTAGAGATAATTTAATATTTAAAGATTTTTTATCAGCCTCAAGCTTGTTAGCATCAAATTTAACCTGACTCTTTGCGATTTTGTCTTGGATATCTTTAATCTCTTTTAAATTTTGTTGTTGTTTTTCTGAAAACAACTTAATTTTATCATGACGTGAATTAATACTTAGTCGACATTCGTTTAGCTCATTAATTAATTCCTGTCTTTTGTTAATTAAGGCGTCCGTTCTACTACTTGTTGTTGCTTCACTAATATTGTCCTCTAATTCTTTAATCTTCTGATTAATTTGTGACTGTTCTTCTTTAATTTTATTGGCATCAAATTTAATCTGGCTTTTAGCAATTTTAGCTTCAATATCTTGGATTTCAATCTGTGATTGATGTTCTTGGTGTTCTAGTAAACGGCGTCTTTCTTGTTTAGTAGAAAGATCAAGTCTGAGCTCGTTAATTTCAGCGATTAATTCTTGTCTTTCTTCACTATTTCTAATAATATTTTCTTGTAAAGTTTTAGCCTGCTCTAACTTAATTGAATTTTCTCCATCAATCAGGGTGGTAATTTTCTTTTTGAACTCTTTTTTTGCCTCTTCAATTAGGGCTTTTATTTTATCTAAATCCTGTTCCTCTTTGATAGCGTCTAACTGTCTAAGAAATGATTCAATGCTCTCGTTAATTTCATCTCTTCCTGCCGCAGGCTTAACGTTTATCTTTAACTCACGATTAATATTTTGTAGTTCGTTGTTGTCACGAGTAATCAGGCTATCAAGAGCGATGCGCTTTTCTTCTAAATTTTTGATTGCACTTTGTGCTTCATTTAAGTTAATTGTTTCAATCTCGTTTTTTAACTTATCTAAAGATTGACGTAGTTCTTCTTGTTTATTATTCAGCCAGGCAACATCAAATTGACCCTGAGCCTCAAGATTAGCCTCCAGAGTTGCGTCTAAACGAGTGATTTGTTTAATGAGTCTAGCTTTTTCTTCTAAGCGAAGGTTATTTTTAGTTTTAATTACTTCTTTTTTAGAAATTTCTTCAGCGACTCTTTGAAGTTCATCGCGTAATTCTTTTTCTTTGTTGCTCTGATTCTGGCTTTGTAATAATCCTATCTCTTTAGTTAGTTGTTCTTGTTCACGTTTTAATTCCTCGTGCTTATTATTTAGCCAGGCAACATCAAATTGACCCTGTGACTCTAACTGTAGTTCTAGTTCAGCATTTAAGCGAGAAATATCTCTTATAATAACAGCTCTTTCGTTTTGAGATACCCTTAATTTTTCTTGTAGCTCAGAAATATTAGACCCATCATCACTTCGCTTGATCTTTTCTAAACCAGTATTAATTAGTTCTAATTCTTTTTCTTTTTCACCTTGTTCTTTCTCTAAAATAACTAATTGCTTATTAGTATTATTTAATTTTTCATTAATATCCTGCCAAAGATGGAAAAAATATTGATGCTGGTGAGAACTTAATTCTTGTTCTAGTTGACTTCGCTTTTTCAATTTATCAACTTGCCGAGTTAGCATTTTTAGACGAGGACGGATTTCATTAAGCAGCATTTCCACTTGGCGTAAATTTTCGTAGCTATTTTCTAATTTATTTAAAGATTGATCACGCTTAATTTGGAATTGCTTTACTCCGGTAGCTTCATCAAAGAAGTCTTTACGCTCAGAGGCGCCAGTGTTAAGAAAATTTTCTACCATTCCTTGTCCAATAACGCTGTAAGTTTTTTGACCAACATTGGCTCTGGCTAAAAGTATTTGTATGTCAGCTAAGCGGACGCGATTGCCATTAAGTAAATATTCACTTTCGCCGCTACGATAGAGGCGACGGGTAATAATAATTTGATCGTAATCTAGTGGAGACAAAGAGCGTCCTGCAGGATCAGTTTCGTTTTCTTCTTCGCCATTTTCTAAAATTGGTTGAATTATAGCAATTTGACGATCTTCATTGTTTAAAAATAAAGAAACTTCAGCCATTGATAATTGGCTTTTTTGATCAGATCCGGAAAAAATTACATCTTCACTTTTTTTACCGCGTAAAGTTTTTAGACTTTGTTCGCCTAAAACCCAACGGACGGCATCGGCGATATTAGACTTTCCAGAGCCATTAGGACCAACAACAGAGGTTAATCCACGATGTCCTTTCTCATCAATAGTGTTGGAAAATATTAATTTATTTTTATTGGCGAAAGATTTAAAGCCTTGAATTTCCAGTTTTTCTAAATACATAAAAAAAGCGCTTACGCGGTATTAGTTATCGACAAGTGTTAATATCACTTGCCCCTTATTCTAAATATGTTATTATTATAGTATAACTTAAGGGTAAAAGTAAAATAGAATTTATTTGTTAGTAGGCGTGCAATTATTCAGTTTATTTCGCGCTTTTTATTTTTTATGATTATTTCTCTTAGCGGAGCTCATGGTTCAGGTAAATCAACTATAGCCCAAAAATTGGCTGATTCTTTAGCCTGGCCTCGTTATTATATGGGCGGCTTAAGACGAGAAGCGGCTGCTAAAAAAGGCTTAACTTTAGCTGAATATAATAAACTTGGCGAAACTGACATAGAGACTGATCAGGAAGTTGATACTTACCAAAAAAAACTTGGAGAAGAAAATGATAATTTTATTATTGAAGGCAGAACCTCTTGGTATTTTATTCCTCACTCAATCAAGATTTATCTTGATGTAGATGAAGACGAAGGTGCTCGTCGAGTGTTTAGTCATTTGCAGCAAGAGAACGAAAGAAACGAGGGAGGAGAGACTGATAGCGTTGAGTCAGTTAAAAATAGTCTAAAAAAACGCCTGGAAAGTGATAATTTGCGCTATAAGAAGTATTATGGTATTGATGTCTATGTGCGTGAACATTATGATTTTTATTTAAATACTACTAATTTAAGCCCAGAAGAGTCTTTTCAACAAGTATATAGTTATATTAAAAAACGGCTTGACAAGTGTTAAATTTGATTATAATATTAGACTTGACTTAAGTAATTTAGACAGAGCGAGATGCTTAGCACCTCGTTTCTGGTTTTTGCCAAATATATATGTCAGATAAAACTATTGACTCCAAAGAGGAGCAGAAAACTGAAGAAATGGAATTAAAACCGGGCATGACGGTTCGAATTCATCAGAAGATTAAAGAATTAAATTCAAAGGGTGAAGAAAAAGAACGCATTCAATATTTTGAAGGCATGATTATTGCACGTAAACATAAGAAAGAGATTGGAGCCACTATTACTGTTCGCAAGGTTTCTAATGGTGTTGGCGTGGAAAAGATTTTCCCCTTGAGTTTACCTACAATCGCTAAGATTGAAGTTAAAAAGATTGCTACCGTTCGTCGAGCAAAATTATATTTCTTAAAGCGTGGCTACAAGAAGCGCTTGAAAGAGAAGGTAATTCGCTAAAATTATTTTACAATCAGTTTAAAGAGGCTTAATTGCCTCTTTAAAAAGGGCGGATGGTGGAATTGGTAGACACGCAAGCTTGAGGGGCTTGTGGCCGCAAGGCCGTGGAGGTTCAAGTCCTCTTTCGCCCACCCCTTAAGAATCGGGCGCATAGCTCAGCTGGTTAGAGCACTTCGTTTACACCGAAGGGGTCCAGGGTTCGAATCCTTGTGCGCCCACCCTTATTTAAAAACAGGTTTATAGCCTGTTTTTATTTTATATTAAGGGTAAAATTGCTGTTTATAGGAATTCTTTTAATCTCGGAATTGTCTGGATTTTTAGTGACTGTGTCCATATTGTGTCCAAAATTAAAAGCTAAAGGCTTTTTAGACTCAAGCGTCTTAATGGCATCGCTTAGTGTTAGTGGCTCTAAGTGTGCGTAGCGTTGAGTCATCTTTAAATCGGAGTGTCCGAGCAGTGTTTGGATGACTTGAAGGGGTATTCCGTTGTTGGCTAATTTAGAGGCAAAAGTGTGTCTTAAATCGTGCCAACCGCCGACTTTAAAATCAAAAACACCACAAACACGTTTTAGCGCTCTGTTTAGCGAAAAACGGCTAATTTTAATTTTCCAAAGTGTCAAAATTTTAAAGTTTTTTAAAGTGGCCTTTTTGCGCTTTAGGATGAAAAAAATGTCATCCGCTAATGGTATTTCTCTTACTTTATTACTTTTTGGAGACCCGATAATTCCGTTTACTATAGATCTTTGGATTGTCACTGTTTTTTTATCAAAATCTATATCTTCCCATCTTAAGGCTAACAATTCTCCAACCCTTACACCTGTTCTTAGAGTAAATAAAACCATTTCATAAAATTCTTCGTTTATCTTTTTTGCCTCTTCAAGTATTTGGTTATATTCTGCCTCAGTAAAAAAGTTAAATTTTTGCGGAGGGACTTTTAAGGGTCTTATTTTTGGTGCTTTATTTATTAACTCCCACTCCTCGGCGCAGTTTAAACATTTTCTTAGCATGCCGAGATAATTATTTATACTTTTATTACATTTACCTTCGTTTTGCTTTTTGGCCTTAAACTCTTCAATATTTAGGTTGTTGATTTTATCAATGTCTATTTTACCAAAGAATGGTCTTAAATGGTTTTTAATGGCCATTTTTTTGTTAAGCTGTTCCGATGGTTTGTTATTGGTTATAACGTAGGTATTAAACCATTTATCGACGAAATTAGAGAAGCTAATAGATTCTTCCTGTTTGTCCATAATAGGCTTTCCTTGGGCTAATTTGCTCCTTAGAGAGGCTTCATAGGCTTTTGCTCCCGCTTGTGTATTAGCTGGGCAGGATAGCCTGTATCTGCGTTGATTGTATCTTATGCTTACCCAGTATTTGTTTCCGCGTCTATATACACTCATATAATTATTTGAACGGTTCAAAACGATTCTTACTCATGTAAGCTTCTATGTCTGTTTGTTTAAATCTAATACCACCATTTATTTTATAGAAAGGTATTTTTCTACTCTCCACTATTCTATAAATGGTTGTGCCAGAAACCTTTAGCATTGATGCTAAATCTTTAGGCGTCATTAGACTTGGTATTTGGTTGTGTTCGTTTGAACTTAGTTTCATTTAGTTTGTTAACGAGCAATGCGGAATGCGACCCACTAAGTCACATCTGTACAGCATTACTCTATTACTTTTTTGACATATTTTCCAGTTATTATTCAAGATTTTCTCTTTTCCACTTCTTTAGTTTATCTGTCATTTCTTCAATTTTGGATTCCGTTAGTTTATTTTCAACCTTTATGGATATTTCTTCTGATAGCTTTTTTTCGTAGTTCCATTCTCCTGCCAGTTGAAACGCTAATCTTACATCAGATGCACGTCCATATTTTATAATTCTTCTTTTTAGAGCCACTATAGCGTCTCCAAGTATTTCTTGCATAAAACTAATTCTTTCCGTTTTAACATCTTCCCAAAATGACTCTGTATATTTCCAGTTAGTTAGAGTGTCTTTGTGTATTCCGATTTTTTTTGCAAAATCTTGTAGTTTTTTTGGTTGTCTCATAATACTCGGTTGAGAAATCCAGTAAATAAATTCAAGGTATTTGTCTTTTTTTCTTATTTTTGTTTTTAATATTTTAGCCATATCATTTTTAGTCAAAATTCGGAATATAGTTTGTTTTTTATTTTTTAAAATATGTTGCCCTAATAAGATCACAGGCTATCCTTGCCATTGATTTCTGCTGTTTCCTTTTTTGACGCCTGAGAATTGTATATACATCTTCGGTTAAATATACCTTGCGAGGAAGATTAAGTTCGGTTGGTCTAAATATTTTTTTCTTTTTAGTGTCTGTCTGTTTTATGTCTAGTCCGTTAGTGTCTATTTTTTTCATATTCTTATATGGCTATATAAAACACTTTTCTCCTTCCCTTTATTATTTCTAGGGATTAAAGACTAGTGTGTATCACAGGCAATTAGGATTACTCAGTGATGTCTAAAGGGAAGTCCCCGTTGTGAGTGTTTGCACAGAGCGGGAATTTAGACTTTAGACACCACCGACAGCTTCTCCCTTTTATTAGAAGCAGTTTGAGCTGTTGATTTTGATTGTTTATACAGGCGAACCAAGGTCGCGCTGTCTGCCGTGAATTGTTAATGTATCCCCATTTTCCCACATTTGATGAAACAATTTTAGAGCGTTTTTTATAACAAAAAATTGGCTATATTTAGCCAATTAGTTTTTTTATTAACACTCCCCCTAAGCCCTTTTAAATAGAATCAAACTCAATTCTCCATTGATATGTATTTCTTCCAGTCGTTTTTTCTTTATTTGTTTTGCCTATAATTGTGTTTATGTTTATAAATTCTTTTTTAATTCTTTCGTTAATTTCTTTTATTCCATCTCTAAATATTTTATTATCTGGTGATTTTAAATTTTGGATTACTATATTGTCATGCGATGATAGATACTTTATAAAATCTTCAAAATCAGAGTTAATACTTAATTTACTTTTGTTCTCATAAAAATATTGAATTATAGCACTTACTCTTCCACGGAATTGAATTGTTTTTTCTCCGACAGTAAAGCTTCCTTCAGGAATATCGGGATTAAATGTATATTTAATTTTTTCTTTGTCTGCAATAATGTTGTGCTTTACTAGTAGTTCAAAAAACTTTTTTTCTTTGATCTCTATTATTGCTTGGCTAGGGAATATAGTTTTTTTGGAGAGCATTACTATTGGAGCATCTTCTACGACTTTAATTCGTTTTCCCGTTTTTAAGGAAATAATATTTTCAAAAGCCTCTTTTATTACTCTTATTGCTCCGCAGTCACTAAGTTTTTCTAGTTCGTGATATTGCTCTGATGCCGTCGGTTCATTTTTTTTATTGCCATAGCTAAAAGTAATAACATTTTTTCCTGATCTAGAATCAAGTGCTCGCTCTGTTTGTATTCTGTTTAACACCCACCTAGTTATGTCTGACGATTTTTTAGTTTGTGCCTCCATATAATTTTATTTATATATAGCTATATATTATATCTTGGTGGCATTATAGGCAAATGTTTAGTTGGCGCCTGTTTTCAATACGGTAACAGATAGCCCAGCCGCTTCTGGGAAGGATAGATTAGCGCTTGGAGTGTATAGCTTATTTATCATATAGTCTAAAATAAGCATTTCTTCTATATTAGAATTATTTTTTAATGCTACTAAAGAACTTCCAGCCTTACTATAGTTTTCTTCTGTTATTGGTACATTATATAAGACCATTGCTTCAGTAATTCTGTCTTTAATTTCCTTTTCTGGATAATCTCCATCAAAAGCAATCGTCATTTGTTGTAGAGCGGTCATATTACTTATATCCTTATGTGTAGTTTCGGGGATTGGAGAGTTTTGACTCGTTAAAGAAATTACGATTATAAATACAAAGAACAAAGTTAATCCAATGATCCATTTAGTTTTCTTGCTTGGGCGCTTTTTTCGCATAAAATTATGATTATTTTATTAAAGTGCCCTAACAAAAAAGGGCAGTCAACCAGACTACCCACTATTAGCAATAGCACGAAGCTACCGTTTTGCGGAGGTCAACTGCCCATTTCTGCCCGTAAAACGGCAAAGACTGAGCAGTCTTTTCGTGCTTTTTATTACTAATAATTGTAGGTAGTCAATGACAATTTATCATAATTACTGGTTAAAGTCCAATTCACATATGCTGGCTTATTTGTTATTTTTGTAGTTTTAATTAAGAATATTTAATATATAAATTGATTTTTACCCATCTGGGTAGTACTATAAATATATAGAGTTATTATAGTAATTAAATCAAAACTATGGACGATTACAAATTATATTTATTGGAGGAGCTTAAGCAATGCGACCAGAAATTACAGAAACTTAATGATATACAAACAGAGTTAATTAAATTCTATTTTACAACAGTATTTGCGATGTCGACCATAATTGTTACGTTGGTTAATTATAAAATTTATAGTAATACCAACGTTTTAATGACCTGGTTTCTTTTATTACCACTTTTGCTTTTTGGTTATGTAGTTTGGTTTTCCTTAAAAAAGATTTTAATTCAATACGAATACTATGAAGATGTTAGAAATCAGATTAGTCAAATATTTTTAAAAACAAACTCGGATGATTACAGGTTCCAATTTTTTAGAAGCCCTTTTAAGTATTTTTACGCCTTGATTAGTTGGTTGCTAATTATTAACCTTTTTGCCTTTTTATATAGCGCTGTACCATTCTTATCTAAGATGGCCGTTTCCACATACTCAATATTGATTATAGTCGCGATTGTGACTATCTTATTGTCAACTATATCTACAATAATTCTAAATTCTGCTAGAAAGAAAGCAAGGGATGCAAAAAGAATATCAGATATTAAACAATTACAAACAGCCCTTGAAATGTATTACAATGATAATAATTTATATCCTATTGCTAGTAATACTGATGAGTTATCAAAAGTAATATCTGCAGAAGCTCATATTGTTTATATGTCTAATTTACCAAAAGACCCTCTTAATAAAGAAAAATTTTTGTACTCTTATCGCTCGGATAAAGGAACTGAGTATGAGATTACTTACTGCTTAGAAGAAGGCGGAGACATGAAGGCAAATCAAACTGGTATAAATATTAAGTAATTATGAGTATTTGTTTATTTTGTAAAAGTGAGACTAATTCTTTTTTAAGTGTGGAACATATTTTTCCAGAATCTTTGGGTAGTAAAGAAAAGATTTTACCAAAAGGAGTGGTTTGTGATGAGTGTAACAATGGTATTTTATCTGTTTTGGATAGTGAGCTGGTAAATTTTGATGTAATTTTATTTCTTAGAACTTTTTATGGTATTGAAACAAAAAAAGGAAGCGTTCCGCGTGCAAGTTTTAGTACTGTATCTTTAGAAAATCCATCAAAGAAACATATCAACTTAGTTCTTAAGAGAAATAATAAAAATGATTTTATAAAGACCCATGAAGGATTTAATTTAAAATTCACTGGCAGAAAAAAAATGTCTAATAAAAATATGAAGTTGCTCGCACGCGCATTATATAAAATCGGTTTAGAGCTTTTATGTTTAGACCATGGTATTGATTTTTGCCTTTCTTCAAGATTTGATGAGGTTAGGAAAATCATTCTAGGAAAAAGAGATTTCCATGGCTATATTTGCATAGGCTCGAATAAAACAATTGATAAAGTTGGAGTCACATATAGATTTTTTAAAACAGGGGATGGTGGCAAAGAGTTGGCATTATTTGAATTCAATTATATGTTTTTAAAAATAGTATTTGATATGGAACAAAGAGAATGTCGTTTGGAAAATGGTGCCAAAATACTTGGGCTTGATGTTTTAAGATTTTAATAGTTACCAATAAAAAAAAGTTGCTGATTAAGCAACTTTTTGTATTTTATATTTTATATATGCCATGGATACGGCTTTATGAAACTGAGCTCATGATCATTGAGCTTTTTTCTAGCGTTATCATAAAATATATCATATTCCCCTTTATTTAAAACATACCACCCATCATAAGCGAAACGTTTAAAATAGTTTCCTAATTTTGATCTAAAGTGATCTAAAGACTTGTCCGTTAGTCTAGCAATTCGTTTATTTTTTAATGCGTCAATGATTTCTTTTTTGACTTGGTATATTCTTCTAAAATCCACAGCCATTTTATTACCATCAAACACGCCTTGATCCTGTAATAGATAAAAATATTTAAATTGATGCTGGTATTCTTTTTTTGATAAATATTCTATTTTTCTTTCTACGCTTTTGTGAGCAATTTGAGCATAATCCTTATCGGTATCTTCAAGTCTTCTTATTTCGCAAAAACTAATGTACTCTTCTCTTGTGGCATCACAATTTTGCGATATTACTATGCCAGGCTTCCACATTATAGATGCCACAACCAAGTCTGTTTTTTGATCTTCATCTGGCACGTGGCTAGATATGTCCATGGTTTTTAGATCATTCTCTGTTTCCACCATTTGGGTTACTATCTTTGAGTCTAATTGTACAAAAGGAATTGACTCAAATATATCGCCCTGATTTAGGTCGTCTTCAGTTACTGGTATTTTATAAAAATTTTCGCTCATTTTTGTTGATTAAATCTTTTAAAAAACTCATCTTTTGTTATAAATTCGGCTTTATCAACCCATCCTTTTGCAAAAACTGAGTTCATCATGTAGACAGAAGACTCTATATTTTTTATTTGTCCAGACGTAACAGATGAAAGCTTCTGGTTATTTATACGTTTAAAAAATTTTTTATTATCAATAAAGATGTGTTTTGATTGAACTGCGTTATCGTAATTAAAATTATTAAACTCACGATCTTCAGTTGTTTTTATTGTTAATGCTTCCATATTATTCGTTAAAAGTGTCTTGTATATTTGATGTTAGACCTAAAAATAGCTCTTTGAGTTTTTTGTGAGCGAAATCTAGCCATGGTTTTAGTGAATCTGTGCTTGAGATATCTTTTACTACAACAGATGAGTCAACTAATAATTTTCTAGACCCTTCTGTTATTGTTCGAATATTGAATAATAGCTTTGAGGTGCCATCATTTAATTTATATGTTTGGAATAAAGATATATCTTGTAGCCCATCCTTATAATCAGTATTATTAACAAATTCTGGTTCGATTGATAATTTAAGATTTTCACGAAAATATTTTTTTGTGTCTGGGTACATTCGAGCATCTTCTATTTTATCAATATATCTTAATGTTATTTTTTCTATATTTTCAGAAGTGAATAACTCGTCAGTTAAAACATCTTTATACGCTGCAATAAAGTCTATTAGGGTTTTTCTGAAGTTTGGCCAACCACCATTTGCATAATTTTCACCATTAGAATTAAAAGTAACTATGCCTGGCCCTATTTGGTATAAGGGGTATTCGTTAATATTTTTTCTAAACCGGTGGTGTACTACGTGTGGCAATAGAAATGAAGGAATCTCTTGTGGTTTTAACGGTTCAAAGTAAGGGTATTTTTTCTTTAATTTTGCGTTTAATTCCCCTGTTAAAATTTCATAATTTTTTATGTTGGGATCTTTAAATTTGATTTCCAATATAACTTCGGTGAGGGGTGCTTTGCTAAAAATTCGACTTGCCATATATTTTGTAAATTATTTTTTTATAACACAATTTGAAATATAGATATATTGTTTATACTTTTTGTTATTTTAGAAATCTTACCTGCAAATTCAGATTTATGTATAAGTTTCCATTTTTTTCGTATATTTTTCCAAAACCATGCTTTGTGCTACCAGGTGTTTCAAATTTCGTATTTCTATACAAATACTCTTGTAAAGCATCAAAATCGTAAACTCTGTAACAGGCTATATCTCCATTCTGTTTAACGACCAAACATCCTCCAGTAGCCCGACTTTCTCCATCCCATGGAGTGTTAGGCACCATCCCTAGGGCAGATATTCTTAAAAACATTTTTAGTTTTGATTCCAGTTGGGAAATACTGAAATTATATCTATTTTTCAATTCTAGATTGCTATCTAGTAATAATGGTAAGTCTGCGATTTTACTAACCTTTCCTTCAAAATAATTTTTTAAACCAGTTGCTAATATTTCAATAAACGTAAAATCTATATAAGCTAGATTATTTTTAAAGGTATCATTGGCTAATGAGTCAAAAACAATTTCAGCGCCACTTTCCTGAACTGCTTTTATTCTATCTCTTATTTTTGACCTTGTGGCTATTTTATTTATTTCTTCAATGTTACCAGTGAAGTTGTTTATTTTATAAATAAAATTAGTTGCTCCAGAAGAATTAACTAGAGTAGCAGCGCCACCAAGCATTGATTTAATACTAAAACCTAAATCATTTTCCATCGGTGACCCAGTTTCTTGTACCTTTACGATTATATCAGCCTTATTTTGATTGCCAGCTTTAATTTGGGTGCAATGTAAATCTGGCATTATATTCTCGGCGCAAGGAACAGAAAAAGAGCTACCTAAACCTTTTTTAGATAAAGTTTCAAGCATCTCAGTTATACAAGATTTTAATTTAGATGCTTCTATGAAGCCTAACTTTTCTCCCGTTATGTTGGATATTTGAATATTATTTTCTTTATCCAAAAAATAATATTTTGAAGATGTTCTAGCCTCTTCTCTTATTACGCCACGAACTGGATATATTTGATTTTCAATAAAATCAAGATTTTGGTCAGCAAAAAATAATTTCTTATCGTCAAGAACTTTTAAGAATGTATAAAATTCGCTCCATTCTCCTTTATTTCCCTTTATCATATTTTTTTAAAGTCTTTATGATTTGTTTGGCGTAGGCAGTGATAGCTGGAACAGCAACGGCATTACCTAGCTGTTTCATGGCTTGAGCATCTGTTACTGGAAAAATATAATTCTCTGGGAATCCCATCATCCTTTTTCCTTCAGTTGGCATAAGTCTTTTTACTTTTCCATTTACCATATAAGAATCCCAATTATGTCTATCGTCAATTCTTGATCCACGCCCACCGACTCTTAATGTGTAACCTATTTTCTTTTCGCATTTACCCTTAAAAATATCATCCATTGTTTTTTCTAATTTTATCGGCTCGGGAAATTCAAAGTTAATATTTTTGTCTTTAAAACCGACCATAAATAGGCGGGGTCTATGTTGCGGTACTCCAAAATCTGAAGCCTTAACTATCTTATGAAAGAAAGAATAACCGAGGTCTTTTTCTATTGTTTTTTTGATAGTGGCAAATGTCTTTCCATCATCGTGGTTCAATAAATGTCTAACATTCTCCAAAAAGAACGCTTTTGGTTGTTTTTCTTTTATTATGTCTGCTATATGAAAAAACAGGTTTCCACGGTCATCTTTAAAGCCCTTTTTAAAGCCAGATTGACTGAATGGCTGGCAGGGGAAGCCACCACAGATAATATCAAAATCAGGAATATCTTTTGGATTTACCTTTGTTATATCTCCAACAAATTTATTTTCTTTAAATACCTTTGGAGATTTTTTTTCAAAGTTAGCTTTATATGTTTTTCTGGCTGGCTCATCCCATTCGGATACAAAAACGCATTCAGCTCCAGCATCGTCAAAAGCTAAGTGAAATCCACCTATTCCAGCGAATAAATCAATAAATTTATAAGTTTTTTTAGTTTTTGGCTTATTTTTCATAGTATTTTTTCTAAAATCAGTATATCATTTTTTAGGAATTGTATCTATTTTAGTCTATTTTGAATGTGCCGTCATCAAAATAGGGGGCTTCATCAAAACCAAAAGATTGCCAAATCCTATCGCCTATAACTTTTGTTATTTTGTCTTTGTCTATTTCAGCAAAAACTATATTATTTATTTCCAAATTATCTTGGTCTAATCTTGATAAATTATGAGACCTATTTCCTATAGCCCCATCCTTGTAGGGGTATAATCCAAAATCAGCTATATTGTATAGGCTAAAAAATATGCTGATTTGGCCGTCGTATCCTATATGATTGTATATGTCTTTCAGCTTTTGAATAAAGCTGTAAATAAGTTCTAATATAGCCCAGCCTTTCATTATAGGAAGGCCTTCCTGATTGTTATGATAGTCTAAAATTGTTGATGTTGCTTGGATATATCCATCTCTATGTAAGTCAATTTTTCTGAAGTCATGGCTACCTATTGACAGTCCGTTATAAGTTGGACGTGCCTGTTCATGTAAAAAATTAAAACTTACTCCACCATATCTTTCGGGTTCCCCATTTGCTAAAATATTCCTTAAATCGGCGTCTAGTATATCTATAATCTCACTATCGCGCGGCATCATCGATACTCCTATTGCTAGCATTGGCTCGTTGTTTGATACTATTTTTATAATGTTACTTTGTCTAGAAAACAAAGATTGTATATCTTTTGTTATGTCTAAAGTATTTATAAATAGCCTCCGTATTTCATCAATAGCCATTTTCATTTTCTGTCTATCATGCCTGATCCAAAATTGGTTGATTCCATTAAATGTAATCATGTGAGGTTTTCTGAAACTGTTTGGTATGCTTATTGCCATTACGGTAATATTTTCCTTCGTCAAAGTTCTTATTTTTACTGATTGGAGCCTTGGTTGAGTATTGGCAAACAAGGAGCTTAATATTTCATCTCTCCTTGATTCAGCTTCTTGTATATCGTTTATACTATGCGCTTCATTGTTATCACCTTCACCAACACCAATTATAATATAGCCGCCATGGCTATTTGCCATAGAAACAATGTCTTTTAGCATTTCTTTTTTATCAGCATCAGAATTCCCCCAAAGATCTCTTTTATATTCAAGGTTTTGGTTTTCCTCAATTTCATTTTGTATTAACCAGTCGATATCATTGAAAGTCAAATTGTCTATAATTTTATTAAACATATATGTTTGATTAGTATTTTTTAATTATATCATGTTTTGTTGTTATTTTTTATTTACCACCTTCCCGCATCGCCATAATACAGACTGTGTCCATATTGTGTCCAAAAGGTGGTAAATAGAGTAGTTTTTGGTTAAGGTTGACTAAGCCTGTAAAACCGTTATATCCTGTATTTATAGCAATTGCCTTAATTTTATTGGGCTTTATAAATTCGAGGCTTATGTTTCGAATCCTTGTGCGCCCACATAATAAAAAAGACTCATAAAAATGAGTCTTTTTTATATTAATTAATCTTTTATTTTTTATGTTCTTTCCGATAAAGTAGGAATGAATAAATATTAATAGCGACTACAATGGCAGCGATAGCTGTCACTGCCAACTCTTCTTTGTGTAGATTAATAAGCATTGTTTGACGGCTATGATTAGCTAGGTAAGCAAAAGTGTTATTGAAAGACATGTTTAGTATATCTAATTATATTGCCAGTATTTATCTCTTTCAAGTTACTCTTTATTTTCCTGGTATTATCCTTTAGAATAAGAATATGATAAAAAAAGCTGAATACATCAGTAATAGTCCGGAAGAAACTTTTACTATTGGGAAGGAATTGGCGGCCACTCTTAAGGGGGGTGAGGTTTTAGCTTTATCTGGAGACCTTGGGGCTGGTAAAACTGCTTTTGTTCAAGGATTAGCTGCTGGTCTAGGTGTAAAAGCGTTGGTAAATAGTCCGACTTATACAATTATGAAGCTGTATAGGGCTAAAAAGGGTGTAATTAAGCAATTGTGCCATATAGATGCCTATCGTTTAGATTCTGGCTCAGAATTAAAAGATATTGGTGTTGATGAGTATTTTGGACAAGCAGACACGGTTAGCGCAGTTGAATGGGCAGGAAGGGTTAAATCATCCATGCCTAGTAATTCACTTATTATTAGTATAAAAATTCTAGATAAGAATAGCAGGGGAATTAGTTTTTAGCTAGCTATTGACAATTATATAAAAATGTTATATAGTGTAGTTCCAAAATTAGTGTCATGAAAAAATATAATTATGATAATGAATTTGTGGAGCATCAAAAAGCTAGAATTATTTCTCGGATAAATAAATATAAAAATCCTGAAAGAATTCAGGACGAACTATTATCCGGAGATATTTCTCCATACACTCGCTATAAACAAACAATTCTTATTCCGATTTTGAATAAAGCGTTGTATCGTATTGATAGCGGTATTTATGGTCGTTGCTTAAAATGTGGGCAAGATATAGAAATGAATCGTCTCATGCTTGTACCAGCAGCGGAGTATTGCATAAAATGCTCGAAAGGTTAACGTCTTAATTGATTGTTAACCTTTTTTATTATTCAAAAACGAAACCACGAAAAATTTGTTTATTATCACTATTTTTTTCTTTTTCAGTTAGGTTCTCTTGAGGAAAAAAATTTCTTTGTATTCTTAGAATAATAAATTTTAAATCCTCTTTTTTTATTTTACCAGATACAATTCTCACAGCATCTCTTTCAATTGTCCCAACTTTTTTTAAACTATCTTGTGGCCTTTCTAGAGATGTATTATTTTGGTTATGTTCAACTGCCATCATGGTAACAATCGGCCCCGCCATGCCTCGCCCTTCTAAAAAAGAATTACGAATACCTCCTACAGCGTCGGCTCCGTAAGGCCAAATAGCACAATTAGCATATTTGTCTCCTCTGTCTCCGACAACATTAGGATCAAAGGATAAATTGATACTTTCTCCTTCACACAGAGACATTACTTTTTCAGGATCCTCTCTCCTGGTTATAAAAGGTGATGAAAAATTATTACCGTACTTCCTATAAATGTCGTTAACATCTGTAACAAATTCCAGGCCGTTATTCATTAAAAATCCAGTCAGTTTTTTGTATGCCTCAAAACTTAATTCTTTGTATGCCTCAGGATTTTCATTCATTAGCTGTTTATCCTTTAAGGACTGTAATATTTTTTTGATTTCTATTAATTCGGAAGAATCTTCAAACTTTTTTTCTTTTTCTTCTCTTTGTTGATTACTTTGTATTTTTTCTATCGTTTCCATATATTTTAAAAATTAATATTATACACGGCACACTAATCATTATATCCGCTAAATTAAGTATAGTAAAATATCTAAAATCTAAATAATCAATAACAAATCCGTAAATTACTCTATCTAAAAGATTGCTTATAGCACCAAATAAAATGAAGAACAGGAGAAGAATAAAGGTGTTGGAGCTCTTTTTGGCTATTATTAAATGAGCCGTATAGATTGCTAGGGCTAAAATTGAAGTAATAATTAGAATATTTAAAATTAAACCCGAGACTGGTATTGAAAAGGCTATAAAAGGATTAGGAACGTAATGAAAATCTAGCCAATTTTTAATTAAAGGGTATATTTGTCCCTCTCCGAGTTTAAGGGCGGTATTTTTTAGTATTCTATCGGTAATAAAAAACATAGCCATGACCAGGGTCGCGGCTATGCTGAGAAAGTATTTTTTTTTATAGAAATAATTATTCATTATTCTGCAATTCATTTTTACAAGCAATACAAGCACTGGCTACTGGTCTGGCCTGTAGTCTTTTAGGGTTAATAGCCTGACCGCAATATTTGCAAATACCATAGGTACCTGCTTCCATGCGTTTTAAAGCGCCATCAATATCTTCTAAAGTTTTTTCTAAAACTTTTTCGGCAGCCGAATTAGTGGAGTAGTCGCTAATTTCTTGGGCATTTTCATCTGGCTTATCACCGTATTCAGGAAATTTAGAACCTAAATTGTCGGCCTCATGCTCATCCGCTTGAGAAATGTCTTCAAGGCTGTCTACGATTTGTTCGCGACGAGCTAATAATTCAGTTTTGATTGTATTAAGGACTTTTTTGTCCAAAGTGTTTTCCATATTCTTATTTATTCTTAGTCAAATTAAAATAAAAGCCCCCTTAGGTTCTTTGAAGATATTATAGCAAAAATACAGGTTTTGGCAAGATAAGTGGATTTTCGTAAAATTTTGATGTTAATTTGCTATATTTATTCAACTGTGACTGATTTAGCTAGGTTTCTAGGTTTATCAATGTTAGTTCCACGTAGTAAGGCTACGTGATAAGCAAATAGCTGCAAGGGAATAACGGTCAAAAATGGATATAATAAAGGAGAGCAAGAGGGTATGACAATTACATCATCGGCCTCTTTTTTAATTTGAGTATCAAGGCTATCGGTGATGGCAATAATTTTTCCATTTCTAGCCTTTATTTCTAAGAGATTATTTATTATTTTATCATAATGCTCATCTTCGGTAGCAATAAATAGAGAGGGCATATTTTTATCAATCAAGGCGATGGAGCCATGCTTCATTTCTCCTGCTGACAAGCCCTCTGCGTGTATATAGGAAACTTCTTTTAATTTTAAAGCGCCCTCCATGGCAATGGGAAAGCCGGTTCCCCGTCCTAGGTATAAGAAATTATTAGCTGATTGATATTTTTTAGCCAGTTCAGCTATTTTAGGATTATTTCTTAAAACTTCATTAATTTTTAAGGGGATATTTTTTAATTCTTTCCAAAGAGACTTTTTTCTATTTGGGCTAAGATAACCACGCCACTCTCCACACTGGCTGGCAATTAAAAATAGGGCAGTTAATTGAGTAGTAAAAGCTTTAGTTGAGGCCACCCCAATCTCTGGACCTGCTTTCGTTAATAGGGATACGTCAGCTAAGTTAGTTATAGCCGAGCCTTCAACATTACAAATACTTATAATTACCGCGCCTATATCTTTAGCTGACTGAACTGCTTGCAAAGTATCAGCTGTGCTTCCTGATTGTGATATTGCGATTACTAAATCACCGGCACCAACGTCAGTGGGCATAAATTCAGAGGCGTATTCACAATAAACTGGTAGGTCGGCTAATTCATTGAAGAAATGTTTAGCGACAAGGCCGGCGTGCCAAGAAGTACCGCAAGCAATAATAGTTATTTTTCTCAAACGTGTAATAGTTCGACGATAAGGTTCAAGCATTTTTTCTAATTTATAATTAGAGCTTTTACTTAAATGTTCAATTGTTTTGCTAATTGCTTCTTCCTGCTCAAAAATTTCTTTGAGCATGAAATGAGGATAAGCTCCTTTTTCTAAAGACTCAGCGTTTAATTTTAATTTTTTCCACTCAGGCTTTAATTTCAGCTTTGAATTTAGATCAAATATTTGGCAATCTGCATCAATGATGGCAAGCGTCCCTGGCGCTAAGGAGGTAACTTGATCAACGTAACCGGCGAGAGCATTTTTATCCGAACACGCTAAAATTTGTTTATCTTTACCTTTGCCAATAAATAAATCTCCGCCAAGATTACAGGCAATAATTTTATTAGGGTCTTCTAAGTCATGAACAACAAAAACTGAACGACCTTCTAGTTTTAGGGAGTGCTGAAGAATTGTGTCTAATAAACTTAAATTTTCTTTTGCTTGTTGATTGGCAAGAAAGTTTACTAAAATTTCTGAATCAGTTTCACCATAAAAATGAAAATCATCCGCTAGTAAAGATTCTCTAAGGAGATGGTGGTTTAAAACAGTGCCATTATGAACAAGAGTTAAGCGTTTATTTTGAGAATGATGAGGGTGAGCGTTAATTGTATTAGCTACACCATGAGTAGCCCAGCGAGTATGACCAATTCCTATTTTACCAATTGGGTTTTTTTGGTCCATACTCTTCTCTAAACAGGAAATCGCTCCAGCTTCTTTATATATTTTTGTATTTTTGCCATCATATAAAACTATACCAGCGCTATCATAGCCACGGTATTCAAGTCTTTTTAAAGCTTCAATAATTATTGGATAGGCATTTTTTTGTCCTATATAAGCTGCTATTCCACACATAAAATTATTTAAGGCGCTGCCAAAGATCTTGGAAGATTACCTTTTGAGTATTATAAATCATTTGATTTTCAATTAGAATTCCTACCGGCTCACCTTGCTTATTACGAGAAATAAAGGCACATTTGCCAGCGTAAATAATAATAAAGGTGGCGGACTCATCGTTACTGCCCAGCCAACGTCTTTCGTCTAATCCATTAGTTCCACCGCCTTTAGCCAAGGAAATTGCTTTAACAAATATCTTATTTTTGTTTCTTAATTCGTTAAATTTAGGATAGGCTCGATTAATATCGCTACTCGCGTCTTTAGCTGAGTAAACGTAATATTCTTTATTATCTTCATGACTCAAGGTCTCTAATAAATCATTTAGGATTGATCTAATGCCAGCGTCCTTTTCATATAATTTACTAACAGGTCTGTTATTTTCTTTTCCTCCCAACGACCTCAGTTCGGCAATTAGAGGGTCTATGTTATTTTTAAGCAGACGAACACGATCTTCTTCGTTGCTAATCATTCTTTTAAATTGCGCAGGATCCTCAGCTATAAATTTTTGCTTGGTGGCGTCATTGTAGTAACTAGCTAAGGATTTATTTTGTAATTCTTTTAATATTTCATAAACGCTGCCTCGGTTAAGTTTAGCTATTTCAGCTAAACGACGCACGGAAATGGGGCCGTGCTCTAAAAGATTTAAATAAACTGTCAGTTCTTTTTCGGACAGTCCCATCTTTTTTAAAATTGATGTATCCATATGTATTAGTAATTTATGTTAATAAGTATATATTAAATTTTAATAGATTGTCAATTATTTTATTGACAGACTTAAAGTGTGCCGAAAGTATAATAAAAAACCAGCTAGAGCTGATTTTTTATTTAGGGTAGGTTTTTAATCCTTGCACCAAAGATTATCTTAAAATATGAATATTATTACCATGCTTTCTTAAAGTCATTTAATAAAGACGTCTACAGCGCCAGTATAATATAATTCTGGGATTGAAGTATTTTTTCTATATAAAGATTGAACAATCAGTAAATGATCCCTTAAGCTGTAGTTCCTAGTTATATATTTAACTAATTTCATTATTAGAATTTATTTATATGCAAATTATATATTTGCCCTTCAGGACTTTTTAATTTATGGAAAACTGGTTTTTATATCAGCTATAGTTTTATATATTCCCCTTCAGTAATAATCTCCACTTTATCATCAGAGATTTTAAGGGCCGATTCATCATCAAGCCCATAAACGGTTTTTTTCATTTCTTTGGCAATCTTTTCTAGGTTTTCTTTCCTTGAAGATAAGTGTTTCGGAGAATTAAAATGAGGGCGAATATAAAAATCTACAAAATGCAAAGCCTCCTCACTACTATAACTAAATTGTTCCTTGTAATATTCTTTTTTATCACTACCGCTAAGAGTTATATCTGGATTTGTAGCCATGCTTCCAGCGCTGATACCAGCATAAACTCTCGTTTTTAATAATTCTGGTAATAAATCAGATAGACCTGATTCTTTTAGCCAATACATTAAATGATAGGTGTTTCCTCCTGAGAAAAATAAAACATCCCCATTCTCTATTTTTGGTAACCAAATTTTTTTAGGAAGGGCTGATATATCTACAATGTCAATAAATTTGAATCCTTGCTTTTTAATATTATAAAGATCGTTTATAAACCATTCCTTGCTACCCCTAGCAACATTCATGGCCGTAGGAATAAAAACGATATTAGTTTCTGAGGCTGGTTTTCCGACTAATTCTAATAAGGCTGTGGCAATTGATTGATTAGAAAGGCCATTTGAGGTTAACAATAATTTCATAAAATTATTTTAATTATTATAATATTGATAGTTTAATTATATCATATCATTTTACAGCTATAAACTTTTTATAAAAATAGCCCTAAAATTAGGGCTATTTTTAATCTACGGAGAGGGTGCGGCTTGGTAATATACAAGATATAATCTACTTAAGACTAAGATAGGCTATCATTGTCTCTAAATTCTCAGGATTGTCTCTTCTAAAAGAAAAATATTTATCCCTTAGACAATAAGTACACTCATCACTTATACTAATATTACTGCTTAAAACACCAGACTCAATTAATTGATTTTTTGCCGCCAAAGAAAGATTAATGTACTTTTTTCCATTATTTATAGCTAAATAATCTTGTTTAAAGTAATCAGCAACATCCTTTTTTACCTCAAAATGACAATCTTGAATATGCGGGCCAATAAAAACATTTATATCACTTAAATTGGATCTATAGTCATTAATGAATGAAGAAACTACCTCTGATATTATTTTTGATATAATGCCACGCCAGCCGGCATGAGCTAAGGCGACCACTTTTTTATTATTATCAAAAAAATAAACCGGTAAACAATCAGCCACTGTGATTGCTAATAAATATTTACTATTGTTTGTTATTAAAGCATCACAGCGGTTAATAACGGTTTCTTTATTAATACTCTCAATAATAGCTACTCGATTGCCATGAATTAATCCGGCCGATACTATTATTTTTTTATCTAGGCCTTCATTTTTAAAAAACAAAAGACGATTGTCCAAAGAGCTTTTCATTGGTCCATCTTTTTTCTCTGATATTCCAGAAATAATATTATCAAAATTAGTAAATCTCATAATTTGATTATAACATAGCGTTCCAGGGCGATAAACTCTCTGTTAAAAAATAGCCCTTATTTAGGCTATTTTTAAGCTGTAGAGAGTGTGGGTCATTTTGAAAAGATTTTAAACTAATTGTTTTTCCTAATAATTAAATTATTTCTAATTTTATCATCAAGAGTGAAATCATTAATTTTACCTGGTTTACCTAATAAAACATCAAGCCCCATTTTTTTATAGCGTGGCACAAGGTGCCAATGAACATGATTAATTTCATCCATATATAAAAGATAAATCTTTTTAACTTTCAGTGTTTTTATCATTGACTTTCTGATATCATTGACCCTATTCATTAAATACTCATAATCTTTTTTTGATAGTAAATTTATATCTTTAACATCCTTTTTCCAAACAACCACAACATGGCCGGAAATAATTGGATTATTAGCCAAACAAGCATATAGCTTGCTATCTTCATAGATAATGGCATTTTTAAAGGGTTTTGGTAAATTCTTTTTCATATTATAATTATATCACGCTATTCTAAAACGATAAAACTAATAACAAAAAATAACTTCGATATTAGATTTATTTTTAATCTGTAGAGAGGGTAGGAAGAGGCTGGAATATTTTTGGATAAATAAAAAAGGCGGTGCACGAAATCGTTCACCGCCTCAATTGTTACATAATAGCCGCCACCGTATTTATACTTTGTGTAGCTCTATTTATTGAGTTAGTTTCATCTTCAAATTGAGAAGATAATCTTTTGCCATCTACATAGATGCTACGATAAATGACTGTTGCTTCAGTGTTTTTTGCACTTAATGTGCTATTTGCAGAAACTGGTGTCGAACACTTGATCTCGATATTTTTAGCCCTATACTGATAAATGATAGACCTAAATCCATCTATCAGACACATGATCATCATTACAATCGCATAAAGAGCTATAATAGCTAGAATAATAAAAATTACTGTTTCCATTTTTCTTTTTTTAGTGTTGAATTTGATTAATTACTAAATTCGCCTAAATATAGGCAAACTTGGTGATTAATCAAATTTAACATATTTTTTAATGAACTATTAACTTGTTAATATAGCATAAATAATTAAAATTGTCAATATATTAACAGGTACATTCAAGTTAGAAGTGCAACACCTGTCTTTTCATAGAATACCTCATAAGGGGTCTTCCAGCCAAGTCTTTTCCTTGGTCTAGAGTTAATTAAGTACTCAATTCGTTTAATTTGCTCTGCTGATACTGTTCTGAAGTCGGTTCCTTTAGGTAAAAAACGACGAATAAGGCCATTTAAGTTCTCGTTGGAGCCTCTTTCCCAGGAATGATAGGCATGAGCAAAATAGCAGAGAATTCCCAGTTCTTGTTCTAGCTCCACGTGTCCGAGATTCTCACTTCCTCTGTCCCTGGTTAAAGTCTTCCTGTATTCCAGCGGTATTTCTTGCAATCGCTTAGCCACACTGCGGTTAGATTCGGAAATAGTTTTGTTGTTCACTTTTTCAATAAATACTATTCCGGATACTCGTTCATTAACCGTCTTTAGCGCCTGTTTAGATTCTTTAGATACTATTAGATCGTCTTCCCAATGACCAATGCTTTTTCTCTCTTCAACTTCCTGAGGACGACTATCAATTGATGGCAATGAGCCTTTATCTGTGCGATAACTAGCCCTTAATCCTTTTTGTACTCTTCTTTTCTTACGTCTAGCTAAATATGGCCTGAGGTCTTCACAGCCTGGCCTAATATAGCCATAGCCATTTCTGTGTACTTGAGCATAGATGTATTGATATATAGCTTCATGGGATATTTTAGTACTCGTCATTTCTTCTGCTTTAGCGGCTATTTGCTCTGGTGACCAGCCTAATTTGAGATGTTTAATTACATAATCTCGCAGTCTCTCGTTCTGAACCAGTCTTCTTTCTCCTCTACTTGAGCGTTTAGTGATGGCTCTTTCATGGGCAGCCCTAGGAATATACAATCTTTTGCCGTCAGAGCGACGGTTCTTATTTATTTCCCTTGATATAGAAGAGGGGCTCCGATTTAGCTCTTTGGCTATAACTCTAACTGATTGTTTTTGCCAGAGCATTAACTGAAGCTTTTCCCGCTCCTCAATACTTAGATGTTGATAATTCATACACTTTGATAATATCTTTAATTATATCAAAGTGTTGCACTTACTTATTGAACTGGGGACAATAATAAGCTAGTAATAGCTTATTTTTGTTAATGCGGGGAGGGTGGGACGTAGTTGGAACGGTTATTGCCAACAAATTATCTAAGTATGCCAATTTTTTCTAAGAACAGGACCATTTTATCCCCAAAAGATGCAACGGCCTTATCAATAGAGGAAACGCGGTATCTGACTATATCAGCTGGACTGTAGAATGAATCAAGCATTTGATAAAACATAATAAAAGCCATAAGAACACCAACAAATAAAAAAATAAACCAGTCTCGCTTGTTTTTAAGTGGCATTTTTTTAAAATCTTTTTTCAATAAATTGAAATTACCCCTATAAGCCAACAAGCTAAATAATAAAAAATATAATGAAAAAATGACAAGCACTAACAAAACAAAAACAATATAAGGGTTAACTCCTATTTCTATAATATGCGAAAAAATAGGCGATATTAAATCTGGAGTATTGTCACTTATAATATTCATAGCACTTCTATCGTATTATTTTACAAACATATTATACCATGTCGTTCCAAAGCAATAAACTCCCTATCAAAAAATAGCCCTAATTTAGGACTATTTTTCATATGCGGAGAGGGTGGGATTCGAACCCACGGTCGGCTTGCACCGACGACAGTTTTCAAGACTGTTCCATTCGACCACTCTGGCACCTCTCCTAATGCATCTATTTTTATATATTTTCAGAAAAAAAGCAAATTTTTTTTGTTTTATATATTATAGATCAATTAAAAAAATAATTTTAGAGCACTTTAGCGTATAACAATGCGTCTTGATAACTATTTTCTTTTATAATAAATTTTTTCATTAAACCTTCTTTTTTATAATTATTTTTAATAGCAACTTTTTCACTGGCTTTATTTTTAGGGTCCATAATAACTTCGATCCTCTTTAGATTTAATTTTTTAAATCCAATTTCTTCTACTAGTTTAACGGCTTTAGTGGTTATGCCTTGTCCCCAGTAAGCTTCATCAATAAAATAACCAATTTCCCCTATGTATGGGCGATGCTGGTTTATTTTAATGCCAATGCTGCCGACCACTTTCTTATTTAAAGTAATGGTGTAGTTATATGCGAAGTTACTTTTTCTTCTTTCTTTATTTTTACTTAAAAATAATCTTTCATCTTCTATAGACTTAACCCTAATATCCAGATAAATAAAATTAGGATTGTTAATGATTTCAAAGAATCTCTTAGCATCACTTAATCGTTGATATCTAATTTCTATTTTAGACATATTTTTAAAATTTATTATTTAACATATCAATTGCTTGACGAAAAGCTTTTCCACGATGATTAATTAGAATTAATTCTTTTGGGTCACATTCAGCATTAGTTTTTTTATAATTAAATTCTTTGGCTAAGAATATAGGAGCGTAGCCGAAACTTTTATTGCCCATTGGATTCAAAGCTACTTTTCCATGCCAATCTCCAAGGAATGTATTAATCGATTTGGTTTTTGGGTTGTATATAACAACGGCACAACGATAATAGCAATCTCTTTCCTCTAAAGGCACTCCTGCCATGGCTGTTAATAGTTTGTTATAATTGCTAACGTCATCTCCTTTTTTAGAATATCTAGCTGAATAAACACCGGGAGCGCCATCTAAATAGTTTACACAAAGACCGCTATCATCAGCCAAGGTTATCATATTAAGTTTATCACCAGCTATAATAGCTTTAATTTTAGCATTACCCTCAAAACTATCTGCATTTTCAATGATTTCTAAATCTTTAGTTTCTTCTGGAAAATCAAATAGAAATTTAGGCTCAAAATCTGTGTCTTTAAAAATTTGTCTTATTTCTTTTGCTTTCCCCTTATTATTAGTAGCAATTAATATTTGTTTCATAATATTAGCATAACAAAAAACCGCCTAAAAGGCGATTTTTGTTATAGCGGAACGGACGGGACTCGAACCTAAAAGGAGCTAAATCGCTATACTTCAATAGATATAATGGAATAATCTAATTACATCGGTAATACAAGGGGAATATTATTTCTCAAGTGTTGTTAAAAGAAAACTTAATATCTTAAATTCTATCACTTCTCGGACACAATACGGTCACAAATTAAGACTGGGGCAACACAGGGAGGGGTAGGTAGGATTTATTTTATAAAGCATTTGCTTTAGTTTTATGAAAATATTGTGAAAACCAGGAATATATTGATTTTCTATATTCTTTCCATCGTAAATTGTCTTTACTGTTTAATGGCCCAATCTCCATATCAGAGAATGTCATATTTTTATCAGAAATTTGATCTTTGTTTATTAACGTAATATTATCAAAAGTTTTCTTATCTTTAATATAGGTCGCGACAATGAAGCTATCTTGATAACTTGATATTAGAAATATTGATGGATTGGTATTAGAAACTAAATATTTGGTAGAGTTTCTTGCATTAAAACCTCCAGCCACATAACAGGCCATTACGGCAAGTATTGAAATTAAAATACACTGAAATAATAATGGTCCAAGAATTTTTCTTGATTCAGAAAGCAGTATATTAGGTTTATGTTTTCTAGTACCCTTGGTTAATTCCTTTTGTCGTATGATGAATAAAATAAATAAGCAAATCAATATAAGTAACATTGGCGGGAATAATATTATATCTGCACTTGAGTAGACATAGAGATAAGCCAATACGGATGTTACTATAAAGGAAAATATTAAATGACCATAATTTTTGATAAGATTAAGCAAATTGTTCTTTATTTCCCAAGATCTTGCATCATTAATAAATAATGCTAAATATAGCATAACAAAAAACTCAACAGAAGTGATTGCTAAAATAGTACTTAAATTAATTTCAACAAAAAAGACTGGCACATCAAAATGACTTAAATAAGCAAATTTGTAGGCAAAAGCAGAAAGATATCCCACTCCTGTTATTATTGCAATTAATAAAGTATCAGAAGTAAAATTATTCATGAACTTCGTTCTTTTATTCTGGATGTTTTTTGCTTGTGTCATATATTGAATATTAATTAAAGTTCAAGTCAACCAAGTTATATTAAATTTATAAATATGGCGTGGTTAAATTATACTTGTTGCAGTGCGGGGTGGTAATTATTATTTAGGACGCTTCCATGTTTTTGAGAATTTTTTGTATTTCTTCTTCTGTTTCTTTTTCAAAATATTGATCAATCACCTTAAATTTTGAATCGCAATATTCTTTGTATTTTTTATTGCTGAAAAAAAAGAATTTCCAGCGAGGAGCAAATTTAACTTGCCAACGAAATCCTCCAATTTTATTATATTTGATAAGGGCCAATCTTGTTTGTGTGAGATTCTTTAGATGTATTTTTATATTTTTTTCTAAAAAATCATCTTCTGCAAACTTTATAAATGCTTTCAAATTATCTCTCATTATAGCCCCTTGTGCTCTTGGCGAGTTTACTTTTTGCATAGCCATTTTTTCGTTTAATTCAAACGTGGAAGTTAATTGTTCTCGTAAATCAATAATAGCAGATGAAAAATCATTAACATTGTTATAGACCACAAGGAGTTGATTGTCTATATAAGTTGAACCAGTTCGAATCTTCATGATGCCAGCGTCAATGAATCCGGCCTCAAATAAAGGAAAAAATGATCTATGGATGGAATAAATTTCTTCTATTCCATCTTTTTCTATGTCAGCTAGAGTCTTTTTTAATCTGTCTTCGATAAATTTTTCAATTGTTTGTTTTGCCTGTATAAGTTTTTCACTATTTACAATTAAATATTTTTCGATATAAGCTATATTATCTTTTTTTATCTTCCTGCCCCTCAGGAATTCTATATAGGTCCAGAACAGAATAGATAAAAATGCGCCGACAAAAGCGCTTAACAGCGAGCCCCAATCCACATTACTAATAAAAGGAGAGGCTTGTTCTGTCGTAAAGTAAAAAATTTCATCAATAACAATCATAAATTAAATATCTTAAAGCTTAATTAAAACCACACAGCAACAGCAAAAACTGCTACCGAAATTTAGCTAATAACGCTTTCTTGATAATTTGTAGTTATTCCATTAACCTTTTCTCTATTATCGAGAACAAATAATCTATATTATATTAATTTTTTTGACAGAAAATCAAATATTTTTTCGAATCTGGCAATCGTGGTTTTATTTATATCTACCTTTTGTCTTAGGAATAATAAATTTTGGATTGCATTATTAATTTTTGTTTTAGTAACTTTTTTACAATTAGGGTCTATTGCTTGTATTAACCTTAATTGCTCTTTTGGGGAAAATAAATCTTCAGTAGCCTTATCTTTCCATTCTTTTTTAATATCAAACAAAGTATACACCCTGTCTTTTACAATGACGCCAATCTCCTCGTTATACTTTTCTTTTGCGTCTCTTCCTGCTTTATCTCCATCCATAAATACCAATAGTTTGCGCCCCCAAGAATTATATAATCTAATAACTTGATCATTCTTTCCAGCCCCGTTTCCCGGATAAAAATGAAGAGAAGCCTCCTTTTTTTGCATAATTACTTCATAGATATACTTAAAAGCATAAAAGTCGTTTTTACCCTCAACAATAATAATGTCGGGGACCATCTCTAAACTGCTAGGCTTGTAATCTAGGCTATCTAATATTGGTTTGAAGTAATGTTTTTGTCCCGGGAAATTGACCACAAATCTTTTATATGGGATTGCATCTACTTTGGTATTTTCAGGATCTAAATTAACATCTTCGTAGTCCCCTAAACCACTATTTTTTATTATGTAAGCTCCTTCCAGCCATTCTGGATTAATAAGATGATGACTATGCGTGGTATAAATGAGTTTACTTTTACTGATAATATCTCGGAACATATTTAATAATCTGCCCTGTACCGTTGAATGCAAATTAGACGCCGGTTCATCCAAAAGAAATAGAATTTCTCCTTTATCTTTTATTCTATGTTTCCTAAACTCTGTAAATAATAAAAAAGCAAAAAACCACCTAAATCCAAGGCTTAACTCTTCAATTGCATATTTCTGAGAACCTTGTTTGAGTTTAATTTCTAAAAAATATCTTTCATCTCCAGGATCTCCTTCTATACCATCTTTTATGGTTATCTCCCTTTTTATTTCTGTTTTTCTAAATATTTCTTCCCATGACTTTAAGGTGGTGTCAGTAATTTTTGACCCCAATTCAATCAAGACTGACTCGAGAGCCTCTTTGTCTTCATCTGACTCGCTATTCATTCTGCTGA
The DNA here is from genome assembly GCA_028687275.1 of Patescibacteria group bacterium. Classification (GTDB taxonomy): domain Bacteria; phylum Patescibacteriota; class Patescibacteriia; order Patescibacteriales; family UBA12465. Next base: position 58,096 of record JAQUAK010000002.1, on the reverse strand, counting down.
TTATATGTTCTTCTATGGTTAGATTGTTGTTTAACGAATCTAGAACATCCTGGACCATGTTACGATAAAATTCTTGCTCTTTAGATTCTCCTTCTCGCTCTTGCAAATATATTTTATTTGGAAAATTAACTGAGAAATTTGGATAGTATATTATAGGAGGTAACAATTGATCTTCTATGTAATCTTCTATTGTACTTCTTCGGTCTAATTTATCATCATATGATAGTTTGCTAGTTTTGGCGCTATTTTTCTTTTTGCCAATAAGGCTAATATCCCAAATGTATTCCTTTTTAATAAACTTTGACCCTTTGTAAATGTACTTTTTTTCTATTGTAAATTCCTTTATGGTCTTTTCTAGGATGAACTTTTCTTTATCGGCGTATTTTTTTATAGCTATTTCGTCGTCGTCCTCTAGTTTAATGGTAGCCTTAACGGAGATGACGTCATTAAAATTAGTTTTATCTTTTTTTGGAATTAATTTATGCCGGTCTTTTTCTTTTATATCTTTTTGTAAAAAATCTATAGCTTCAAGTATGGTTGTTTTTCCACTTTCATTTAGTCCAACAAATGTAAAGATTTTGTATTTTATTTGATTGTCAAAATCTAACGTGAGACTTTCTATTCCTTTGAAATTATTTATTATAAATTTTGTATATTTCATATATTTAATCATCTATATTATATATACATAATACTCTTTTATTCGCGAATATTCAAGAATGTTATCATTATTTATCTAAGTACGGTAATTGTAATGTTATGATATTATTTTGTGTCTACCTACTCAAAAATATTGAAAGTTAGACTGTTATAAAAATGCCAAATAAAAAATATCCAAAAAAGGATATTTCCAAGAACTATAAAAATTTTGCTTTTAATCAGGTTTTCCCAATTGGTATTTGCTCCCGGAGAGTAATTACTATTTGACTCGTCTAATTTCAAAAGTTGATATCCTTTACCTTCGTCTTCTTTGGTTTTGTCTGTTATTCTCATATCATTTTTTCATTTTTGCTTTCTTTATTTTCTCAATGATCCATAATATACCTGATATTAATCCCATGGTTATTAAAATATCAAAGAATAGATCCCATATTACTCCCATAACAGGGAGAATATTTATTTTAATAGCTCCCAGTAGTAGAAATATTAATGATATTTTTCCGTAGCCCCAATGTTTTTTGTTTGAATTATTCATATATTGTTAGTGTTCAGTTTGGAAATCAAAAAAAGCTTCCCATACTGGCGACATCTTGCGATGTCCAACACCCTTTCGAGCATTGACTGCACAAACAAATACCAGATGGAAAGCCATCTTCATGTTTGTACAGTTTTTAGACCATGCCAGCTAAACAGCTGGTTTAGGCCAATTCAATTGTATTTATATAATACCAAGCTATTCATTACTTATCAATACACAAAAGTATTTGTGAATATATGACAGTGCCGATAATGTTTTCAAATTCACCCTAAATATAGAGGGTAACATCTAAGAGGTATAAAGTTCCTTTTCTGAAGCTCCCACTACCTTTATTTCTAGAAGGGGTTTTTAATAGAAAGGGCATGAGGCAGAGCGGTTGACTACCCGTTTCCAACTAATAGACATAACCACATTAATAATTGTGTCACAATGGCACAATTGTGCCCCCTCCGGGGGCATAAATGGTAACAATATACGTATGCATTTTGCGACATCTAGCTTCCTCGATAATTACATTTATTATTTAATGTAAGCTAAAAAGACAAAAAAAGTGATCCCTCGCATGATCCCTCTTATCCCTCTGGATTGACCAGTGAAACACTGCAACTGCTTTACATCGTTGCTAGTGTCTTTAGATTAAATTTGACTAGCAATGAGTGGACAAGGTATAATATAAGTACATTAACAATATATTCATTCGAAATGATAGCAATACCCCAGCATGTACCACATGTATGCCTATTGCTATTACTTCATGAGAAGCAATTTTAATGATCTAGGTTCTCCTCTATGGACTTACCTAGGTAGAGGTTGTTATTAGGATGAAAATAAGAAGTTACGTTATATAGCTTTTTGTTTTTACTTTAATAGCAACCTTTTTTGTTTGGCAAAACTATATTACAACGTAACCATTTTATTCATTATTAAATAATGATAAGGTAATATAGTCCGGGTAGCCGTTAATATCGGTTACTGCCTGTATTGCCCTTTAACAACTAACATGACAAACATTAACTCCTATCATGGAGAGAAACTAATTAGGCCCAGAGAAATGCGAGACACTTTGCGTATCTCTCAGGCTACCCTTTATCGCTTAGTGCATAAAGGAGAATTAAAACACATTAAAGTTGGCGGTTCCATTCGTTTTCTACAAAGAGATCTTGAAGAATTTCTTCAGAAAGATAGGGTTAATTGAGTCTTATAATTAAAAGATATGAGTATAAAACGTCGAGGACATAGATGGTATGTGGACATCACTCACGATAATCAGAGATATAGAAAGGTGAGTCCAGATAATGCTAAAGAAGGGGCGAAGGCCTACGAGGCTTTATTACGCCGAAAATTGGCCACTGGAGAAGATATAGGCAAAAGTGAGGAAGTAGTAGCAGAAATACCAAAATTATCAGAATTTGCAGAGAAATGGTTTAATATTTATGTAAAGAATAATAATAAAGTTTCTGAAATTAGAGGGAAATATTATATCTTTAATAAACATCTTCTCCCATTCTTTGGAAATAAGAGGCTAGATAAAATTAGCCCTCTATCGATAGGAGAGTATGTTAATTTTGTAAGTAAAAAGGGATTATCCAATAAAACCATTAATAATCATTTAACAGTGTTAAGAACTTGTCTGAACACAGCGAAAGAGTGGGACATATTAAGCAAGGTGCCTAAAATAAAGCAGTTAAAAACTCCTCCTAGCTCATTTATTTTCCTTTCTCCTGAAGAAAGTGAGGCTTTACTAGAGAGTGCGACCGGATTTTGGAAATTAATGATTCTAACGGCGCTGAAGACCGGATTAAGATTAGGCGAGCTTCGAGGCTTAAAATGGGAAGATATAGATTTCACAAGAAGAGTGCTAACTGTTAAAAGATCCATCTACAAGAAAGATGAAGTGGGTCCACCTAAGAGCAATAAATATCGTGTTATTCCTTTAAGTAATGGTCTATACTACGCCCTGCTTAGCGAGAGAAAAGAAAGAGGGTTTGTGTTTCAATACAAGTTAGGATTGAATATCAGAAATGATATTTGTAGAAATGAGCTATTCAGAATCTGCGATAGAGCTGGAATAAAAAGAATTAGTTGGCATCCCTTGAGACATACTTTTGCTTCTCGCTTAATACAAAGAGGTGTTAATCCAGTAGTAGTTAAAAGCTTGCTGGGACACTCTGATATTCGGACTACAATGATATATTGTCATATTGATTTTGCCACGCTTCAAACATCAGTAAATGTCCTGGATGAAGATTTAGGACACAATAAGGTCACAAGGCTTCAAGAAAGAGAAGGGATGGCGGGTTTGCTTCCTGCTCCAATTACGCATTTACTCCCAGAAAATAACAAAAAACAGAGAATTGACTCTGTTTTGTGTGAATGCGGAACGGACGGGACTCGAACCCGCGACCTCTGCCGTGACAGGGCAGCGCTCTAACCAACTGAGCTACCGATCCAAAATTAAAGCACTACTACTAGTGCGGTACTGGGAAAATCTTAGCAAAAAGATCTGAGCTTGTAAAGACTTTTTCAAAAAAACTAAAAGTGCCCCCAAAGGGAATCGAACCCCTATCTTAAGCTTCGGAAGCTTATGTTCTATCCATTAAACTATGGAGACTATGTTTGCGATTTAATTATAGATAGGGCTAGTTTATTTAGCAAGTTAATATTTATTCTTATTGGAGCTTGACAGATTGCTTTATCTGCTCTATAATGGATAATAGTTATCTGTTAATAAATATTATCAATTGTAATATGACAGTCACGCCGCAGGAGCTAAAAGCTCGAATGGAAAATTTTAAACAAGTTTGTCGTCAAAATAAATTACCACAAACACCACAAAAGTTAGCAATTTTTCAGCATTTAGCTGCTTCCTGCACCCATCCCAGTGCTCAAGAAATCTACGACCGCGTTAAGGAGAAATTTACAAATATCTCTTTGGCTACGGTATATAAGAATCTGAAGAAATTTACTGTTTTGGGTTTATGTATTGAAATTCCAATCCCTGGAGGAGCAAATCGTTATGACGCCAAGTTAGAAATTCATGGCCACGCAGTTGATACTGCTAATGGTCTAGTTCATGATTTAGAATTGCCTAAGGAATATAATTACTCCGCTCAAGTTATGGGAAGACAGGTAAAACAAATACATTTGACTTATTATATATAAAAATAATTTTATGTTAAATTTAAATCAAGCTGCCCCCGATTTTCAAGGAGTACAAGCTTATACAGATGGAGAATTTAAAACTATCAGTTTGTCCGACTATGCTGGACGCTGGCTAGTGTTATTCTTCTATCCTCGTGATTTTACTTTCGTTTGTCCAACTGAACTGCGTGGCTTTGCTAAGCACGTAGATGATTTTCAGTCACTTAAGTGCGAGCTTCTGGCCGCCTCGACCGACTCAGAGTATTCTCATAAAAATTGGTTTGAAAAAGACCTTCCTCAAGTAAAATTTCCTGTTTTAGCTGACACAACCCAAGCTTTAACAAAAGCTTATGGTATATTAAACGAAAATGATGGTTCCGCTGAAAGAGGTTTATTTATTATTGACCCGGAAGGAAAAATCAGATATATCTTAATTTCAGATGGTTCAGTCGGCCGTTCGGCCACTGAAACTCTACGTGTCTTGACTGCTCTCCAAAGTGGAGAATTATGTCCCATGGAATGGCATCAAGGCGAAGATACTTTAGGTAAGGCTTAATTATGTTAAGCTTTAATTAAAATATAAAAAACCTTTTTAAATAGAGGTTTTTTTGTTGTCTGGATTAAAATACTTGTTACGTGCTATTATTTTCTTATAAATTAAATATATGGTTTATAATTTACATCCAATTTTTGTCCATTTTCCAATCGCCTTTTTTCTTCTATACTCATTATTGCGTTTAGTACCGTGGCCAAAAAAATTTCCAGTTGTCGCTTGGCAAATACCCCGCATTGTAATTTTAGTTGTGGGCTTACTGGGCGCTTGGCTAGCTAATGTGACTGGAGACATTGCCTCTCATTTAGTTAAGCCAAATCGTAGCTTAGTACAGATGCATGAAAGCTTTGCTGGAGCTTCGGTTAATATTTATGTAGTCTTGTTAATTCTTGAATTACTTATTTTTATTAAACCAGAATGGCTCGATATCAAATACTTTAAATCATTTAAGCCTTATGTTATGCGGCTTAAGCAAATATTAACTCGTCCTTGGTTATTAATTATATTAGCTATAGCTGGGGCGGTCGCTATTGCTTTTACTGGTTTGCTTGGAGGCGTTATGGTATATGGATTAGCAGCCGATCCTTTGGCGGCGCCGATATTAAATATTTTAGGCATCTCAATTTAATTTATGAAGTTAAATATTTTAAATAACGAGTTTCGTTTTTGGCGAGGTTTAATTAATATTTGGTCTATACTATTTTTTACTCTTATTATCTCTGACTTTCTTTATGCCAATGCTTATGCTGCTGCCTTAAACGCCATTGCTACTATTTATGTGAGCATACTGGCTATATATGTGAGTAATAAAGAATTTGAGCGTTGGTATGACCGACATCAAGAGAGTCATCCTGGAGAAGTTTTCGTGATTATGTGGACGGGGATTGTTATCTCTTTATTAGCCTTAGATTTTATTTATGGAGCGGCCTATGAATTACCCTCTGCAGTTATATCAGCCTATATTGCTGTACTTACCATTTTAGTCATTACTCGGAAATCAAAGGAGTTGTATGGACTACAGAAAAAGAAGCAAAGAAAAAGAGTAATTACTAAAGCCAAATAAAAAAAATCCTCCATATGGAGGATTTTTAAATAGTTGAGTTCAAAATTTTTCTTGGATTTTGCGTACCATCTTAACTACCAATGGACGAGGAATAATATTTACTAACTTACTTAATAGCCAGTTAGAAAAACCAGGGATAGCAATGACTCTGCCTTTAATCATGGCCTGGTAGGAAAATTCGGCTACACTCCTTGAGCTGGGTAAATTTCTTTTTTTCATTAAGCGGCTATTATTTAGATTGGCGCTCTGTTTAAAATTACTAGCGGTCGGCCCAGGGCAAATAGTGGTGAGGGTAATGTTTTTATCTTTTAATTCATTAGCAATAGCTTCGCTAAAATGAAGCACAAAAGCTTTGGTGGCGTAGTAGACGCTCATAAGTGGTCCTGGTTGGAAGGCGGCGGCTGAGGCGATGTTCATAATTTTGCCTTCATTATTATTAATCATGTCTTTTAGAAAAAGATGAGTTAAAGAAACTAAAGAAGATATATTAACGTTAATCATGTCTAATTGTCTTTGCCTGTTGCTGTCTGAAAATTCACAAAAATCACCGAAGCCAGCGTTGTTTATTAAAATATCAACAAATAATTGTTTTTCCTGACAATACTTAAATATTTCTTGAGTTGATTCTGGTTTACTTAAATCTTTAACTAAATAATCAACAGTAACTTGATGTTTTATCTGAATTGCCTTAGCCAATTCATTTAATTTATCTTCATGGCGGGCGATTATAAGCAGGTTATGATTATTGCTAGCCAAAATCCAGGCTAGTTCTAGGCCAATACCAGATGAGGCGCCGGTAATTATAGTTATATTTTTTGTCATAATTTTATATTATATTAAAAAAGCTTATTGCTATATTAGATTTACTTGGTGTATTTTTTTAATTTACCTTCTTTAATAAGTACTTTTTTAATATTGAATTGAAAGCTAATAATTCGTCCAATCATCACTCCTTCGGCAAAGCTAAAGGTAAAGGCAGTCAGCTTTATGCCGGCAAACCAGTGAGCAAATATCCATTGTCTAGCGATAGAAACTAAAAGATAAAGAACAAGCACAATGATGCCAATGATATCTAGCCGGGCAATAACCTCTTCTTTTTCTTCGTGCCATTCAATATTAAACATTCGGCCAACGATAATGCCGGTGGCCACACCAATGATTAATCCTAATAGAATAAAAATATAGCTAATCTCACTAATAGCTGTTTCATAAATTAAAGCGCCGCTCATTATTACTAAAAAGAAAAGCAAAAATCTAATTTTCCTAAGTAATTTTTTATTAAGTTTATCCGTTTGAATATCTAAAAGTTTTTCAAGTTTCATGCTGCTAAGTGTTTTATTATTACTTTATTTAAATAACCTAAGCTGATATTTTTTTTAATAATTCTGGCAAAGATGCTCGCATAGCATCTTCCCCGATTTTAACCATTTCTTCTCCTTTGCCATTTACAAAATATTTTGTCCAGCTGGAATGTTCTCCTAATGGCGGTTGAATAATAATATCTGCTTGTTTGAGAGAGTATTTAGCTAAATAACATTGAACAATCTCATTTGTTCTAAAGGCAACTTCGCTCACGCTTGGCTCTTTTTTCTTAAACTGAGTTGGTATTTGGAAGTTGTTTAGATTAACGGCAATAACAATATCTGCCCCCATAACCTTAACTACATCATCAGGCACGGGGTTAGTTAGTCCGCCATCAACCAGAATTTTATCGTCCCAGATTATTGGCTTAAAATAACCAGGAATAGCCATACTGGCGCGGGCGGCAAAGGCTAGGGAACCGGAATTAAGAATTATTGGTTCGGCTTTAATTAAATCAGTGGCGACGATACTTAAGGGAATTTTTAAGTCATCAAAATTGGCGTTATTAAGCCAAATATTTAACATCTTTTCTAGCTTTTTTCCTTTAATTAATCCTCCTGAGAAAGAAGTGTCTAAAAAGCTTATAATTTTTTCTTTCCTTTTACCAACGGTAAACTCCGTTAAAGCCTCAATATCTTGATAGAGGGCATAGTGAGCCCCCACCCACGCACCAATACTAGAGCCAGCAATGTAATCAATTTTGATATTATTTTCTTCTAATACCTTAATCACACCAACATGGGTTAGTCCGCGTACACCACCAGAACCGAGAGCTAGTCCGATTGTTTTTCTATTAGTCATATAGGTAAATATTATTAACTTATATATTATATCACTAAATAAGGAGCGAGAGATATTATTTGATTTATTTGTTTAATATCGTTGGTATTTTACTAATAATATGGCAGTATTTTTTAGTGTTCAAAAAGACGCTTTTTGGCGCCTTTTTTATAATTGCGGAGAGGGTGGGACGTAGTTGGAACTTTTTTAAGTCATTATGACGCTATAGTTCCAATTTTGCCTTAAGTAGGGGCACAATTTGTTTCCTCATTATCAATTGATCTCTTTTGGCAACAGCTTCATCAAATTTAACCTCCAGAATCTCTTCTAAAAGCGTCTTTATTTGATTATCCTCTGCAACAAAATAATTTTTCATTAATTCTAGTTCAAGAATATTCTGGAATATTAAATCCAGCCCCATTTTTTCTTTTATTTTATGCAAAGTGGCTACTATTTCATCTGCTCGATGCTTAATTAATTCCTCGGCGCCAATAATCTCTAATTGGGCAATGCCGACTTTTGTGTTTCCAAAATCAAACCACGCCAAATCTCCTTTTATAGCCGTAATTAATTTATCCCCTGTTAAATCAGACTTGGCAGTGAATAGCTCTTTCCAATACTCATCTGAAACCTCAATGAATTGTCGTAACCATTTTGCCATTTCTTTATCACGATCGGTAGTTACTCCACCCTTGAAGTTAAGAGTGTTAGAAATAATCGCACTATATAAAAGTATTGCTGACCTTTGTGAAATCTCAATATTCTCTTCCTTAAACTTTTCTGCCACCAAAGTGGCTGCTGCGCCAACCAATTCAATCTGAGTTTTAGCATTAACAAATCTATTTGCTTCATTAATCTTTCTGTGATCAATTATTTCAATAACTTTTTCTGGGACAATCTTTCCCTGTAAACCATTCACATCGCTAGCATCAACAAGGACTACTTCATCAAAGAGCTCATCATCTTGAATCACATCCATGCGCTCTAAGCTAAATCTATTCAGAACATATTTCGCTTCATCGTGTGGCTCACCCATTATTCCTGCCACTACGCTTTTCCCCTTCTTTTTAAGGAATTCGGCATAGGCAATAACACCAGCATAGCCGTCTATATCAGGATTAACATAACATGTAATTAATATTGGTTTCATATAATTATATTTACTAATCAATATCTTTATTTTAACAAAAAATCGTCCAAAAGACGATTTTTATATTACTTGCGGAGAGGGGGAGATTCGAACTCCCGAAGGGCTTGCGCCCTTGCCGCTTTTCGAGAGCGGTGCCTTCAACCAGCTCAGCCACCTCTCCAAATTTTATTTAATTAATTTATTTATGTCTTTATCCGCTAATTCTCGGTAGCTTCCTATAGGAAGACCTCCTAAGCCTAATTCACCGATATTAACACGCTGTAAATCAGTTACCTTTAGGCCCATACCGGCAAACAGACGACGAATATGACGTTTCTTACCTTCACTTAAGGTTACCGCCCAGCGATCACCTTCACGGCGGATACTTTTAGCGGTTAACATTTCACCGTCTTCGCTACGGATGCCATCTTTGGCTCGGGCATAGAGTTTGCGTTCTGTTAATTCCATTCGATCTTCTCCAGCAAAACGAACTAAATATTTCTTATCATGACCAAAACGGGGGTGAGTAATTTTATTAGCTAAATCGCCATCATTGGTAAGCAGGATTAAACCGCGGCTTTCTTTATCTAAACGTCCAGCAATAATTAAGTTTTTATATTTCTCTGGCAAAAGACTAAAGATATTATCTTCATTGATGAAGCTGCGAGTGGTGCAAGTATATCCAACTGGTTTATTGAAAGCAATAATTAGACGCTTATTAGCCATAGCGCTGTTAATCACTTTACCACTAACTCTGATATCTTCATCTCCTTCAACCATTACTCCTAACTCTGCTCTTTCGCCATTAATTTTTACTCGTCCGTCCCGAATTAAATCTTCGGCTTTTCGACGACTAGCGACTCCTGCTTGAGCTAAAAATTTTGTTAAATATATCATACAGTTTTTTTATTTTTTATTTTTATAATTCCTAAAATAGCGATTATCAACCAAAATATTATAGCTAAATCATTTTTAAAATAAGGGACATCAACTAGGCCGTGGATTACTATTGCGCTCATAGCGCCGATTAAGCCCAGAGTAATATTTCTTTTTTCCCTATCTAAAGTTTTTAGAAGTCTTAGGGCATCGTAATAGTAACGAGCGATTAGCCACATAAATAGTAAGGCGCCAAATAGAGTAATTTCTGTCCAAAAGTTTAAAAAGATATTGTGAGGGTAGAGATATATCTCTACGGGCTGCCAAACTTTAGCCCGATATTCAGCATTCCAAACAACATGACGGTGAAATTCTGGATCATCATTCTTTACAAATATTCCTTCTTGATGGAAAGGGGCGACTGTTTCTTGATAATTATTTAATCCGGCCCCGCTTATAATCCTGTCGTCATTTAACATTACCATCGTCTCTGCCCATTGTTGGCGTCTAATTTGTCCACTTAAATCCATTAAAGTTGCTTTTTGTTTAAGATAATTCCACGCAGGGCTATATAAACTAGTAGCAACGATGGCGATAATCATTAGGCTAAGAGCGATGCGTCTGCTATGTTTATTCGCCAGTATAGCTACAATAAAACTAGCTCCAGCGATTGCAATTAAAGCTCCCTCAGAACGAGCAAATACAATTGCCGCTAGTGAAGTGAGAATAGTGATAATTAAAATTATTTTTTTCCCAGCTGTTAGTAAATTAGTTTTTTTAGGATAGGAAATTAAGAGACCAAAGATAAGAAAAATTATTGGGGCTAGATATAGACCAACTGCATTAGGATAGGCGAATACTGATGTGACGCGACGCTGTGAAAGCTGGGCCCAGAAATCATTAAAAATATAGAGGCCAGTAATTTGTTGAAAAATTGCAATTATACTAATGAAAGCTGCTGAAATTACTAAAGGCCAGATATATTTTTTATTTGAACCCTGGCCACGGTTTAAAATAACAATATATAACATTATTGGTTCAAGAAAATAGGCTTTAAGTATTCCTAAGGAACTATTATCAAAACCAGCAATTGCTAATCCCGCCCAAGCAGCGATAAGAATGCCAACAATTTCTAGAGAATATGGATAGCGTTGTTTTCTGTTTTTCCAATCTTGCTTTTTATATCTTTGCCAGGGCTTATCTCTAATAAACCAAACCACGAAACTGATTAAAATCATTAGTTCCAGTAAGGTTACTGGCACTGGCCCTATCTGCCAACGAATTAAATAGGAGGGCAGCGCGGCAAGCACGATAAAAAGCGCCCAGTCTAAGCGCAGAATGGCAATAAAGGTAAACAGGATTAGACCTGTAATTATCAGAATATCCATATAAATAAATTATAGCACGAATTAACTTGCTGTCGATTTGCTTGTGACCTAACAAAAACCGTTCCATGGCGACTAGGCTGGAGGAACGGTTTTATGAAAAGTGCTAGATTTTAGTTGGCTCTTTCAACATACTCACCCGTTTCAGTATTAATGCGAATAATATCCCCTTCTTCAATAAACATTGGCACATTAATTTTGGCACCAGTTTCAATTTCAACTTGTTTATTAACATTGCCAGCAGAGTTTCCCTTTACTCCCGGAGGGGCGGTTACAACTAGGAAGTCCATTTTAATCGGCAGGTCAATTGCGACTGGACTGTTATTGAAATAAAAGACGTTAACTGTTGTTCCTTCTTTTAGGAATTGCATTTTATCGCCAATATCTTCAATTGATAAACCAAATTGCTCAAAACTTTCACTGTCCATGAAATAAGCTTCATCTTTATCCTTATACATGAAATCAGCTTTCTTATTCTGCGTTTCTGCTTCTTCGGCTTTTTCAGCTCCCTGATAAGTTCTTTCTAAGATATTATTGGTAATTAAATTGCGACATTTTACTTTTAAAACGGCACCACCACGTCCCATTTGGTGATGGTCTGCTTTAACAATAATATAGGGCTCGTTATTTAAAAGAATAATTCGGCCGCTTTTAATTTCGTTAAAATTTAACATATTTTTCGGCTTAATTTATAGCGAACTTATTTATGAGTTGGTGCTAATAAAGACATAACGCGAGCTCTTTTAATAGCTTGTGTTAATTTGCGTTGATGCCAAGCACAAACGCCAGTACGGCTACCTGGTAATATTTTCATGTAGAAATTTACGAAACGGCGTAAGGTACGGACGTCTTTATAGTCAACATCAAGCTGGTTTACGCAAAAAAAGCATTCTTTGGATTTTTTATTACTCATATAAGATTAATATTAATCGTTTATTTTTTTAGAAAGGAATATTTTCAACTCTGATTTCTTCCTCCTCGTCAGCATTGATAATAGGAAGTTCTTCGTTGACTTGATTATTGCCTGGTGTTTTAGCAGCAAAATTATTATTGCTAGTAGTATCGCTGTTGCCGGCTTTATCTAACATAATCATATTTTCCAGAACAATTTCAGTGCGATATTTTTTCACACCATCTTGTCCAGTCCAGTCAGTTGTTTGTAAGCGTCCTTCAACATATATTTTTGAGCCCTTTTTAAGATATTGAGCACAAATTTCTGCTAATTTTCTCCAAGCAACAATGTTATGAAACTCGGTTTTCTTCTGTTGCTGTCCAGAATTATCTGTCCAAGTGAGACTAGTGGCAACACTAAAAGAAGTAACATTTTGGCCGGAAGGGGTTGATCTCATTTCAGGATCACGAGTTAAATTGCCGATGATCATGGCTTTGTTTAAGTTCATAGATTTAGAACTTAACTTTATAAACGCGCTTATAAAATTAAGAAGATTAGTTTATAAGAGGTCTTTGGCGGTAATAATGCCCTCTAATTTCTGATCTAGATCTTTTAATTCAGCTTTACTGCTTTCTTTTTTGTCTTCTTTCTTATCCTCTTTCTTATCCACTACTTTAGAAATTTTTTCTTTGCTATTTGGTTTTTCTTCTTTTTTATCACTCTTTGAAGCTTGTGTTTGTTTTTCTTTGATAGCTAAACGTTCAGCATCAGTTACGGCTGGAATGCTAATAATTTGGTGACGCAAAACTTCGTTTGATAAGCGTAAGACGCGATCAATCTTAGTAAGCGCATCGCGATCAATATCAAATTCACACAGGCTATAATAACCATAATGATTTTGCTTAATGATATAAGCAAGTTTTTTCTTGCCCCAGAATTCGCTGAAGACAATGGTAGCTCCGTTTTCAGTAACGATGCCCTCTACCTTGGCGACAATACTTTTAGCTTCGTCCTCCGTAAAATTATTAGGAACGATAAAAAGCATTTCGTAACGGCTTGATCCTGATGGTTTGCTTTTAGACATAATGTAACATAAGAGTAGTAAAAATGATTTAAGCTTAAGTTAACATTTTTATTAACTCTGATTATTAAACAAAAACCCAAGTATTCAAAGATTTTGGGTTTCTAAGAATACCTTTAATTCCGTTATTATTTAGAAGCGGAATTATCCTAATTAAGAATTAGAATATGGGAAAGATATATATAATATTTTTTTGTGCCTTTAATTTATCATGAAGCTTGAAAAAATGCAAGAGTTAGGGCATTATGTAGTTATATGAATTATGCTTTTATTTTAGGTACGCATCCAACCTGGTCAGTAGCAGAATTGCTGGCTGTTTTAGGCGAAAAAGAAACATTTTGGGAAAATGAGCGGATTTTTGTTAAAAAAGATATTGAAATTAATGCTGAAAATTTAATTAATAATTTAGGTGGAGTCCTAAAAATTGCTGAAATTGAGCTAGAATTACCAATTAATACAGCGATACCAGACTTAGCTAAAAAATGTACAAAGCTGTTAATAGATAAGGCCAGTAGAGGTGAAGGTAAGCTAGTTTTTGGTTTATCTGATCAGGGAGTAGGTAGTCATATTCAGGTAGAAAAATTAGGACTCAATATTAAGAAAGAGCTAAAATCAGCAGATATTTCATCTCGTTTGGTTACTAGTCGCGAAAAAGAATTATCTAGTGTTGTGGTTGGCCAAAATAAGCTTTTAAGTAAGGGTGCGGAATTAATTCTTTATCGTCGTGAGCAAACTTTAGTCATTGCTCGTACTTTAGCTATTCAGCCCTATAAAGAATTATCACGGCGTGATTTTGGACGACCAGTACGCGATGATCATTCAGGCATGTTGCCGCCAAAATTAGCACAAATGATGATAAATTTTGCCGGACAAATGTCGCCTGATGGTCTATTACTTGACGCTTTTTGTGGTTCAGGCACAGTTATTAATGAAGCAATGCTCATGGGCTATACTAATTTAATGGGTACAGATTTATCAGAAAAAGCTATTAAAGATAGCCGGATTAATGCTGAATGGTTACGTGAATTATATAATTTAGAAACTAGAGCCAAGTTTCATATTAAAAATGCTACTCGTTTAGATCAATTCATAAAGCCAAAAACAGTTGATTCTATTATTACTGAGCCTTATTTAGGCCCTCAACGTGGTTTAAGCGACATTGATGAGGTGTGCGCCGAGCTGGCTGATTTGTATTCTCGAGCCTTAGATAATTTTTATAATATTTTAAAAAATGATGGCCGCTTAGTGATGGTTTGGCCAGTATTTTTTGGTAACAAGTTTATTGAGGCTAACTTAGATAAGTGGCAAGTCCCTAATCTTCTCCCAGAGAAACTCCAAGATTTACCATGGTGCAAGCTTAGTCAGCGAGGAACCCTGCTATATCATCGTGATGGCCAAAAAGTTTGGCGCGAGCTAATTGTTTTAGAAAAAATTAATAAAAATATATGAGGGCAGTTGATCATCTACCAAAGGGCGGAGAAAAATTTAAGAGCTCAAACTTTAAGCAAAAGTTGAATTCTGCTGGTGGTTTATTGCGAGAAGTTTCAGATAATAAGGATGCGATTAATAAGGCGGTGGCTAAGTACTCTGGCTTAATTAAAGAAGGTCGCTTTAATTCTTCTTATCAAAATAGTGCTTTAAGAAATATTAAATCAACAACTAATTTATCTGCCAGGCAAGTTGGCATTGTTAAAGATGTGTTAAAGAGGCTGTCAAAGACAGATGACAAAAAGATTAAAGTATCGCACGCTCGCATTAATAGATCTGACGAGCAAGATATTAAGGGCCCAGGCATGGCTAACCAGCCCAAATCAATCAACCAGTCTGGCCTTAGCGGTGTTGCCTCTCCTGGTAATCTTGATAGACGATCATCTCGTCCGATGGTTTCTATTTCTCAGGCGCAGAAAAATAACAATCCTGGTTTAGCAGGGAGTAAAAATTTAGAATCTGGTAGAGGGTCTAGTAATATATCAAATCGCCCTCCATCAATATCTTTAGCAGCATAACTACTTTATTAATATAAAAACCCACGTGATTTTTATCTTAACGTGGGTTTTTTGTTTGTCTATTTTTATATCTCATTATCTATTAACCAAGAAATTACAGACGTCGCCATCTCTAACTACATAATCTTTACCTTCAGTACGAATGAGCCCTTGTTCCCTGGCTTTATTTTCATTGCCGGCAGCAACAAATTTATCCCACTGGATAACCTCTGCTCGGATGAAGCCTTTAATAAAGTCAGTGTGAATAACGCCGGCTGCTTCTGGTCCCTTAGCCCCGTGTTTGATGGTCCAAGCTCTAGTTTCATCAGGGCCAGTCGTAAAAAATGTATCCAGCCCTAGCAGTTTATAAGAAGCGGCAATTAATTTGTCTAGTCCACTCTGTTTGAGGCCAAGCTCTTGAATATACTCAGCTTGTTCTTCTTCGGGCAGGCCAGCAATTTCTTCTTCAATTTTTACATTCACACTAATAACTTCGCCGTCCATTTCTCCTAGGTCTGGTAAATTATTTAAATCATCGGCGTTTAGTAAATATATAATTGGCTTAATTGTTAAAAGATTAAGCTCTTTTACAAAAGGCATGTCTTCGTCACCAAAACTTAGAGAGCGGGCAGATAGGCCTTGTTCAAGGTGTTTGTATATTTTATCTAAAATAGCCGTTTGATTAATCAGTTCTTTATTACCACTACGGCTTTCACGGCGAGTTTTGTCTAATCTTTTTTCAATACTAGCTAAGTCAGCTAGGATTAATTCAAGATTAATTGTCTCTTTATCACCTTTAGGATTAATTTTACCATTAACGTGAATAATATTGTTATCTTCAAAATTACGAATTACTTCACAAATAGCATCACATTCACGGATATGAGATAGAAATTTATTACCCAAGCCCTCTCCTTTACTGGCTCCAGCCACTAAACCGGCAATATCAACAAACTCAATGGAGGTTGGTATTACTTTAAGTGGTTTAGAAACAGCCGCTAATTCATTCAAGCGCTTGTCGGGCACTTTAACCACGCCCACATTCGGATCAATTGTGCAAAAAGGATAATTAGCTGCTTCTACGGATTTTTTGGTAAGTATATTAAATAGACTTGATTTCCCAACATTAGGTAATCCGACAATGCCAATAGATAGCGCCATATGATTAAAATTATTTGCTAATATTATAGTGTATCTATGTTTTAGCAAATTTAGGTGTAAAAAGCAATTAAATATTTAAGTATTAAAAAAGGGGCCCAGAACGGGCAGTTCTTTGCTATAAAAAGCAAGTAATAGGCCGTCGTCTGAGCCCCAATCCTAGTTTATTCACCAGGATTATTGAGGCTTTTGTTAGTTTTAAAGCATGTCTTTTCACCGTTTCTTTGCAGGGTTGTATGTATTTTAATTAATTTTGCTAATTTTTAGATAAAAACTTGATAAAATTACTTTTTTAGATTTTATTAAGCTTTTTTCTGCTTTTTATTAGCACTTATACCTGCTCTGTGAGTTATTTTAACTCTTCTTTTGTCGTACTAACTCCGACAATGTTTTTAAGACTCAGTGAAATGAACTTTGTTTAACTATTAGTATTATAGCATGTATTTGTGGATAAAGCAAGGATACTAACGATTTCTTGCCAATATTAAATAATTAATCTAAAATTAGCTTAAAAAATAGATGTTATTAGACCTTAAGTCTAGGTAAACCTAGACTAAAAAATATATTTTATACACAGAAAACACAAGTTATCCACAGATGTTTAACTAAATAAAAAATCTCACCTTATTTGGTGAGATTTTTTATTTGAGGCTCGAGTGGGAGTCGAACCCACGAATGGCAGTTTTGCAAACTGCAGTGTTAGACCACTTCACCATCGAGCCAATATGTATCAATATTTTAATAGATTGTTGTTAAAAAAGCAAATAAAGTCTACATTTTAAGATCACAGCGAGCATTAATCTTTGCAAGATCAACAAAGGACTTGTTTTTATGTTTATAGTAGTTAAAATATCCAGCCGAGGCAATCATAGCGGCGTTATCGGTGGTATAACTTAAATTTGGTAAAGATAGTCTTATTTTAGGTAATTTTTCACTAATCTCTGTTTCTAATTGTAGTCTTAGGGCTTTATTGGCTGCGACTCCGCCGGCCAAAAGAATGCTTTTGACCGGATATTTTTTAGCAGCTTTAATAATTTTATGGCTTAAAGTTTCAATAATCGCTTGTTCAAAAGCAAAACAATACTCAGAAATTTTGTCTTTCCAGTTTTTATCTTTTTGTAGTTGATATAATAGGGCTGTTTTAAGGCCAGAAAAAGAAAAATTAAAATCAGGTGAATAGATCATTGGTCGGGGTAATTCGATTATACTTGATTTTCCGCTTTGACGAAATTCTTCGGCATGCTTAGCGACTATTGGTCCGCCGGGATAAGATAGGCCCATCATTTTAGCCGCTTTATCATAAGCTTCACCGGCAGCATCATCTCGGGTTTCACCAATTATTTTGAATTGGTAGTGATCAGACATATAAATAATATTACTATGTCCGCCTGAAACCACGAGAGCTAAAAGAGGGAATTGTGGTTGTTTGTTAGTGTTTATAAAGTTAGCATAAATATGACCGATAATATGGTGAACTGGGATAATTGGCTTGCCCCAAGCTAAAGATAAAGACTTGGCCGTCTCTACACCCGCAATTAGAGAACTTAAAAGACCTGGCCCTTGAGTAACGGCGATAGCTTTTAGATTTTTAGCACTAATTTTTGCTTGTCTTAAAGCTTCTTCTATGGTTGGTAGAATATTCAAAACATGCTCGCGGGCGGCAATCTCAGGAATTACTCCTCCGTACTGAGCGTGAATATCGATTTGTGAGGAAATTATATTACTTAAAATTTCCGTTTTTTGACCAGAAGCCTTTAAAACGGAGGCAGCGCTTTCATCACAGCTACTTTCTATTCCTAAAATATACATATATAGTTATTGTAATGTATTTTGGAATTAAGGCAAGATTTTCTAGAAAAATAAAGATAAATAGATTAGAAATTTATTTGACAAAGATTAAAAATATATATACAATATTTTTGCAAATAAGAACTTTTTGTTCTATTTTTTTATCTTGGTCCCTTCGTCTATCGGTTAGGACACCAGGTTTTCATCCTGGTAAGAGGGGTTCGACTCCCCTAGGGACTACAAAATAAACAACCCATTATTAAGTTGGGTTGTTTTTTTATTTAGTTTTAATTATTAAATAAAGGAAGAAATAAAAAAGGATTCAGTTTTGAATTGAATCCCTATTTTTTTGGTTTAATGACTTATTTTTGTGAGTTCGATATGTTTTGACATATCGAGGTCATTTAAAAGATTTTCAGCGGATATAATCAGGTTATGATCCCAAAATTTTTCTTTTTGGAAATCAATGAGATACATTCCGATGCTTTCCTCATCAACAGTCACCATTAAGTTAAAACTGTGAGCAGGCCCCTGTAGCCCACATTCAAACATATACACATTCCTTAATGAAGGTATGTGCGCTTTAAATACATCAAAAGCATGAACGCTTATCCACGATGTCATGCCACAATAATAGTCTAGTTTTTTGTGGCCCGATAAAAAATATTCATCGGCACTTAATATTTCAAAAATACTAAGCTGGAAGTGTCTACGTGTTCGTAATACCTCTAGTACGGGCTCAATAGCTTGCGCGACAATGTCGTTGTCACTTCCGTCATCGGATAATTGAAATCTAATAACATTAGCAAGTAGTGTTAAAGCTTCTTTAGCGCTAAGTTGGCTGATATCATCTTGCCCATTAAGATCGTGCGCTAAACTTAACACCAGATTTTCAAATTCAACCGGATATCTCATTTTACAAGAAAAATGCTTTCTAATTTCTTCCGATTTAAAATCAGAAAGATCTTTAATCAGGCTTTCCTTTTTTTGAAATGGAAAATTTGCCCGTGGGAATAGACTAATCGGTTGTAACGCCCCAGTTAGGCAGGAGTTAAAAGTGTATCGCTCGTGATAACGGTGATTTGTTTGAAATATTTCCATCCCCGACGAATCTGTTCGGCAATGACTTTCACAGAAACCAAAAGAAAATTGACAGTAGCAGGCAAAAATCGCAACAAAAATAAGTTTTTTCATGACTTTACTTTCTTTTTAGGTGTATATTTTTTAATTTTTAAATGAACGTGGTTAAATGATAGTTGATATTATAACACATTTAAATAAATTTGTCAACAAAGACTTTAATCTATTGCGTCAGAATGATTCGCACGATAATTAAATAATAGGGACTACGCAAAAAAAGACACTCCATCGGGAGTGTCTTTTATTTTGATAGGTTATGCAAACGTTGATAGGCTTGGTAATATTCTGGCTCAATGTTTAATGTTGCCTGCCAGGATTGGGCCGCTTCTGATAGACGATTCTCTTTGTAATATAAATTACCTAGATTATACAGAGCTTGATAATTATTTGGGTAGAGATTTATTTCTTTTTTTAATTCAGTCTCGGCTAAATCAAAATTACCCCACTCCAAATATATTAACCCTAAATTATTATGGACATTGTACAGTATAGATTCACTTGGGTTAAGGCCTAGGGTGCCATGGTAATATTTAGCGGCTAAGTTTAATTGATTATCTTTACGGTACATAGCAGCGAGATTGCGATTTGCAAGCGATGAGTGCGGTGAAGTTTCGACGGCTGATTTCCAAAAAGTAATATAATCACTAAAGCTTTGACTATGCCGCCAAGTTAAAAAAGAAAAAAATAAAATAATTAATATAGCAGTAAATTTTATTATTTTCTTTTTAAAATCTAAATTTTTAATCCAGTCAATCTCTCCCAAAATTATCAGGAAACCAATTAAAGGTAAATAAAGACGGTGTTCAAAAAAATAAGGAACAAGCTCGGCGGTAGCGAACGGAGGCATAAAGAAGAGTAGAAACCAGGCGGCTCCAAAAATGAGATAATCTTTTCTTTTTTGCTTGGAAAAAAATAAAGCAAGCGCTATTAGTATAAGCGCCAGTAAACTTAAGAATAATGAAGAATCGTCATGAAAAGGCAAGACCGATAGGTTAAAGGGTAATAGCATTTTTCCACTCATTATTAAAGCATCTGGCAAATTTTTTAAAGCTGACCATATCGCTGCTGTAAAATTTATATTTTCTTTAACAACGACTAAATTACGCATTAAATACCAAGTAAAAACAGCTGGTAATGATGTAATTAGAACTATTATTTTTTCATTATTAATCAGTCGATCTTGACGACCAATAGTAAAAAGATATAGTAAGGACAAAAGGGGTAGAAAAATGGCAGTTTCTTTAGTAAGTAATGCTAAAAAGAAAAACAATGAATATCCGAAAAGAGTTATTAGTCGTGGTCGAGAGCAAAAGTTTAATAAAGACAAAAAGGAGGCTAAGATAAAAATAGTCATCAATGAGTCATTACGTCCTGGCAGCCAAGCAACAGCTTGTGATAAAGCTGGATGAACTAGAAATAACAGAGATAAGAAGAAGGCTAACTTTTTTTTGTTTAATATTTTTTTTAGAAAAATGAATAACAAACAAACGGCTAATATGTGAAGAAGGATATTATCTAAATGATAGAAAAAAAATAGATTTTTATCTCCGAATTGAGCATCAATGATAAAAGATAGGTTGAGTAGTGGCCGATAAAAAAAATTTGTACCAGCGAAGAAGGCGTCTGTAGAGAAAGCCTGAGAAACACTTCTAATGTTGCTTAACACTTCATGCTGGTCTATTAATAGCTTGTTATCATCTAGATAAGTTAGATTGAAAATCAATGTCTGACTATAAAGCAAAAAGCCTAAAGAAAAAATTAAAAAAAATGGTCGCCATTTTTGAAGCGAAAACCACTTCTCAATTTGTTGTTTTGGAGTCATGTGTTTTTTATATATAATATAATTATACATTATATCTATGAGAAAATATATCAATATTCAATATTAAATTAAACATCAAACTAGTGATGAGTGATATTGCCTAAATTAACAATAACTTCAAAAAGGATAATTAATATATAGATTTAACACAATTCTTATTTATTAGCAGAAGCGTGATATAATAATCTCATGCGGTATAAATTTTATACAACTTCAGATAAAGCTTGGGATGGCATCATGTTTGCTATTAATCAAGCCCAACAAAGTGTTTATATTGAAATGTATATTTTTTTGGGCGATACTCAACAGACGCATGACTTCTTCGGTAAGTTAAAAGAAAAAGCCTTAGCGGGAATGGAGGTAGTTTTAGTTTTAGATGCTTATGGTAGTAGCGAATTACAAAATACCACGATTCAAGATTTACGTGCTGCCGGGGTAGAATTATTATTTTTTTCACGCTGGTTGCGTCGTACTCATCGTAAACTGGTCATTATAGACAATAAAATAGCTTTTATTGGCGGAGTGAATATTGAAAATAAGATTCGTAATTGGCAAGATTTACATTTACGGTTAGGAGGTAAAATTATTAAACCTTTATTGCGTTCATTTGCTTATACTTACCAACAATGTGGTGGTAAAAATAATAATATTTTAAGAAATAGTCAGCTGCCATTAGTAAAAAAAATAAAATCCTGGGTGATTGATACTTGGGAAATAGGTGATAAAAGATATCGTTTGAATAATTACTATTTAGCAAAATTAACTGAGGCTACTACTTCTATAAAAATAGTTACTCCTTATTTGCTACCTCCTCGTTGGGTTATGAAAGCCTTAGACGATGCGGTTGTTCGTGGGGTTAAAGTAGAAATAATTATACCTAGTAATACAGATATAAAGAGTTTAAATAATATCAACTATTTTAATGCTTGCCGTTTAGCGGTCGTTGGGGTTAAATTCTATTTTACGCCCCAAATGAACCACGCTAAGGTCATGTTGATAGATGATCGTGAGGCCCTGGTTGGCTCACAAAATCTTGATATTCTTTCCTTTGGTGTTAATGCTGAGATTGGTGTTTTTTTTCAACAAAAACACGCAGTGGCCTCCCTGGGAAGAATTATTGATAAATGGCAACATGAATCTATGCAGCCAGATTTAAGTTTTAAGCGTCTCAGCTTAAGCCAGCGTTTATTAATGTTTATATTTAAAACTTTTTTCTCATTTTTTTAGACTTAATAAAATATTAGACAAACAAGGTGCTGGCTGCCTCCTTGTTTTTTTGTTAATAAATAGGTATAATATACTCTATTCAAAAATTATTAACTTCTTCCCCCATGATTCAAAATAAGATTAAGATTAGTGGTGCTCGTACTCACAATTTAAAAAATATTAGCTTAGATTTACCGCGCAATCAATTGATTGTTATTACTGGTTTATCTGGGTCTGGCAAATCTTCTTTAGCCTTTGACACAATTTATGCCGAAGGCCAACGTCGCTACGTCGAATCATTATCAGCCTATGCTCGGCAATTTGTTGGATTGATGGATAAGCCAGATTTTGATTTAATTGAAGGTTTATCGCCAGCCATAGCCATTGATCAAAGGACTGTTGGCAATAATCCTCGTTCAACCGTGGGCACAATTACCGAAATATATGATTATTTACGTTTATTGTATGCTCGCGTAGCTTGGCCTTATTGCCCTCATTGTAATACACGTTTAAAGAAGGCGGCTAGAAACAGTAAGGACAAAAAGAAGGAAAATTCTCATAATCTTTATACTTGCACTAATTGTAGCTATGCTTTAGCAGAAATAGAGCCACGTCATTTTTCTTTTAATTCAAATTACGGTGCTTGTGCTTATTGTGGAGGCTTGGGCACTCGTACAGAAATTAATCCAGAATTAGTTTTTAATCTGAAATTAAGTATTTTACAAGGCGCAATTAAACCTTTATCTCATGCTAATTTAAGTCCAGGTGGCTCCCTGTTTATACATTTGAAAGAGTTGGGCGATCGTTATAATTTTAGCATGGATCAATCTTTGCAAACTTTAACAGCTGGGCAGCGGGCGGCTAT
Organism: Patescibacteria group bacterium; assembly: GCA_028687275.1. Lineage (GTDB taxonomy): Bacteria > Patescibacteriota > Patescibacteriia > Patescibacteriales > UBA12465. The sequence goes on along the minus strand of JAQUAK010000002.1, from coordinate 34,672 downwards.
ATTAAATGGAGATAAAAAATGGGCCGGATTAAATGCCGAACTGTTGACCAGGCATGAAGAAACAAAATCAAATTTTGTAAAACAGGAAATTGAAAAATGTATGCGTTTAGCGACTTGCCCATCATGCGCAGGGGCTCGTTTAAAAGCAGAGTATTTGGCAGTTAAAATTAAAGGCTTAAACATATTCGAACTTAGCGAAAAAACAGTTGACTCTTTAAGAATCTTATTAGCCTCTTGGTTAGAGAAAGATAGTTGGGGGATAAATACTAATATTATTAGACCAATTTTGAAAGAAGTAATTAAAAATTTAGAATTTTTGGAAAAAGTGGGCTTATCTTACTTAACTTTAAATCGTCCGGCCTCTAGTTTATCTGGCGGTGAGGCTCAGCGTATTCGTTTAGCTGCTCAAGTGGGTTCTACTCTTAGTGGTGTTTTGTATGTTTTAGATGAGCCTTCAGTTGGTTTACATCAGCGTGATAATGACAAGCTTATTTCTATGTTGAAAAGCTTGCGTGATAACGGTAACACTGTCATTGTGGTCGAACATGATGCCGCTATGATGCGTGCAGCTGATTATTTAGTGGATGTTGGCCCTGGGGCGGGCGAGCATGGAGGGAATATTTTATTTGCTGGTAAGCCGGAAGAAATTTACCAATGTCAGAAATCAATTACAGGTGCTTATTTATCGGGTGAGAAAACAATTCAGGACAAGAAATTTTTTCGGGAGGGTAATGGCAAGACAATATCTGTAATTGGTGCCACTGAACATAATTTAAAAAATATTGATGTTCACATTCCTCTGGGAAAGTTAGTGGCCATCACGGGTGTTTCTGGGTCAGGCAAATCAACTTTAATGTCAGATATTTTAGCTAATGCTTTGAGCCGTAAATTTTATCGCGCTAAAGTTGAAGTCGGGGCCCATAAAGAAATAAAAGGGCTTGATAATATCGATAAGGTAATTGATATTAATCAGTCTCCAATTGGTCGTACTCCTCGCTCTAACCCGGCTACATATACTGGTCTTTATACCTATATTCGTGATTTATTTGCCGAATTGCCAGAATCTAAATTAAAACGTTTAACGCCGGGCCACTTTTCTTTTAACGTTTCTGGTGGTCGTTGTGAGCGCTGTTCTGGTGATGGGGCTATTAAAGTAGAGATGCAGTTTTTAAATGATGTTTATTTAACTTGTGAGGCTTGTCATGGGCAAAGATTTCAGCAGAAGATTCTTGATATTAGGTATAAAGATAAAAATATTTTTGACGTTCTAAATTTGACGGTTAGTGAGGCTTTAGAATTTTTCAGAAATAAATCAGCCATACATCAAAAACTTTTAACTTTAGAGAAGGTGGGGCTTGGTTATATTCATTTAGGACAATCAGCCACTACTTTCTCTGGCGGAGAAGCTCAGCGTATTAAACTAGCTACAGAATTGTCACGACGAGCCACTGGTCGCACACTCTATATTTTAGATGAACCAACTACTGGTTTGCATTTTGCTGATATTGACCGCTTGCTTAAAGTTTTAAATCTTTTGGTTGACCAGGGAAATACAGTTCTAATTATCGAACATAATTTAGATGTAATCAAATCAGTTGATTGGGTAATTGATATGGGGCTTGATGGTGGTAATAAGGGCGGTCAGATTATGGCGCAGGGAACACCTCTAGATATAATTAAATCTAAACAGAGTATAACGGGAAAATATTTAAAAGAAATATATAAATGATTATTGGATAATAAAAATCCCCTCTGTTAGCTGAGGGGATTTTTTATAAGTTTATCTGATCTAATATTTTTAATTCTATTTTTTTAGTTTTCGTGTCTAGGAGGGCAAAGCTAGCTCGGTAATAGACACCGCCTATGGTACCAGGGTTTACAATTAAAGTTTGACCCTCTTGCTCTATCCAGGGTTTATGAGTATGTCCGTAAAAGATGAAATCAAAAGAGTCGATCTTTTTTATTAATTGCGTTTTATGATGAGGCTCGTGGATTAATCCAATTTTTAATTTATCTATTTCTAATTTTCCATAATGACCAAAAAATTTAGTATTTTTAATATTTTCAGCCTCACTGGAATTATATAGCTCAGCATTACCTGAGATAAAAAATATCTTACCTTCAAAATCTTGTCTCATCACTCGTAATGATTCATTAGCACATAAGTCACCGCAGAAAAGCAGAGTAGTGATACCCTGCTTTTTTAAATATTCATTGAAGATTTTCCAATTAGCAAGATTATCATGCAAATCAGAGGCGATTGCAATTAGCATAAAGTCTATTTATCTTTGCGTAATCTAATTTCGTAAGCCATTTGTTCTAGTTTGCGTAGATGTCCTCTTGCCTGATCGTACTTAGTGCGTAGATAGCCAGTTAGATCAAAATCTAATAAACTGCTCATTATTTCCTCTCCCTTCTCTTTCATTTCAGCCACACTTTCATATTTGCCTTTAGCGGCGCGATTAGTGGCGTAACGAACCATTTCACCAATCAGGTCACAAAAGCCGCCTAGGTAGCTGTCATAGCCTAATTTAAAGCCTTTAATGTCACTAATTGATTTGCCAGAAATAACAGCCGCAAAGGTTTTTGCTTCTACATATTCTTCAGCCGCAGCGTGATAAGCTCCTTCTTCACGTAAACGAGTATAGCCAAAATCTTTTTCCATTTTCTTTAAAGACTCTTCCATTGCTTTTAGTTTTGCTTCACCATCTTTTAACTCTTCGCGCTGCAAGGAAAAAATTGTTTTTTTAGCCTGAAATAAAACATCATTGGATCGACTAATAATCTGTCTTCTCTCTTTTTCTCTTTCGCTATAACTTTTTTTTAATTTATCGACTAAAACTTTATTAATCATATTATATGTTTAATTATTAATTTATTTAAATAACTCGAAAGACTTCGTCAAGGCTGGTTTCTCCTGCTAAAGCTTTAAGAACTCCATCCTGGGCGATGGTAACTGTACCCTCTTTAATTGCTTCTTGTTCAATATCATAATCAGTTGTTTCACCGCTTTGGATTAATCTTTTTATAGTTGGAGTGACGGCGATGGTTTCATATAAGCCAACTCTACCTTTATAGCCCAGATGTTTACACTCTTCACAGCCGGCCCCTTTGAAAAAATGTAATTCTTTTGGAATAATTATCTCACTGTTTTTAATACTATCTAAAATTTCTTGAGCTTTTTTGAGTTTTTCTGGGGTTGATGGGTCAACTATTTTACAATGAGAACAGATGCGACGAGCTAAGCGTTGACCAATAGAAAATTCAATTGAGTTAGCTAATGATGATTTCTCTACTCCCAGCCCAGAAAAACGAGAGATAGCCCCAGCTGCACTATTAGCGTGGATAGTCGATAGAACTAAATGTCCAGTCATTGCTGCTTCAATAGCGATTTTAGCGGTTTCTTCATCTCTAATTTCACCAATCATCATGATGTTTGGATTTTGACGTAACAGTGAACGCATGGCAGCGGCAAAAGTATAGCCATGTTCTGTGTCTATTTGGGTTTGCATTACGCCAGAAAGCTGATATTCGATTGGATCCTCAACAGTAATAATTTTTACATCTGGTTTATTCAGTTTATTCAAAATTCCATAGAGAGTGGTTGTTTTTCCTGAACCAGTTGGACCTGTTGTTATAATAATACCTTTCGTTTTAGTTATGGCTAAATCTAAATCTTTTTTAGCCACAGAAGTGATACCTAAAGTCTCTAAATCTAGATCTGCAGCCGAGGTTGATAGTAAGCGAACAACAATAGTTTCACCATAGCCGCCAGAAATGATAGATAATCTGCAATCAATCTTATGTTCTGGCAAATAAATTGAAAAACGTCCGTCTAAAGTAGCCCTCTTAACATTAGTGGCAAAGCCGGCTAATATTTTTACTTCTGATAAAATAGGTAAATAACTAGTTTTGGGTAGCTCTAAAATATCATGCATAACCCCATCAATTCTAAAGCGCACCTTCACACTATTTTCTGTTGGCTCAATATGAATATCGCCAGCTTGACTATCGGCCGCCATTGCCATAATTAATTTAATAACCTCCTTAGAAGGGACTTCACTTAGATTAATTGTTTGAGCTACATTTTTAGTTAAAGCTTGAGCGCGCTCAAGCTCTTCCTGTTTTATTTTAACGCCTCTACCCAGGGTTTGAGATATAACAATATCATACAGTTCATCAACATAATCGAAGTTGCCAACTACGCGATAGACTTCATCTAAAGAGGTTATGCCGTCTAAGCACTTTAGAACGCCATCTTGAAGCATGGTAATCATCCCGTTTTCAATAGCTTGTTGTAGTATTTTAAATGCCGGCGCCTTGTCAATAGTTAACTGTTTTAGATTGTCATCCATGGTGAATATTTCATAAATACCCAGACGTCCTTTATAGCCAATAAAATTACATTCTTCGCAGCCTTTGGCTGAGGCTTGATAAATAGTCGGTATTTTTGAGGGAATATTAATATTAGCTTTAGGTGAAATAACCGCTAGAATTCTTTGTACTTGCTCCTCCTCTTCGCCACTTAAAATGTGTTCCTGGCGACAATTTGAGCAAAGTTTTCTTACCAGACGCTGACCAATAACGGCATTAATTGAGGGCACTAAAAAATATGGCTTTACGCCAATATCAATTAGACGAGGAATAACCCCAGCCGCATCATTAGTATGTAGGGTAGATAAAACTAAGTGTCCAGTTAATGAAGCCTGAATGGCAATTTCGGCTGTTTCTAAATCTCTGATTTCACCAACCATGATAATGTTGGGGTCCTGTCTTAGAATGGAGCGTAATCCATCAGAAAAAGTATAGCCTTTTTTAGTGTCAATTTGACTTTGGTTGATGCCTTCTAGTTGATATTCAATTGGGTCTTCAAGAGTGACAATTTTAGTGCCAGGTTGGTTAAGTTTATTTAAAATAGCGTATAGGCTGGTTGTTTTACCGGAACCAGTTGGGCCAGTAGTTAAAATTAAACCGTTTGGTTTTTCTATTTCTCGATTTAATTTGTCTAATATTTCTGGCCTAATACCTAACTTAGTAAATTCTAAGGAAGCTGCTTTTGAGTCTAGTAAACGCATTACTACACTCTCCCCGAAGGAGGTGGGCAGGAAAGAGGAGCGCACATCAATTTTACCTTCACTTAGATGAATAGTATAGCGACCATCTTGTGGTTTGTTAGTGATGTTGATTTTTACTTTAGCCAGAATTTTCATGCGCGTAATAATTTTACGCCACTTATCTCGATCAATCATGGCTGCATCTTGTAAAACTCCGTCAATACGAAAGCGAACGGCTACGCCATGCTCCTCAGCCTCAATATGAACATCACTGGAGTTAACTTTTAAGGCTGTTGCCAGAATTAAGGTAACAATATCACTAACATTAACTTCATTAATCTTATCATTTAGAGATTTATAACTGGAGATATCTTGTTTAAATTTTTCTAAGCTTTCTGCACTTATTTCTACACCAGATTCATATTTTTTTACCTTAGGAATAGCTTTGTAGGCCTCCATCGCTTGATTAAAGCTATTTTTTGAAATTAAGTATAATTTTGTATCGGTAAAATATTTTTCGTTTAAACGTTCAATCTCATCAACTATTTCTTGGGTTGGCTCTAAACAAGCTACACGAATGTTTTTACCATCATAGAAAAAGCAAACCATTTTTAATTCTATACATAAAACTTCCGGAATAAGCACTAAGGCTTCCGAGCTGATAGGGAAGGAAAATAAATTAACATAAGGCAATCCAATCGCGTTAGCATTTTTTTCAGTTTGTTTTTCAATCTCTTTTAATTTTATCTCTTGTTGCTTGATAGCAAACTTACCTTGAACACTATCTTCATCAGTGCTGTTTTTTGGATCGATTAAATTTTCAATTGAGGCAACATCACTCATAGTAAACTATTTAATAGCCGTGGTCATAAGACCGCTAAGAAGCAGCTTGAGCCACGGCTTAAAAGTACTTTAAATTATTGATTGTTCTTAAATAATCTTTCTAACTTACTAATTCCTCTTTTTTGTTGAAGATGTAAATAAAGACTAGTCCAAGCAGAAATTTGGAAAGTATTTAAAATAGAGGCGACAATAATCATACTAGCAATAATTAAGATTAAGCTGAGTGCCATTAAGAAGGGGGCATATAATTGTAAGGATAGTAATAGTAGGGGGACAAAGAATAGGGAGACGACAATTAAAGTAAATAGGCCAACTATAAAATTAATTAAAAATAGCATTAATGCCATCTCCAGACTAACTAACCAGTTTTTATGGAAAATTTTCCAAGCTTTTTCGATTGAAGCAATAAAACTGAAGTTTTCTAACACCTGGGCAGCAATGGCATATTTCATAATTAAGGCAATGGCTAAGGCTACGGGCACGAAAATAATAAACAAAACAGAGTAAGTGAGGCTAAGTGCGCTGGAATCGGTAATGAGAAGAAAGGCTAGAGGCAGGCTAGTAATAAATAGGCAGAGGCTAATAATAAAGCTATTAGCGATGTTTAATCCTAAAACTGGCCAAATATGACGACGACCAAAGCTGATGCCTTCATTAATGCTTAGTTTTTCAGATTTCTTTTTGCTAAGAATTAAGCGAGCGCTTTGTTCAACTAAAGCTACTTGTGAGGTTATGGCTAAATAAACCATAACTAAAACTAGTAAAATGGCCAAAACCACAACACTGATAAGGGACCAGAAAGCAGCTGGATTGGTGGCGCTTAGTTGACCTAAGCTACTATAGAATGTAGGGTTAAAAAAGTTGTAAAGGGTAAAAATGCCGTTATCTAGGAAATGGCCACCTGGCTTAGCGGTGAAACCTTGAGAAATAAGTTGATATTCACCTCCAATAGCTGTTAAAGAGGCAAAAATACCAAAAAACCAAAGATGGCGGTATTTTTTAGTGATGCTCCAGGCTTGTTTAAGAAAAATTCGATAAGAGAACATAAAATTGTATTAAAATTAACTAATATAATAATATAAAAATATTAATTTTTAGATTGAAAAATTAACTTAGGTTTGCTATTATTGTATCATATTTAATAAATTATTACCAAGCATTTATGGCAAAAATATTGACTGATAAAAATTTAATTAGCGAAATTTTAGAAAGAGGCGTTGAAAAAGTATATCCTGGTCAAAAAGAATTAGAAGCCAAGCTGCTCAAGGGAGAGGTTTTACGTGTATATTGTGGCTTTGACCCCAGTGCCTCTTCATTGCATATTGGCAACGCCATCGCTTTATCTAAATTAGCTCAGTTTCAAAGATTGGGACATAAGGTTATTTTTTTAATTGGCGGCTTTACCGGCATGATTGGTGATCCTAGTGATAAAAGTTCTGCCCGTAAACAATTGAGTCGTGAGGAAGTAATGAATAATGCTACTAATTTTCATCAGCAGGCTCAAGCTTATCTAAGTTTTAAAGGTGATAACCCAGCTGAGTTGCGTTATAACAATGAATGGCATGATAAATTAAGTTTTAAGGACTTAATCGAATTATCTGCTAATTTTACCGTTCAACAAATGATTCAACGCGATATGTTTCAAAAGCGTTTAGCAGAAGAAAGGCCTGTCTTTTTGCATGAATTTTTATATCCTTTAGCTCAAGCCTATGATAGTGTTGCTCTCGATGTTGATGTCGAAGTTGGTGGTAACGACCAAATGTTTAATATGATGTGTGGTCGTGACTTATTGAAAGCTTTGAAAGGGAAGGACAAGAATGTATTAACCATGAAATTATTAACTGATAATGAGGGTAAAAAAATGGGTAAAAGTGAGGGAAATATTGTGATGTTGGATGAAAATGCTAATAATATGTATGGCAAGGTGATGTCTTGGGATGACGGTGTCTTAATTTCAGCCTTTGAATTATGTACTAACTTGCCCTGGGAAGAAGCAAAAGATATTAACCTTAGCTTGTCTAAAGGTGAACTTAATCCTCGTGATGCCAAAATGCGTTTAGCTTGGGAAATAACAGCTATTAATCACGGGAAAGAAGGGGCTGACATTGCTCAGACAAATTTTATTAAAACTGTACAGAATAAAGAAGTGCCCGAAGAAATTGAAGTTAAAGAAATGAAGGCAGGGGAATATAAATTAATAGATTTAGTTTCGTTGCTCGGTTTAAGTGCTAGTCGAGGTGAGGCTAAGCGAGTCATTGAACAGGGCGGCGTTAAAGTTGGTCCAATGAATGGATTAACTGCTATTACTGATACTCAAGCAGGAATTAAAGTGGAGACAAATTTAATTGTACAAAGAGGTAAACGTCAGTTTGTAAAAATTTTGATTAAATAATTATGTATTTGGATGAAGTAAAAAATCAGTTAAGTAAAATATTAGGAGTTTCAGCTCTTGATTTTGTCTATCCTCCCCAAACGGAAATGGGAGAGTTGAGTTTGCCTTTATTTAATTTAGCCAAGAGTCGTGGACTTAGTCCAGTCCAGCTCGCTCAGGAATTATCTACCGAATTAAATGTAGATTCTAGTTTGAAAGAAAATATTCGTGAAATTAAAGCAGTCGGTCCTTATTTAAATTTTTATTTGCAGGCAGAGAAATTATTAGAGGGCATGATTAAAGACATTGATAAGGATGGAATTAATTTTGGCAAACAGTCCATCGGGAAGAAAAAAGGAATTATGTTGGAATACTCTAATGTTAATACTCATAAAGAATATCACATTGGTCATCTTCGCAATCTTTTTTATGGGGATACGGTTACTCGAATATTAAATTTTTGTGGCTATCATGCAATTCCTGTCTCCTATATTAATGATTTTGGTATTCATGTAGCTAAAACTTTGTGGGCTTTTAAAAACGGAAACAATAAAGATGAGTATCAAAAATTAGCAAAAAATAAGAGTAATCAGGGACGCTTATTAGGGACCTGTTATGGGGACGCCAACAAAGAATTAATTGAATTCCCTGATAAAAAAGATGAGGTTGCCTTTATTATGAAAGAGATAGAAGGTCGTGGCGGGGAGAGTTATAAATTATGGCAAGACACCCGTACCTGGAGTATTGCTTATTTTGATGAAATTTATAAGCATTTTAATATTAAGTTTGAGCATATTTTCTATGAGAGTGAAGTGTTGGAAGATGGTTTAAAATTGGTGCAAGAGTTTTTAGAAAAAGGTATTTTAAGAAAAAGCCAGGGCGCCATTATTGCTGACTTGGAAGAATACGGCTTAGGTGTCTTGCCAATTATTAGATCGGACGGAACCGCCCTCTACCCGGTTGGTGATTTAGCTTTGGCTAGAAAAAAAATTGAGAAATATAAAATTGAGGAATCAATTTATGTGATTGACGTTCGTCAAAGTTTGCATTTTAAACAATTAGCTAAAATATTCGAATTAGCTGGAGATAAGACGAAGATTTCTCATCTCGGCTATGATTTTGTTACTTTAAAAAGCGGTATGATGTCTTCTCGCAGTGGTAACATTATTACTTATAATCAAATCTGGGAGGAGGCCTATAGTCGAGCGAAACAAGAAGTGGCTAGTCGTCATGAGGATTGGACTGAAATACAGATTAACAATACAGCTAATAATCTAGCGGTTGCGGCTTTAAAATTTGAAATGTTAAAAGTGAGTGCTGATAAAGTAATTACCTTTAGTATAGATGAGGCTTTACGTTTTGAGGGCTATACAGCCGCTTATTTACAATATAGCGGCGCACGCTTGGCTAGTATTTTGCGTAAGAAGCCTAAGGTATCTACAAAAATTGACTTTTCTTTACTTAATCACGTTAAAGAAATAAGTTTAGCCGTCTTTTTAGCAAGATTTGTTGACAGTGTTCTAAAGGCTGGCGAACAAAGAGATTCGGCTATCATTTCTCGTTACCTATTTGAATTAGCTCAGCAGTTTAATGATTATTACCATGAGGTGCCGGTATTAAAAGCAGCGCCAGGGCTAGTCTCGGCTAGGCTAGCTTTGTTAGGCGCCATTCAACAAGTTTTTAAAAATGGATTTTCTTTATTGGGCATAAGTTATTTGGAGGAAATGTAATTCAATACCAGCTTTAATATAATTAAAACAAGTATATTAATAATTCTATGAATAAAAAAGAACAGAAAAATACTTTAGACAATGTCGTGGCTCTTTGTAAGCGTCGCGGTTTTGTTTTTCCCTCTTCAGAAATTTATGATGGCTTTACTGCTGTTTATGATTTTGGTCCTTATGGAGTTGAGCTGGCCAATAATATCAAAAAGGAATGGTGGAAGGCAATGACGCAATTACGTGACGATGTAGTCGGTCTAGATGCTGCTATATTTATGAGTCCTAAAGTTTGGCAGGCTTCAGGCCATGTTAAAGGTTTTTCTGATCCATTAACTGAATGTCGTAAGTGTCATAGTCGTTTACGTTTAGATAGTTTATTAGAAGAGGCTGGAGTTTTTGCTGATGAAAAGATGAGCGAAGAAGAAATAAATGAAATTTTTGAAAAAAATAAAGAGAAAATAAAATGCCCTACTTGTGGTGCTTCTGATTTTACTCCTGGCAAGAATTTTAATTTGCTGGTGCAGTCAAATTTAGGCAATTTTACTGGTGATTGGACTAAAGAGCCGACCTATCTTCGTGGTGAGACCTGTCAGGGAATTTACACAAACTACAAAAATGTTTTAAATTCAACTCGGGTAAAGATTCCTTTTGGCATTGCTCAAATTGGCAAAGCTTTTCGTAATGAAATTACCGCTCGTCAGTTTATTTTTCGTACGCGCGAGTTTGAACAAATGGAAATGCAATATTTTGTAAAACCGGGTGATGATATGAAATATTTTGAAGAGTGGCGGGAATTACGCTGGCAGTTTTATCTTGACCTAGGTATTAAGGAAGAGAATCTGCAATGGCATAAACATGAAAATTTAGTTTTCTATGCTCAGGAAGCTTATGATATTGAATATAGGTTCCCTTTTGGTTTTAAAGAATTGGAGGGAGTACATGCTCGTGGTAATTATGACTTGTCAGTTCATGCTCAAGCATCAGGTGTTGATTTAAATTACCTTGATCAGGCAAATAATGAAAAATATATTCCTCACATTGTTGAAACTTCAGCTGGAGTTGGTCGGACCTTCTTAGCTGTTTTAACAGAAAGCTACCACGAAGAAATTATTGGTGATGACGTGCGAACCGTTTTGTCTTTACCGGTTAAATTAGCTCCGATTAAAATTGCCGTTTTTCCACTTTTAAAAAATAAACCAGATTTAGTGGCTAAGGCGAAAGAAATATTTGATGCTTTAAAGATTGATTGGCGTTGTGAGTTTGATGATAATGGTAATATTGGTAAGCGTTATCGTCGTCAGGATGAAATTGGTACTCCTTATTGTCTAACGGTTGACTTTGATACTTTAGAGAAAGATGAGGTAACAATTAGAGAGCGTGACACAATGGAACAGGTAAAAATTAAAGTCAGTGAAATAAAAAAATACTTTCAAGAAAAGTTTTAAGAAAAAATTGTGAGAACAAAAAATATTTTTTATAAAAAAGAGTTACCGCTCTTTTTTATTTTTTAGAAAATTTTGCAAAAACTATTGCTATAAATTTTGGGGCGAGGTATAATATTAACAATTAAGAAAAATATTTTTAAAAAAGTTTTTTAAATTTTTTTAAAAAAATAAATTGGGAAATTTCCCAGAAAGGAGGTGAATAATATGGCTACTACAAAAAAAGTTAAAAAAGCAGTTAAGAAGGCAGCTCCTAAAAAAGTTGTTAAGAAAGCTGTGAAAAAAGCAGTTAAGAAGGCAGCTCCTAAAAAAGTTGTTAAGAAAGCTGTGAAAAAAGCAGTTAAGAAGGCAGCTCCTAAAAAAGTTGTTAAGAAAGCTGTTAAGAAGGTTGCAAAGAAAAAGAAATAAAATTTAATTTTATTTATTTTGAAAATTATACAAAGGCCGCCCCTTAGGGGTGGTTTTTGTATATAAAGGCTTTAAGCTTTGCTTATCTGTATTTTAAGCGGATATTGTTATTATTAAATAATGCGTTATTTGTATTATTTTTTATTTGCATTTGTTGTTTTGAGTTATTTTTTGATTAGCAACTCTTCATATGTTGAAATACTATTTTTTGATGTCGGGCAAGGAGACTCTTTTGCTCTTAAAACTCCAGATAATAAAATTATTGTTGTTGATGGCGGTCCAAGCTGGGAGAGTTTGTATGGTCTTGGACGTTGGCTTGGTTTTGCTCAGCATCATATAGATATTCTCATTCTTACTCATGACCACTCTGACCATATCACGGCTTTACCAGAAATTCTTCGTCGTTTTCAGATTGGTAAAATAATTTTACCTTTAAGGTTGAGTAGTCAAAGCTCAAACGAACTCTTATCTGTAATAAAAAATAAAAACATAGATAGTGAAAGACTAAATGAGAGCAAATGTGTTGAGCTGGAAGAAAATTGTACTCTTTGTCTTTTTCCTCCAGATGACAACTTTAGACAATCAAAGGATGAAAATGATTTATCAGTCGCTTTACATTTTGATTGCGCCGGCTTAAGCTTGGCTGCGGCCGGAGATTCTCCACAGGCTAGAGAGTTATCATTATTGAAAAATAATTTTAATTGGCATGCTCAAGTCTTGAAAGTTTCTCACCATGGCTCTGATTCATCTAGCGCTAACGATTTTATTAGGGCAGTATCAGCTCAATTAGGATTTATTTCAGTGGGTAAAAGTAATAGTTATGGTCATCCTGGCAATAAGACAATAAATAGATTAAGGCAGCTAGGCCTTAAAATATGGCGGAGTGATCAATCGGGCCCCCTGTTATTATATACTATTAATAGGCAAATATTTATGAAAAAAGCCTGGTAGCTAAATAATACTTTGTTCCTGTGTATATCTGTATTGACAAAGTATTTTTTATATGATATCTTTAAAAGTTGCTTAAAAACAATAAAAGGCCATTTGAAACGGGTCAGGCACGACAAGCATGGGGATTTTCTTCCTAGGGTTTTTGGGCCTACCATTGCTGCTTTAATAAAAGCATTGATGGTGGGCTCGGTAGCTCCTAGAAGAGATTTTCTTGCCTACCCGTTTGAGATGGTCTTTTTTTTACATAAAAACCTCTTTTTTAGAAAAGAGGTTTTTTGTTTGTTACTAGGTTTATACATCTTATGGTTGTGTAGCTGGAATAATATCTGTAATTGGGGTTGCGGTTTCAGTAATTATTTCTGGAGTGGAAGTAGCTTCTTTGCCCACTAAGCAAACTTCTTGCCAGGGGACGTAGTGGGATGAGAAACGCTCAACTTTTTCGGGGGTAGTGGTGGCATTTTCTGGATAAATAACCGTATAGTCAAAATAAGCATCAGCGCCATTATGAGCTTTTTCTGTGCATTTTTTCTCTCCAGGAGCTAGTGTGTCTGTTTCGATTATTTTTGTTGGCGGCGGCGGCGTAATGTTATATATGACTGGGTAAGTTGTTGTGGCTGAACGTCCATCAGTAACACCCCAAAAGTCAAAAAATATTTCGTTACCATCAATACGAGATTGGATTAAAATATTATTGGGGTAGTCGTTAACAAAACGTAAATCTGGCCAGGGGTCATAAATAGTAGCATCAGTGCCCGCCGGTTCATAATAAGAGACACGATAAGAATGGTTACGTCTAGCGGTAATTGGCAGGCCAGTAGCTAAAGCAGTTCGAAAAACAGTTGTACCAATTTGGCAGAGGCCACCACCGTATTCGGGGATAGTTTGATTATCTTTAATTACCAGCTCGGTTACATAACCACTATCGGCATTAATTTCACCTAAAGCAGCCATTAAAGAAAATTCTTCACCTGGCTTGACTATTAAGCCATGGATAGCGGCGGCTCCTACTTCTATGTTATGACGGCGCTTGCTTGATGAGCCTGAAAAATTAGATGAGCCAGTGCCAATAATTTCTTTAATTTCTAAGGAATTAGGGTTAGTTGGCTCGACCGCTTCTGTTATAAGCTCAATAGTATTATCAGTTTGGCTGCTAGCGTATAAATCAATAATTAATTGAGAACTTTCTAATAGATCTAATTTAGCTCCGGCCTTTCCTAATTGCCAGCTGGAAACTTTGTTATCTTTAATCTCAAAACGTGGTTCTTGTGGGGCGGTATCGATATCTGGCGCAACCGTTTTTTCGAGAAAGCTAGCGATACGCTCAGTATTAAAATTTAAACCGATTTTATTTCCTTTCTTATTAACACTAAGCCAGCCGGCAATATCTTCACGGCTAACATCCCATTTTTTATCGGCGTAAGTTAAGTATAATTCTTTATTAGTTAAGGCCTGTGCTCTTTCTTCAAATCCAGTTAATTCTTGACGATAAATCTCTGGGTATTCAGTTTTAGTTTTAACTATAATTAAATCCTGATTAAAGCTAGAGAGATTTGAATTTATATAGTTAAAAAGATTTTCCCAGTCAACTATTTTTCCAGGGCGCTCTTCACTAATAGTTATTTGATTGTCACTAAAAATAAAAGCAGCGTCTACAGGCATAATGGTAATGTCAGGAAATTCATTTAGAATTACACTTTTAATTCTGTCTTGGTTAACCTCTAATTCTGGCTTGATAACCTTTCTTTGCCGATTAATATATTTATTCCACCAGCGGCTAAAAGAGTTACCCCTCTTTTCTTTTGCAAGTAGTGATTTAATATCCTCTAGTTTATATCGGAAATTAAAATAAGAAATATCAGAGTCGAAGGAAATGGTGGTGGCTGGAATGACTATTTGTTTATTATTGTAGCGAATATATAAGCCCAAGCTTTCGTTTTCATTGCAGGCTTTTATTATTTTTTCTTCGGCTGTATTTAAATTCATGGAACTAACATCTATTCCGCCATAATATAAATTATCTCTAAGTGTATTGTCATTTTTATCAGTTGAACTTTTTATCAGTATAAATATTAATAAAAAAACCACAACTAAAGAAATTGTGGCAATGATAACAATTTTAGATTTTTTCATATAGTAGTTGTTAGTTGTCCGTATGCAAAAGCTCATTAAGCAATTCCGTCTTATCGGTTGCGCCGATAGAAAAGTTTAGCATTTGACCTATGACTGGTATTCTAGAAAGATTATCTTTAGGCCAATAAATAAGCCTGTTATTTTTATCTTTCAAGACTACTTCATCATCTTTGAAATCAATTACCTCAAGCTCGTAGTTCATATTAAGGCTTAAAGTTAACAGTAATATTTTCAGCTTCAATTTTAGTTAGGGTAACAGTTAAGACCCCATTTTCAATAACTGCTTCAACTTTACGGCTATCAACCTCAGCGGGAAGGATAATTGAGCGGGAGAATGGTCCCCAATAGCACTCTCTATATAAATATTGTTCATCGTAAACTGCTTGCGGCTGCTTTCTGGTGCCATGAATAGTTAAAAGGTCGTGATGGAGAGATATTTTTAAATCTTCTGGCTGTGCTCCAGCGATAGTGGATTGGATTATTATTTGTTTATCAGTATGATAAACGTCAACTGAAAGCTGACCTTCGGATACACCTTCTTTATCCATCCAGTCATTGATAGAGGATGAATCATTTTCATCAACCAGATGATTTTTACGCGCTGAAAAAAATTTTAACATAATAGTAAAAAAATAATGTGGGCCCGGCCCGACTCGAACGGGCGACCTTTACGATGTCAACGTAACGCTCTAACCAGCTGAGCTACGAGCCCTTATTTATTTATTATATTGTATAGGTGCGAAGTTGGCAATACAAAGACCTGCAAGCGGGCCTTTAATAATTGATTTTGTGTTTAGGGTGCGCCTAGATGGACTTGAACCATCGACCCCCGCTTTATAAGAGCGGTGCTCTAACCACCTGAGCTATAGGCGCCAAATAGGAAAAATGAGCCCCCTTTATTATAGCTCATCTCTAATAATTAATTAATTTATATCACTAGCTGTTAATTTTATCAAGCATTATTGTGATTGGCGTGATTATTCTTTCCGATATTTCATTCGCCGGGATGGATACTGTAGCTTTAGCCATTTTATTATTACCACTACCAGACCAAGGCTTAAGTGTCTCGAGGGCAGATATGCCTTTAGTAGTGTAAGCGTATAATTCTAGTGATTCCTTATTACTTATATCTAAAGCAATTAAAACCACCTTTGCCTCAGGCACACTAATTATTATTTCTTCGACAATTTCTTGTAAATCAACCCCTTCTTTCAAAATCAAGCTAGAGTCGCCTTTATCAAGTAAAGACCAAATTAATTGCTTATTTTTATCGGCTTGTAAGTTGTTCAAAATTTTACCCCATAATTTCAAGACAGACAGTGGACGGGAGCGATAAAGTTGATTAATAATATCTTCACGACGAGCCCCAAGGCTTATTAGCTTGGAGCTACTTAGTAGTGTGCGCGGAGTTAAATTACTGCTTTTATAATTATTTGTTTTACTAATAATACCAGCCAATAAACAAGTGGCAATGTCTTCATCAATTAAATTATTGTCCCTATGTTTTATTAAAGCGAAGACTATTTCAGCCGTGGAAACCAAATTTAAATCAATCATGTTAATCTGTCCATATTCTTCGTTTCCAGCATGATGGTCAATGTTAATAATGGTAGTTTTATAGAAAAATTCAACATTATTATCGTAAATAGATCCCAGTGATTCTAAATCGCTGGTATCAACGCAGATGATTAAATCATATTTAAAACCGCTAGAAGAGCTGCTAATATCCTTAGCGCTAAACCATCCTTTTTCAGGAGAAACAATAAAATTTAACTTTTTTTCATCAATAGTATATTTGATTTGACTAATAGCCGCTTGACTGATATCCAGTGAAACAATAAATTTTCTTAAATTTTTTAGTGATGTTTGTAATTGGTCATAGGCTGGTAAAAAGCGCCATATTTCTTTCGATTTTTTTTGTGTGGCGTCCGTTTCGTCTAGATGGGCGGATATATCAACCTCTTTGCCTATTTTTTTTAAAAACAAAGAGAGGGCTAAGGCTGAGCCAACGGCATCGCCTCGCCAATCCGCGCTAAAAGTAATCAGAATTTTGTCTGCTTTATCAATCTGTTTAAAAATTTGCTGTTCCAAAGTAAGCATTACTATTTGAGTCTTTAATAATTATTTTTGTTTTTCTAAGCATTGCCCAACCATTTAATATATAATTAATTTTGGCTAGAGTCAAGGCAAAACTAGGTTGACGCAAAGCCATTTTTTTGTTAATTTTAAAGGTATGAAACACGAACTAGAAAAAATTTATAATCCTGATTTATTTGAAGATAAAATTTATCAGCAATGGGAAGAATCAGGTTTTTTTAATCCGGATAAGCTTAATTTGCCTGATGACGCCCCTGCTTATACAATTGTGTTACCACCGCCTAATATTACAGCAAAACTTCATTTAGGGCATAGTGCCATGTTGGCAATAGAAGATTTAATGATTCGTTATCGTCGTCAGAACGGTTATCGAGTTCTTTGGTTGCCCGGGACTGATCACGCCGCTATTGCTACCCAGAATATGGTGGAAAAGAAGATATTTGCCGAAAGAGGGAAGACTAGACATGATTTAGGTCGGGAAAATTTTTTAGAGGAGGTTAATAACTTTGTTGTAGAAACTCAGGCTACTATTTTGAATCAAACCAGAAAAATGGGAGCTTCCTTGGACTGGTCTCGTTTAGCTTTTACTCTTGACGAAGAACGTCAGCGGGCTGTATTAAAGATGTTTTTAGATATGCATCAGGAAGGAATTATCTATCGTGGTGAAAGAATTGTCAATTGGTGCCCACGTTGTCATTCCACTTTAGCCGATGATGAAGTTGAATATAAAGAACAGGCAGCTAAATTATATACTTTTAAATATAGCCCTGATTTTCCGATTGCTATATCCACCACTCGTCCTGAAACAAAATTAGGGGACACGGCGGTAGCAGTTAATCCTAAAGATAAACGTTATAGCGATTATATTGGCAAAGAATATGTAGTGAATTTTTGTGGACAAACTTTAAAGATAAAAATAATTGCTGATCGTAATGTAGAAATGGATTTTGGCACGGGCGCTTTAGGCGTTACTCCTGCGCATTCAGTTGTTGATTGGCACATGGCTGAAGAGAATAATTTAGAAATTATTAAAGTAATTAATGAAGATGGCTTCATTAAAGATGATTTTGGTGTATATTCTGGATTAACAGCTTTGGTAGCACGCGATAAAATAGTTAATTATTTAAGGGAGCATAATTTAATTACTCAAGAAGAAGAAATTGTTAATAATCTTTCATGTTGTTATCGGTGTGACAGTCCAATTGAGCCCCTACCTTCAAAACAATGGTTTATTGCGGTAGATAAGCCGGTCGTTCGCTTACAGGGCAAATCATTGAAGCAAGCCGCTTTAGATTTGGCACAAAATGGCGAAGTTAAGTTTTTGCCAGAAAGGTTTAATAAACGTTACTGTGACTGGATGGAAAATTTACATGATTGGTGTATTTCTCGACAGATTTGGTTTGGCCATAGCATACCCGCCTGGTATAAAGGTGCAGAGGTTTATGTTGGTGCTGAGGCGCCGATCGGTGAAGGATGGGTGAAGGATGAAGACACTTTAGACACTTGGTTTTCTTCGGGTATGTGGACGTTTTCGACTCTCGGATGGCCAGATAATTATAAAGATGGTGTAAAAAGCGGTGATTTAGCTCGTTTTCACCCAACTCAAGTTTTAGAAACTGGCTATGAAATTCTGACTCTATGGGTTTCCCGCATGATGATGATGTCTTTGTTTGCTTTAGGCGAAAAGCCTTTTTCTCACGTATATCTACACGGCACTATTTTGGATGAGTCGGGCAAGAAGATGTCAAAGTCAAAGGGTAACGGAATCGATCCCTTGGAAGTAATTAAGAAATACGGATCTGACGCTGTACGGCTATCATTGTTAATGGGAGCTACTCCAGGCAACGACTCACGTTATAATGAAGAGAAAATTGCGGCTAAGAGAAATTTTATTAATAAGTTATGGAATATATCCCGTTTTATTTTAAGTGGTGCCAGTGAGGATGATTTAAATGTCAGCGCTGATATCTTGCCCAAGCCTTTGACTTTAGCAGACAGATGGATATTAAGTGAGCTAATTAGCGTACGCAAGATAGTAGATGCTTCTTATGCCGATTTTAATTATTCATACGGTGCTGATGCTTTGTACGACTTTACTTGGAATAAATTGGCTGACTGGTATTTAGAGATTGCTAAAGTAGAAAAAAATAAAGGAACTATATTAGTATATATTGTAAAAAACTTATTAATCATGTGGCATTCTTCTATTCCTTATGTGACTGAAGCGATTTGGCAGAGCTTTAATGACAGCATATTAATGATAGAACAGTGGCCGAAGATAGAAGATAAGCTTGATTTTTTAGTTTCAGTTTCTGAAAATGATGGAGATAATTTTAGTTTTATTCAAGAAGCGATTAGTTCCATCCGTAATGCTCGTAGTGAAAATAAGATTGAGCCGTCACGCAAAGTCCAGGCTCTAGTCTTTGGCGAAAGGGCAGATTTATTATTTAGTCAGGCGGCTCTATTAGTTGGTTTACGTACCGGTATTGAGTCATTTGAACTCGGCGTTGATGTTCCAACTAGCGACTCTATTAAAATTAGCCTGGGCAAAACAGAAATATATTTATTGGGAGCGATTGACCCAGAAAAAGAAAAGGAGCGCTTATTAAAAGAAAGAGCAAACTTAGAAGGCTTAATTACTAATTTAAGTCAGCGTTTAAACAATGAAGAATTTGTTGCTCGAGCGCCAAAAGATATTGTACGGGCGGAGACAGACAAGTTAAATCGTTATAAAGCGGAATTAGAAAATATTACAGCTGCCTTATAAATAAAATTTAAAACTAATCTTTTATGACTTTAAGAAATTATCTCTGGGTAATGGGAGTGATGACTTTGCTTTGTTGGGGCATATTTGCTTTGATGTTAAACCTAATTGATCCCACGTCTACAAATTGGCTGGGTTTTATGCTTTTTTATGTGTCCCTATTTTTAGCCTTATCCGGCAGTGCCGCTTTAATCGGTTTTATTATTCGTTTTGGAGCCTTAAAGCGGGACTTAGTTTTTTACGCTGTTTCAACCGCTTTTAGGCAGTCATTTTTGTTTGCCCTATTTATTGTCATTTCTTTATTTTTATTATCAAATAATCTCTTTACTTGGTTGAATGTGGCTTTATTATTAATAATTTTTGCTATTTTAGAATTATTTGTAGCTAGTTATAAAAAGAATCGAATAAAATAATATGAAAAATAAATTAGAAAAATTACGTGAAGATTTTTTAGCTGCTTTAGATTCAGTGACTGATTTATCGTCTTTACGCGACCTAGAAATTAAGTACCTTTCTCGTAAGGGTGAGTTGAGTGGCCTTTTAGGAGGCTTAAAAGATTTAGGCATTGATATAAGAAGGGAGGCTGGTGAATTAGCTAATGTTATTAAGCAAGAATTACAGCTTAGATTCAATGAAACTAAAAATAATTTTGAAAAAAAGGCAGAAAAAAATTCTCAGTTAGACCCCACTATTCCTGGCAAAAAAATTGAAGGTGGTCATTTGCATCCTTTAACCTTACTAAAAAGAGAGATGGAAGATTTTTTTGCTACTCTTGGTTTCCAGGTAATGGATGGTCCAGAAATTGAAAGTGAGTTTTATAATTTTGAGGCTTTAAATGTTCCTCCACATCACCCAGCTAGAGATATGCAGGATACATTTTATGTTGATTTGAAAAATAAAGACGGTGAGTATGACCTAGCTATGCGATCTCAAACTTCTAATACTCAAGTCAGAGCCATGCAAAAATATGGATCTCCTTTACGCATGATTATGCCGGGGCGTGTTTTTAGAAGCGAGGCGACTGACGCCCGTCATGAGCACACTTTTTATCAATTAGAGGGAATGGTGATCGATAAAGATATTAATTTTGCTCACATGAAAAATATTTTAGAAGCAGTAGGCAAAAAGTTATATGGGCCAGAAACAAAAATACGTATGCGTCCAAAATTTTATCCTTTCGTGGAACCAGGTTCAAATGGCGAGTATACCTGTTTTTTGTGTCAGGGTAAGGGGTGTCGTGTTTGCAAAAACTCTGGTTGGTTAGAAATTGTTGGTTGTGGTTTAATCCATCCTAATGTTCTAAGGGCTGGAGGAATTGATCCAGAAAAATATTCAGGCTTTGCTTTTGGTTTCGGTTTAAATCGTCTGGCGATGTTGAAATATGGCATAGACGACGTCCGTTTATTTAACAGCGGTGATATGCGCTTTCTAAAACAATTTTAATTCATTGATATTATGTATTTATCCCTAAATTGGTTAAAAGATTTTGTTAAAATACCAAATAAAATGAGACCAGAAGAATTGGCTCAATTACTTACTTTACATACAGTCGAAGTTGAGTCTTGGCAGACACAGAGTGATGATTTTGCTAAGGTTGTTGTGGGCAAAGTCCTATCAGTTAAACCTCACCCTAATGCGGACCGCTTACGCCTTTGCCAAGTTGATGTTAAAAAAGAAATTTTGGATATAGTTTGCGGAGCTCCTAATGTTGAGTCTGGCCAACGTGTAGCGGTTGCTTTAGTGGGAGCAACTTTGCCTAACGGCTTAACAATTAAGGAATCTGAGATTAGAGGTGAAAAATCTTTAGGCATGATTTGCGCTGAAGATGAATTAGGTCTTGGCATAGACCATGAAGGCATTATGGTTTTAGATAAAAATGCCAAGATAGGACAAGAGTTTGCTGCCTATTTAAATTTAAATGATATTATTTTAGAAATTGACAATAAATCACTATCAAATCGAGGTGATTTATGGGGTCATTACGGCATGGCTCGTGAAATTAGTACTTTGCTAAAGATGCCTTTAGTGCCATATTTAAAAATAGATGAAAAATTGTTAATACCCAGTGGGAAAGAAAAAATTTCTGTTAAAATTGAGGATAAAAGAATTTGTTCTCGTTATATAGCTGTTAAGATTAATAATGTTAAAATTGTTGAATCTCCAAATTGGTTGAAGGAAAAATTAGCAGCAGTAAATGTCCGCCCCATTAATGTTTTAGTCGATATTACTAATTACGTTATGTTTGAGTCGGGGCAGCCTTTGCATGTTTTTGACGCTGGTAAGATTCAGAAAATTTCCATAGGCTTGTCTAAGAAGGATGAGGGAATTGAAACCCTTGATGGTAAGGAGTACTTATTACCTGAAGATACCATTGTTATTCGTGATGGCTCTGAGCCTATCGCTGTGGCTGGTATTATGGGCGGTGCTAATAGCGCTGTTAATGAAAACACCACCAGTGTTATTTTAGAAGCAGCTACTTTTGATGCTGTTTATGTGCGTAAATCCTCACAGAAATTAAACTTACGTACTGATGCTTCCATGCGCTTTGAAAAGACCCTCGATCCGACTTTACCTGAGAAAGCCTGGCAGAAGGCTTGGCAGTTAATTAAAGAAATATTACCAGAAGCAGAGTTGGCCGGAGATATTGTTGACGTTGTTAATTTTGATCTAAATCAAGAGCAAATTTCCCTGGATTTTTCTTGGCTCAAGAAAAAAATTGGTAAACAAATTAGCCGTAAAGAAGTACAAAACATTTTAGAAAGACTTGGCTTTTTAGTCGAGATTAATAAAAATGTATTAATGGTAACGCCTCCTTCCTGGCGAGCAGTTAAAGATGTTACTATTAAAGAAGATATTTTAGAAGAAGTAATAAGAATTATTGGATATGACAATATACCAACGGCAGCCTTAAGCAACGCCTTGTCATTTTTACCTGAAAATAAAGAATTGTTATTAGAACGTAGAGTTCAGGATATTTTAAGCGGCAGCGGCAGAATGCTTGAGGTGTATAATTATTCTTTCGTCAGCGAATCTTCGCTTTCAAAACTCAACATTAACTCTAGTCGTTATTTGAAGCTAGTAAATCCTATCTCTGAACAACAAGCTTTACTCAGACAAAGTTTATTGCCTGGCCTATTGCAAAATGTTCGTCTTAATCAATTTAACTATTCGGAATTCGGTCTTTTTGAGATTGGTCGCATATTTTTGCCCTTGCCAGGGGAATACATTAAAGATGCTAAGGGGGATTTTTTGCCCTATCAAGGTAAGCGCTTGGGTCTAATGGTGGCTGGTCAGGATACAAATAAAGTTTTTGAGAGTTTGAAATCTTATGTAGAATTACTTCTAAACTCTCTGTGGCCACAAATTAAATCAGAATATACTGCTTTAGAGAACTTGCCGACTTGGGTTAAAAGTGGGCAGGCGGCGGCCATTTATTGTCACGGGAAAGAAATTGGAGTGGTAGGTTTATTAGATGATAAATTGGCTAATAATTTTGCTTTAAAACTAAAAACTGCTTTTGCTGAAATAAATTTCAAAGAGTTATTGGCCTTGGATAATATTTTGCCTATCAATCAATATCAAGAATCACCTAAATATCCGGCAGTTATTCGCGACCTTTCTTTTGTCGTTGATGAAAAAATGTTATATAATGATTTTTGGAGGACTTTAATCAGTTTTCATCCTTTATTAATTCAAGCGGAATTATTTGATATTTATCAGGGAGACGCTCTCGGTGCTGGTAAAAAGAGTTGGGCTTTTCATTTAACTTATCAATCTAATGATAAAACTTTGACTACCGAGGAGGTTGATTTAATTCAAAAGGAGTTAATTCAGGTTTGTCATGATAAGTTTGAGGCACAAATTAGAAATTTTTAATTATTAACAACAGCCGATGGGGGACGGCAAAAGTCTACGGCTAAATAAAATTATGTTTGAAACTTCGAACGACATCCTTAATTGGGTTTTAGCAGCTTCCAGCGGTGTTTTAGTTTTTTTCTTATGCTGGGCTTTATATTATTTTATTGCTAGTGCACAGAGAATTTATCGTCTAATTAGGCAAGTGGAAAGAGGCGTCGGTAAGGCTGAAAGTTTAGTGGATTTAATTAGAGAAAAAATTTCTAGTAGTGGCACTTATTTAGCTATTTTTGGTGAGCTGCTAAAAAGAGGAATAGAATTTGCTAAAGACAGAAAGGAAAATAAGAATGAAAGAGACGATGAGGCCTCTAAAGGAAAGACTAAGAAGAAGTAGTTTATTACTTAAATTGTATCAAAAAACGACTGGCTTTTAGCCAGTCGTTTTAAATTTTATTAGACAATTTTTATTTTTTATAACCACAACCTTTGTCGCTACAAACTGTTTGTCCTTCTTTATCTTGGACTAATAAAGACTCACAGTCAGGGCATTTATCGCCAGTTGGCTTCCCCCAGTAAGCATTCTTGCAATCAGGATAATTATCGCAGGCATAAAAAGCTCCACGCTTACTAAATTTCTTTACAATTTTTCCAGTTTTACAAGCTGGACAAGTTATTTCTTTGCCGCCATCTTCATTGATGTTTTTAATGTTTTTGCACTTAGGATAAGCGCTGCAAGCTAAGAAAGGACCATACTTGCCGGAACGGACAATCATTTCTGCTCCGCATTTATCACAAACTGTGCCTTTGTATTTTTCTTGTAAGGCATTAACTGCCGGGTCATCTTTTTTAATAGTAGCTTCGCCATTTAATTTTTTAATATTGCGGCAATCAGGATAGCCACTACAGGCTAAAAATTTTCCGTAGCGTCCTGTTTTTATAATCATTGCTGATTTACATTTGTCACAAATTTCATTTGATTTTTCTTCAGGCATAATATCACTTTTTTTAATATTTTCGTATTTTTTTTCTAAATTATCGTGAAATTCGTGGTAGAAGTTGGCAATTACTGGTTGCCATTCCTTTTCATCATTAGCAACGGCATCTAAATCGTTTTCCATGCCGGCGGTAAAATTATAATCTACAATTTTATTAAAGTGTTTTACCAGTAAGTCATTCACAACTAAGGCAATATCAGTTGGCTTTAATCTTTTATCATCGCCCCTTTCAACATAATTGCGGGTTAGGATGGTGTTGATGGTTGGTGCGTAAGTTGACGGACGACCAATCCCATACTTTTCCAATTCTTTTACTAGTCCAGCATCACTATAACGAGCTGGCGGCTTAGTTGAGTGCTGTTCAGTTTTAATATCAAGTAAATCTACTTTCTCCTGGTCTTGTAATTGTGGCAACTGTTGTTCACTAGTTTTTTCTGGGTATATTTTTAGGTAACCATCGAATAAGAGCACTTGCCCACTAGTTCTAAAAATATGCTTATTTTTATTTAGGCAAACTGCTTCGGTGTTAATAGCGCTAGCACTAAATTTAGCGGCTGGCATTTGCGTAGCCAAACTTCTTTGCCAAATCAGTTGATATAAACGGAAGGTGCTTTTATCAACTTTTTCTTTAATATCTTCGGGAGTGGTAGTGGCTGAAGTTGGCCTGACCGCTTCGTGGGCTTCTTGTGCGTTTTTACCCTTGGTTTTAAATAAGCGCGCCTCTGGCAAAGTATAGTTAGCCCCTAAGGTTGATTGCAAATAAGCTTTAGTTTCATTTAGGAATTGTGGCGATAGGTTGAGAGAATCGGTACGCATGTAGGTAATAAAGCCCTGTTCATAAAGCTTCTGCGCCAGCGTCATTGTTTGTTTAGCGCTAAAGCCTAAAAGACGATTAGCTGTTTGTTGTAAAGTTGAAGTAGTAAAAGGACTGCTTGGATTTTTGCTAATATTTTTCTGCTCTATTTTAACGATTGTGCAGTTTGCTCCTTTTAATTCTTCTTTTAACTCTTTAGCTTTCTCAGCAGATATATCAAGCTTATCAAAAGTTTTGCCATTTAGTCTGAATAAGTCTGCTTGAAAATCGGTTTTTGTTCTGGCTGAATTTAATTTAATGCCGACTGTCCAGTATTCTTTAGCGTCAAAGGCTAAGATTGCCCTTTCTCTTTCCACAATTAATCTAATGGCCACACTCTGAACTCTACCGGCAGACAAGCCTTTGGCTACTTTTTTCCATAAAAAAGGAGATAGCTCATAGCCAACTAGGCGATCTAAAATTCTTCTAGCCTGTTGCGCGTCGACCAGGGATTGATTAATGAAGCGGGGATGTT
The DNA here is from genome assembly GCA_028687275.1 of Patescibacteria group bacterium. Taxonomy (GTDB): domain Bacteria; phylum Patescibacteriota; class Patescibacteriia; order Patescibacteriales; family UBA12465. Next base: position 8,713 of record JAQUAK010000002.1, on the reverse strand, counting down.
CTAATGCTTCCATGATTGCGGGCTTAGTAATTTCGTGAAAAACAATGCGCTGGGTTTTTTCTGGTTCTAATTTGAGCACCTGTGCTAGATGCCAAGCAATAGCTTCTCCTTCGCGGTCTTCATCGGAAGCAAGAATTACTTCGGTCGCTTTTTTAGCGGCCGCCTTTAAAGTGCTGACAGTTTTTTTCGCTTTCGTCGGAGTTACATATTTAGGTTCAAAGTTATGCTCAATATCAATGCCCATCTCTTTAGCCGGCAAGTCGCGAACATGCCCAAAAGAAGACTCAACTTGGTAATCCTTGCTCAGGAATTTACTAATTGTTTTTGCTTTTGTTGGCGATTCTACGATGATAAGCTTCATAATTTTTAAACTTTATTGCCTAATTTTAGCTCTTTATCTAAATATATTAGTAGTAATTATAGCATTGAAATACATATTTTTTAATTTCTAATATACTTAGTTTACTATTTGTGCTCACGGTGTCAAGTTTAAGTAGTTATATCTGAATTATGAGCATTGTTAATTGTAGTTATATTACGGTACATTTTGTCTGTACAGATATCGCTATAATTACTGCGTAGTTTTATATAACCTTAATTAATCGGTTCGTTCTAAATTAGAGATTAAATTTAGGAATGCTAAATATAGATTTGCCGAATTCAGATTTTTTAAACTTGACATGAGAGCATTTATTATATAAGCTAGAAAGTTAAAAAATCCCCTTGACTGCTTGTACAAATGTTTAGTGTTTATTTACTTTCCTCCTAGTAGATGGGCACCAATAAAATTTTTGTATGAGCAGTCAAGGGGATTTTATTATATATTGATTCAATTAAAATAGTTCTTGTAAGGCCGGTATGGCCTCAGTTAATGTTTTATTAAGTAGCTTCAATTCTTCATTACTAAACCTTTGCAGAACAAATTTATCAGCCGGCAGGGGATTGTGAAGTTTATCTGTTTTAATGCCCAAGCGAAGTCTAGTAAATTTTTGAGTTTTTAAGTGAGTGATAATTGATTGAATCCCCCTATTCCCACCGCTTCTAGAGTCTTGGCTTATCTTCCAAGTTCCTAAATTTAAGTCTAAATCATCTTGAATAACATAGAGGCAGTCTTGCAAACTCTGCTCTTTTTTTATGCCACCCAAGAAATGTTTATCTATTAATTTATAGAAGCTAAGTGCTTTGTAGGCACTTTCACCAGATTTATTCATGAAGCTTAAGGGCTTAATGTATAGATAGCCAGGAGCTTCTTTAATTAGAGCATTGAATTTCTTTTCCTCCTTCCAGTTTTCGCTACCTGCTATGTGGTCTAGAGTTAGCCAGCCAGCGTTATGTCTAGTGTCGGCGTATTTTGAGCCAGGATTACCAAGTCCAATAATAATTTGCATATTTTTTTAGGGATAAAATTAATTACTTTTATTATAGCGTATTCAGGCTGAAATGACGATAAAATAAAAATATTCGCAGAGTGCGAATATTTTAAAATGATAATAAAATTTGTTTAAATTTAGTTCTCTCTAACTCCATGTTTCTTTTTATTTTTAATAACATGCATGCGCACAGGGGTGCCAATATAGCCATATTGTTCACGTAGTCTGTTCTCTAAAAAACGGACATAAGAAAAATGTAAGTCATCGCGTGAGCCGATGCGAATAGTTAGAACTGGTGGGTTAGAACGCTTTTGAGCAATTTCATAAATATGAGGAGCTTTGAGCCCCTTACCCTTAGCTGGTAAATGGATTTTAACTACTCGGCTCAAAAACTTTTTTAATTGGGTTTCGCTGATTTCAACCTTACGGGCCTCTGCTACTTCCAAGGCAACTTCTAGAACTTTATCAATCTTAGCTCCAGTTTTTGCAGAAATAAATATTATTGGCGCCCAAGTTGCAAATGGTAATTTATCGTAGATAATCTCTTTCCAGTGTTTAGGATTTTTTTCTTCTACGGTATCCCACTTATTGGCCACGATAATTAAGCTTTTGCCGCGATCAACAATCTCTTCCACCATTTTAGCGTCTTGATGAGTTAAGACATCAGATAAATCAAGCACTAGGAGGGCAATATCAGCGCGCTGTAATGATTGTAAAGAGAGAGCGATGCCTTCTTTTTCTAAACCCTTGCCTTTGTGCCCATGGCGAGAAATGCCAGCTGTATCTATGATATGAATAAGCTTTCCTTCGTGCTCCAATTCAATGTCTTGTGACTCTCGGGTGGTATGAGGCTTATCGCTAACAATAACTCTCTGATAGCCAAGTAGGGAGTTTAGTAATGATGATTTGCCAACATTGGGTTTTCCCACAATAGCAATTTTTGCGGCAATATCTTTTTTGTCTTCAGCATTGTCATCAATAACTGTATCAATTTTTTCAAAGATACTATCCAATAAGTCCCCTGTGCCCGCGCCAGTTTGAGCGGATAGGGAATAAGGTTCGCCTAATCCAAGCCTATTAAATATAGCAGCTTCGCTTCTTTGCTTGCCACTGTCAATTTTATTAGCCACTAGTAGTATTTTATTGGCGTAACGTGGCTGTCGTCGCATTACTCGCGCTAGCTCTCTATCTTCTGGCATTAAGCCGGCTTTACCATCAACTACAAATAGTAGCAATTGTGCTTGCTTTAAATAATCTAAGGCCTGTTGTTGCGCTAGAACATCAATGTCTTCGCTGGCAACTTTCTTACGTCCACTGATAATATTGGCATCAATTAGGCCGGCCGTGTCTACCAGTCTAAAAACTTTGCGATCCCAATAAACTAGTCCGATGTTACAGTCCCTGGTTGTTCCTTCTATCTTAGACACTAAGGCTTGTTTCTTTTCGGTCAAGCGGTTGAATAAAGTAGATTTGCCGACATTGGTACGTCCGCAGATAGCAACTAAAGGGAAATTGTCTGTATTTTTTTGCATAATCGTTAAATTAATTATTTTCTGTTGTGCCGACGATAAGAATAAAATCTGGATGTTCAGGGCTGTTTTTGTAGGTTTCCAGCCAAGAAGGAGCGTCATAAACAAGCTTTGCGTTAGCAGCTGCTTGTAGTATCTCTAAGGATTTTAATTCTTTTCCATAACTTAAATCGTAAATAACGGAATCAGAGTATTCTCTGGTTGGGGCGTTGGCTGTTTCAATAATTTTAAAGCCATAATTTTGTAAATTCAATGCTGAGTTAGCCGCTAAACCACTTATCCAAGTACCATTTAGTACTGCCACCTTAATTTCTTTATTTACTTTCTCAATACCAATAACTGGGGTTTCCTTATTTTCTTGAACCTTATTATTTGTGGATACATCATCTAATTTTTTTTCATCTACTCCAAAAATATTTTTTATCATGACTTGGATATTATTAAAGTTTCCAGTTTGAGGAATTAAAATATAAGCGCCATCATCGCCGCGGCTAGAGATTAGAAATCCACCTGGGCCGTCGCTTAAGACGGTATTAGTTATTTGATCTCTTTGTACATCCTTGTAGTCATTCCAAATTTTAAGTAACGCCCAGGCGTCTAAGTTAGTTTTAATATTACGGTTCAACTCAGTGATAATGCGGCTTAACATACCTGGCTTTAATAAATTGTTTTTAGATAGTAGCTTGTCTTTAAAAGCTTCTAAAATCAATTGCTGCCTTTTGGCACGAGCAAAATCTGAGCCTTCAGCTCCTCCAGCGTGACGACTGCGTGCATATTTCAAGGCTAATGATCCGTTCATGTGTTGCTGTCCTTTTTCAATATGTAGATGTTCAAAGCGAGCAAAATAATTTTCATTATCTTCTTCTCCTCTGATTGGGTAACTATAATCATCTAAATTATTTTCTACGTTAACATCAATGCCACCCAGCTCATCTATAACTTTAATAAAACCATCAAAGTCAATGCGGATGTAGTAATCAATTTTTTGGTCAAGTATAGCGGTTAAGGAATTAATCATGGCGGGGCCGCCCTGTCCTTCTTCTTTTGCTTCAGCAATGGCATGGATGGAATTAACTTTACGCCAGTAACCATTTTCAGTGGGAACAGTTAAATCTCTAGGAATAGAAATCATGGCCACCTTTTTGGTGGATGGTTGTAGGCTTAACATCATAATAGTATCGGCTAAATAGCCGCCGTCATGATTTTCACCACCCATGCCCAAGAGGAGAATGTTTACTCGGTCTTGTTCTTCTCCTTGAAGTTGATTATCAGCGCTTTGTCCTAAATGACTTACTAGGTTAATAATGGGATTATTACTAAGCCATTGGCTAGCGCCTGAGCTGGACATAATGACTTTTCCAGAGAAAACAATAGCTAAAACCAATAAAGCAATAAGATAATTTTTTATTTTTCGATGTTTTTTAAATTTTTCTAAAATTTCTTCATCTCGTTGAAGTTGTTTCTGCTGATAAACATCTGGTTCGTTTTCTTCTAATTTTTGCTTAAAATCTATCATAAATATTAAAAAATTCAATAACCAGGCGGCCTTGAATCGGATGTATTTTACTTACTTTATTATAATCATAATAAAGCTTTTTAGCAACTATTCAAAAAAATCGTCATTTGACGATTTTTAAGACAATAAATTATGGTCGGGCTGCCCGGAATTGAACCGGGATCACACACTCCCGAAGCGCGTATAATGCCTTTATACCACAGCCCGAATAAGTTAAGTAAGTGGACTTGAGGGGACTTGAACCCCTTACCTCTGCAATGCGAATGCAGCGCTCTACCAGATGAGCTACAAGCCCGACTTGTTCCACTTGTCGGGGTGCCGGGAATCGAACCCGGGATACATGCACCCCATGCATGCGTACTACCTCTATACTACACCCCGCTATATTTAGATAGAAATAGTGTAAGAATATTTTTGGCTTAAGTCAAATATTAGATATTGACAAAATATAAATGTTTATATAAGGTGTATGGAGTTCTTTTTAATGGGGCATTAGCTCAAAGGTAGAGCATGGCCCTTTTAAGGTCTGGATATTGGTTCGATTCCTTTATGCCTCGCGAACCGCGTTTTTACAGCGCGGTTTTTTATTTTGACTTTTGTTTTTATTTTTGCTACTATTGTCATTGATTCTTTGCCAATACTAAAATTCATATTTATGTCCCGATAAAATTATCGGGGTTGGGCATAAATTTATACAAGTTTTGTATAGGATGATGAGTGCGTTAGTGCTTGTCCGGCTTCCTCCGTAATCATAGGATAGACCTTGTCATCATTGAGTGATAGAGAGGTTGAAAAGAGATTTAAAAGTGTGAGCTTTTAAATAAGAAAGGTGGTACCGCGGGAGATCCCGTCCTTTCTACTAAATTTATTATTTGGTAGAAAGGACGGGATTTTTTTATTAGCAAAATATGAAATATTTTATTTTCTACAATCGTTGTTCTGAATATTGGCCTTGCTGTTAAGTGGGGGTATTTTATTTATTAATAAATTATTATTTTTTTTAAATATTTATTTATAGAAAATTAAATTATATAAAGTATATGTTAAATCAAAGTTATAAAAGTTTACCGAATGAAAAAGGCTATTATGGTCCTTACGGCGGAGCTTTAGTGCCACCAATTTTAGAGCAAGCTTTGCAGGAAGTTGCTCAAGCTTTTGAAGAAATTAAAAAGGATAAGAAATTTCAGGCGGAGTATGGTCGTTTATTAAGAGACTATGCTGGTCGCCCATCACCTTTATATTTGGCTAAAAATATTAGTGCTGATTTAGGTGGAGCTCAGATTTATTTTAAGAGAGAAGATTTAAATCATACCGGAGCTCATAAAATTAATCATTGTTTAGGAGAGGCTCTCCTAGCTAAGCGTTTAGGAAAAAAGAAAATTATGGCTGAAACTGGTGCCGGTCAACATGGCGTTGCTTTAGCAACCGCTGCTGCGGTTGTTGGCTTGGAGTGTGAAATTTATATGGGCACGATTGATATCGCTAAACAGTCCGACAATGTTACTAAGATGAAATTGTTGGGAGCTAAAGTGGTTCCGGTTAATGAGGGTGGCAGCTCTTTAAAAGAGGCAGTTGATAGCGCCTTTGCCGTCTATATGCAAGAATATCAAGACACCTTTTTTGCTATCGGTTCTGTCGTTGGCCCTCATCCTTATCCGGCCATGGTTGCCTATTTTCAAAGTGTTATTAGCAGAGAGTTAAGACAACAGATGAGTGAAAAATCTAAATGTTTGCCCGACTATTTAATTGCTTGTGTTGGTGGTGGCTCTAATGCTATTGGCTTGTTCTATGATTTTCTTGATGATAAAGCGGTTCAATTAATTGGTGTTGAGCCAAGTGGTCAAGGTTTAGATAGTGGACGACATGCCGCTACTTTGACTTTAGGTAAACCGGGAAATATTCATGGCATGAAAACTTATCTTCTTCAAAATGAAGATGCTAGCCCTTCTGCTGTTCATTCTATTGCGTCCGGCTTGGACTATCCCGGCATTGGGCCCTTTCATTCCTTTTTGAAAGATGAAAAGAGAGTCAAGTATGTTAGCGCTGACGATCAAGAAGCGGTTAAGGCTTTTGTTTATACGAGTAAGCGGGAGGGAATTATTCCAGCGCTTGAGAGTTCTCATGCATTGGCCTATGCCTATAAATTAGCGCCAACATTAGATAAAGAGGAGATTATCGTAGTTAATTTATCGGGACGAGGCGATAAAGATATTGATTATGTTATTCAAGAATTCCCAGAAATTGCTTTTGGGGACATATTAAAGTAAAATAGTATTATTAAGCAATATTAATATGGATAAACTTAAAACAATTTTTTCTGGAGTTCAGCCTAGTGGAAATTTAACTATTGGTAATTACATTGGCGCTATTAGTCAGTGGTCAGAATTACAGGCGAAGTATCGCTGTATTTTTTCAATTGTTGACTACCATGCCATTACTGTTGATTATGAGCCCGATGATTTACGCCGTCGTATTTTAGAAATCACTAAAATATATTTGGCCTCTGGTATTAATCCCGAGTATTCAATTATTTTTCAGCAATCAGATGTATCTGCTCATACGGAATTAGCCTGGATTTTAGGTAGTACGGGCGCTTATATTGCTGATCTAAAAAAGATGACTCAGTTTAAGGACAAGGCTGGTGAAAAACAAGATGCAGTTTCAGTTGGTCTTTTTACCTATCCTGTTTTGATGGCGGCTGATATATTATTATATGACACTCAGGCCGTGCCAGTTGGTGATGACCAAAAACAACATGTAGAATTAGCACGTGATATTGCCAAGCGTTTTAATGGGCAATATGGAGATTCATTTGTAGTGCCAGAAGCTCTCGTGCCTAAGGAGGGGGCTAGAATTATGAGTTTGACCGATCCAACTAAAAAAATGTCTAAGAGTGATAGTAATGTTAATAGTTATATTTCTTTATTAGATAATATTGAAGTTGCTAAGAAAAAGATTATGAAGGCGGTGACTGATTCTGGTACTGATATTGATTACGACCCAGTTAATCGTCCCGCTTTAGCTAATTTATTAACCATTTATGCTCGTTTAGGTAATCGAGAAATTAAGCGTTTAGTTAAGGATTATAAGGGCTTTGGCTATGGCGACTTTAAGAAAGATTTAGCTGAAGTTGTTGCTAAATTTCTTACCGCCTTTCAAGAAAAATATAATGCTATTAGTGATGATGAGGCTAAAGAGGTTCTAGAATCTGGTCGTCAGAAGGCAGAAGCTTTAGCTTCGCTTAAGATGGAAAAAATCAGACAGGTAATTGGAGTTAGATAAATTATAATTTAGGCAAAAAAAGAGAGGGCATCTGCAAGATGTCCTCTTTTGTATTTTTTCACCAAAATTTAATTTTGTGTGAAATCTGGTAAAAATTTTTCACTATTTTCTTCCTTTAATTTTTGTGAATACACGAAAACATCTAGAACTTCATAGTAGATAATAATTATTGGCACATTATTATCTCCAATGATTTTACCCATAAAAATCCATTTTCTTTTCTCTATTTTATCAGAGATTAAGCTAATGATTCTTTCCATTCCGCTAGATATTTCTTTGTTTAGGGATGTGGTTACTTTGTTAAATACAATCGTTGAAGAATGCTCTGGGGGTATAATATTTTCTATTTCTAGATTTACCCTTACTTTACGTTCTGGAGAAATAGATACGACCCCGGATGTTTTTAGTTCGTTGATTAATCCGTTGATAAGTAGTCTCCATTGATGTTCTGCACTTTCAAGTGCAATTTCTGCTGTTAGAGGAATTTTTCCTTTCATTTCATTTCTATTTTTTTGATTGTTAATGAATAATGCTTATTTTAACTTTTTATTATGTAACTAAATTATTGTTTTGTCAAGTGTTGTTATTAATTATAACTAACTTGCCAACAAAAAAACCGCCATTTAGACGGTTTTTTTACAAAGTTTAACTTGATATAAGAAATTTTGAATCTAATCGGCACCGATTCGAATAATTATTTTTGCATTATCTTGCGATAATACTCATTACACCGAAGTGTAATGTCGACTATTGCTTACTTCATCAATGATGAAGGGCAAATACTCCCTAGAAAGGAGGTGATCCATCCACAGCTTCCGCTACGGATGCCTTGTTACGACTTCGTCCCTGTCATCGGTCTTACCTTCGTCCCATAAATGAGCCTTCGGGTACTACCAACTCCCTTGACGTGACGGGCGGTGAGTACAAGACCCGAGAACGTATTCACCGTGGCATAGCTGATCCACGATTACTAGCGATTCCAGCTTCATGAAGGCGAATTTCAGCCTTCAATCCGA